>JBJKRX010000001.1:0-9737 GCA_046704425.1 Nitrospirota bacterium
CCACCACCTCTCCCCGGGACGTGGCCCGGGGAGAGGTGGAGGCGCTCATCGGACCGTCGGGGAGCGGCAAGAGCACCTTCCTGCGCTGTGTGAACGGACTGGAGTCTTTCGAAGCGGGGGAGATCGAGGTGGACGCGATCGCACACCATTCGCTGAACCGGAAGAGGCCTTCCCGCAAGGACCACGAATCCACCCGGCAGGTGCGGCTGCGGGTGGGCATGGTCTTTCAGCAGTTCAACCTCTTTCCGCACATGACGGTGCTCGAAAACATCGTCGAGGCGCCGGTACAGGTCCTGGGTGTTGATCGCACCAAGGCGGAAGCGGAGGCGCAGGCCTTTCTCAAGCGGATCAACCTGGCGCATCGGGCGGGGAACCGGCCGGAGACGCTCTCGGGCGGCGAGCAGCAGCGGGCGGCAATCGCCCGGGCCCTGGCCATGAAGCCGCGGGCCATGCTGTTCGACGAGCCCACGGCCTCGCTCGACCCGGAAACGGTCGGCGAGGTGCTGGCGGTGATCCGGGACCTGGTCCGGGAAGAGGGGATGACCACCCTGATCGCGACGCACGAGATGGGTTTCGCGCGCGAGGTCGCGGACCGGGTCGTCATGTTCGCGGATGGTGAGATCGTCGAGGCCGGTCCGCCGGAAGAGATCTTCTCGCAACCGCGGCAGGCAAGGACCAAGTCCTTCCTCGCACGGGTGCTGGCGCGGGCCTGAAGAGCGGGTCTATTCGACGCTGATGGCGCGGTAGGGACAGACCTTCGGGAGGTCCGGGTACTGCGCGGGGTCGAGCGGTCCCGCGGCGATGACCCAGGCCTTTTCGTCCCGCATCTCGAAGACCTTGGGGTAGAGTTCCGCGCAGGCCCCGCATCCTTCGCAGAGCCCGTAATCCACGATCGGCATCATGCCTTCCTGCCTCCTCCGGTTGGTGATGGGCGCAGCCCATCATACCCTGCCGGGCCCTGAAATCAAAGCGGATTCGTCTCCTCTCCCTTTCTTGACACCCCCCTTCCCGGGTGTTATCGTTTTTCCAGGAGCGGAAAGGTCTTGAGCAATGCGGATCGAGAGTTTTTCAGGAAGGTGAGAGGCATGGAAGAGCATATCTATGACAGTATCATCATCGGTGCCGGGCCCGGGGGCCTGCAGGCCGCCATTTACCTGGGGCGGTACAATCTCGACGTGCTGCTGATCGACCGGAGCGGCGGAAGGACCTGGCACGCGCGGCACATCGAGAACATCCTGGGACTGGGGGAGATCCCGGGCAGCGAGATCATCGCCCGGGGCGTGGAGCAGGCGAAGCGGTTCAACGTGCGGATCGAGCGGGACCTGGTCGTTTCGGTGCGCAAGGACCGGTTCTTTACCGTGGCCACGAAAAAGGGCGCGTACCAAGCGCGCACGGTCATTGCCGCGTCGGGGATCTCCGACGTCATCCCGCCGATCGAGAACGCGGTCCGCTTCCTGGGAGCGGGCTTCTATACCTGCATCGACTGCGACGGGTACGCGATGACGGGCAGGAAGTCCGTGGTCATGGGAGACCGCATGGAGGCGGTCAACCTGGCGATCGCGGTGCGCCGGCTCTACACGCCGGACGTGACGTTCCTCCCCGTTCGTTTTTCCCTGCCCGATTCGGCCGCCGAGGTGCTTGCCGACGAGGGGATCGCCGTGATCACCGAGGAGCCCATGGGCGTCTTCGGTGAAGATGCCGTGGCCGGCATCGAGCTCCAGAGCGGCAGGCGGATTCCCTGCGAGGCGATCCTCGTTTCCTTCGGCGTCCGGCTGAACGACGAATACCTCGCGGGGCTTGACCTCCGGAAGGACGCCGCGGGGTTCCGGTACGCGGTGAACAGCTCCTTCGAGTCCTCCCGGAGCGGCCTGTACATCGTGGGCCCGCTCAACACGGGCAATGACCAGGTCGTGATCGCGGCAGGGGAGGGCGCTGCCGCCGCCATCGACATCAACAAGCGGCTCCTGGAAGAGAAGGCGTCCGTGGACGAGGTCTGCTCGCTCGCCCCGGGGAAGTAATAGGAATTCAGGATTCTCTTATTCGCTGATAGTGCAGATTTAGGTAGAGGGAATCGTTTTTATCCCTGAGGTTTTGTTTATTTTTTTATCTGCGGTTATCTGCGGCCATCTGTGGATAAAAAAAGATATTATGGTTCTGGTATCCGCAGATGAATGCAGAGGGGCGCCCGGTCCGGTCGCGTCCGTGGTAGTCCTGGTTATTCCCACTTGAAGATAAGCGAACCGAGGGCGAGGAAGATCGCGCTCATGATCGTGAGGACGAGGAGCTGCGGCGCGATACCCGCGATGCCCGCACCCTCGATCATGACGGCGCGCGCCGCGTCCACCACGTGGGTGAGGGGCAGGAAGAGCGCGATCTTGCGGACCACGGGGTTGGTCCCTTCGAGCGAGAACCAGACGCCGGACAGGAGCATCATGGGCCAGGTGATGAGGTTCAGGAGCCCGCCGGCAAGCTCCTCGCTCGAAAGCCGGGACGCGACCAGGAGGCCGAGGGAGATGAGACAGATCGCGCCCACGAGCGAGACGAGGAAGAGGGTGACGTAGGAGCCGCGCATCGTGAAGTGGATGAAGGCGTTGCAGCCCACGTACACGGCCACGGTGATGGCCTGGATCAGGATGAGGCGCGATGTCATCTGTGCCAGGAGGAACTCGAAGGGCGTGAGGGGCGTGGCCTTCAGGCGTTTGAGGAAGCCGTTCTTCCGGTACCGGACGATCACGTAGCCCACGCCGAAGAGGCAAGAGAACAACATGTTCATGGCCAGCATGCCGGGCAGGACCCAGTCCACGTACCGGAGCCGGTGGCCCGAGACCGCGATCCGTTTGTAGCCCGCGGGGCCAGCCGCCGTGAGCATCCGCTCGAGCACGTACCCGTTCGGCGCGTTCTCGTTGACCCAGTAGCGCTTCCCGGCGCGCACGTCCACCACCAGGTCGAGCTCGAAGAGCTCCACCTTCTTGATCGCCGCGGGGAGGTCCGTTTCGGGGATGAACTGCACGTACTTGGTTTGGAAGAATCCCCGCTGCCCCGCCGGGAGCGCGTGGGGGTCGCCCACGACGCCGACCTTGAACATGGCCCGGGGCGGGCCGGAGAAGACGAAGGCGAAGGCCGCGACGAGCAGGAGCGGGAACAGGATGTTCCAGCCCAACGACGACTTGTCCCGCAGGAACTCCATGTTCCGGGCGTGCAGGATGGCGAAAAATCTCTTCATCAGCCCCTCATCTTCTTCCCGGTCAGCGCGATGAACAGGTCCTCGAGGCTCCAGGAGCGCATGTTCATGCGGCCGAGCGAAACGCCGCGCTCCAGGAGCAGCCGCACCGTCGCGTCCACGTCGTTGGTCTGGATCTCGCACCAGCCGGACTCGTGCGCCGTGCAGAGGTCCAGGCCGGCGAGCCTGCCCGCCACGTCCGCCTCCGGAAACTGGAGCACCACATCGCCGAAGTGCTGCTTCAGGAGCTCCTCGGGCGTTCCCCGCGCCGCGATCCGGCCGCGGTCCATGATCGCGATCTCGTCGCAGACCGTGTAGGCCTCGTCCATGTAATGGGTGGTCAGGACCACGGTCTTCCCGCGCGAGCGAATGAGACCCACCAGGTCCCAGAAGTGCCGCCGGGCCTGGGGATCGAGCCCGGTGGTGGGCTCGTCGAGGAAGAGCACCTCGGGGTCGTTCACGAGCGCCAGGGCCATGAGGAGCCGCTGGCGCTGGCCGCCCGAGAGCTTGCGCGCATCGCGGTCCAGGAATTCCTCCAGGCTGCAGAGCCGCACGATCTCCGCCTCGTCCATTCCGCGCGGGTAGAGGCGGCGGAAGAGCCGCAGGGTCTCGCGCACGGTCAGGAACTCCTGGAGCGCCGTGACCTGGAACTGGATGCCCGCCTCTTTCCGGAACCGGTCCCCTGCGGGAGCGCCCTTGTACAGCACCAGGCCCGCGTCCGCCGGCGTCACGCCCTCGATGATCTCGACCAGGGTCGTCTTGCCCGCGCCGTTCGGGCCGAGGAGGCCGAAGCAGATGCCCTGCTCGACGCTGAGGCTCAGATCATCCACGGCCGTTATGCCGGGATAGCGTTTCGTGACGTTCCTGATCTCGATGATGGGGGGCATGGAAAGTCTCCGGGGGCGCGTGACCGTGCGCTGCATACACTAGCATGCGGCAGGCGCGGAGTCAAGCGCAGCGACCGCATGCGGTTTTCCCCGCCGCTCCCATTCGCAGAAAATGCCTTTACTTTGCCGCGTGTCCGTGTTACATTTTCCGCACGCGCGACGCTGCGCTGCAGGAGGAAGGGATGTTCAAGCAACCGTTGCAGGACACGATCAACCGCATCTTCGCGGGACGTCGAGGCGCCCTGATCGCCCTTGCCGTGATCGCGGTGCTGGTCTTCGCCGCATACTCGAACACGCTCCATTCGAGCTTCCATTTCGACGACAACCAAACGATCGTGGAGAACACTTCGCTCAAGAGCCTGACGTGGCAGCACTTCAAGGACCAGTTTAACGGCACCCGGCCCGTGGTCAACCTCTCGCTTCTTTTTAACTATACTCTGGGAGGGCAGGACGTTATCGGTTGGCATATCTTTAATATTGCATTTCACATAGCGAACAGCTTTTTCGTCTATCTCTTCCTGCTCCGCACTCTGACGCTTCCGTCGCTCAGAACGCGCTATGGCGCCCAGGCGCCCCGCATGGCGCTCTTCGGCGCATTGCTGTTCGCGCTGCACCCCATTCAGACCGAGTCCGTGACGTATATCATCACCAGGACCGAGCTCCTGGCCGCTTTTTTTTATCTAGCCGCGTTCCTGTTTTTCATCGCTGCAGCGGAGAGCGGGAAAATCCGGCATAAGATCGGCGTTTTCGTCATGTCGCTTTTGGCAATGGGATCGAAGGAGTGGGCCGTTACGCTTCCTGCAATGCTCATTGCATACGACTACGTTTTCCTCGCCGACGGGAAGCTGAAAACGGTCTTCTCCCGCTCAGGCACCTACGCTCTTGCGGCCTTACCGTGGATGTTCGTCGCGTATGCCATGAGCGCGGGGAGCCTTTCCGGCGCGGGGTTCGGCATCTCGGGCCAGAAGGGGCTGACGGCCTGGACCTACCTGCTTACGTCGTGCAACGTCATGTGGACCTATATCCGGCTTCTGATCCTGCCGATCCATCAAAACCTGGATTACGGCTATCCCATCGCAACGTCCCTGTTCTCCTTTCCCACGCTGCTCTCGGCGATCGGGCACATCGCCGTGGTCTCCCTGGGGTACTGGCTCTACACGAAGAAGAAATGGACCCTGATCCCCTTCGGCATCGCCTGGTTCTACATCACCCTGTCGCCCACCCAGAGCTTTGTGCCGATCCTCGACGTCATTTTCGAACACCGCCTGTACCTGCCATCCCTCGGGTTCATCATTGTTTTCATTACGGGATTCGAGGGGATCCTGGAGCAGGTCGACCGGCGGCTATCGCGCAGGGCCGAGGGCCGGGCCGCGCCGGCGGCATGAACACCCTCCGGGATGCGATCCTTCCTGTTCATCTGTAACGACCATATCGGCGCGCGCATGGCCGGCCCCGGCATCCGGTCCCAAGAGCTGGCGCAGGCGCTTGCGCGCAAGGGACACAAGGCCGCGCTCCTCGCACGGCGCGTCGATCCCGGGGCCTCAGGCGAAGGGCTCTCCTTTGTCGGCAGGGCGTCGTTCCGGAATCTCGTCGCACGGATCCGCCGCGCCGAGATCGTGGTCCTGCCCGGCCGGCCCCTTGCCATCCTGCTCTGCATCCTCTTCCGGAAAACGATCGTCTTCGACCAGTACGATCCTGTCATATTCGAATTCCTGGAACGGCGGGCGTCGTCCCTCGGCGCGAAGATTGGGAAAGGGCTGCTGCTCTTCCTCTGGAGGATGCGCCAGCGCCTGATCATCCGCTTCGGCGACGCCTTTCTCGTGGCGAACGAGAAGCAGAAGGATTTCCTGATCGGCCAGATGGCGCTCCGGGGCCGGGGGGAACGGATGGAACGGATCGCGGTGCTGCCTTTCGGCCTGCCGGACGCGGGACCGGTCAAGAAAAAGAGGGTGCTGCGAGGAACGGTGATCGCGGATACGGACTTCCTCCTGGTCTGGGGCGGCGGCATCTGGGAATGGTTCGACCCCTTTACGCTGCTCGCCGCGCTCGCCGAGATCGCGAAGACCCGTTCGAACATCAAGGCCTATTTCCCGGGCATCCGGCCGCCGAACCCGGACAGCCGCAAGATGGCCGTGACCGAGGCCTTTCTTGCCGAGGCGCGCACGCAGGACCTGCTCGACAGGATCGTGTTCGTGAATAAAGACTGGACCCCCTACGCGGATCGGGCCGAGTATCTCCTGGAGGCCGACGCGGGGATCAGCCTGCACAAGGACGGCCTGGAAACGCGGTTCGCCTTCCGGACCCGGATCCTCGATTATCTCTGGGCGGGACTGCCCGTGATCGCGTCGCAGGGGGACGGCTGGGCCGAGGTGATCGAGCGGGAAGGGATCGGGACCACGGTCCCCTGCGGCGACGCCGGCGCGGTCGCGCGCGCCGTGACCGCGCTGGCCGACGACCGGTCCGCGCGCGCGCAATGCCGCGAGAACGCGCAGAGGATCGCCGCTTCCTATTCTTGGGATTGCCTCGCGGATCGGATGCCCTTTCGCTGAGCAGGGAGACCGGAGGGACGATGGCTGCGGGAATACCCGCGATTACGGTCGTGACGGTGGTGTACAACGGCGCGCCGCATCTCGCGGAGACGATCGAAAGCGTGCTGGGCCAGGGGTACGAAAACCTGGCGTATGTGATCATCGACGGCGGCTCGAATGACGGGAGCGTGGAGATCATCAGGCGCTCCGCGGACCGGCTGCGCTATTGGGTGAGTGAGAGGGACCGGGGCCTGTACGACGCCATGAACAAGGGCTGGGCCGCTGCGGACGACAGCGGCTACGTGCTGTTCCTGGGTGCGGGCGACCGGCTGATCTCCTTGCCGGCCGATATGGAACGGTTGGTCTTGGCGGATGTGATCTATGGAAACGTTCGGATCGGCACCTGTGGGGAGTTCCGCTCCAAAGCGGGGTCGCTTTTGAAGGTCTTCAACACCCTGCACCACCAGGCCCTCTTGATCCGCAAAAGCGTCCATCCCGCGCCGCCCTTTGACCTGCGCTATCGTGTCTATGCAGATTACGATTTCAACCAGCGCCTTCTGAAAGCGAAGGCGCGGTTTGCATACGCCGACGATCTGACTGCCTATGCCTTGCCGGGAGGGGTGAGCAGCCGCTACGCCGTCCGCGAGTCGTTCGCCGTGGTACGCAGAAATTTCGGTCTCTGCTATGGCCTCTGTTTTCTGCTCCTCTATGCCGGATCGGTCCTGGGGAGGCGCGTATTCGGCTCGCTGCCTTTTTCCGCGCTCCGGCATACGCCGCCGTCAGGCGGGCGCTGATCGGTCCGCGCCCTCCATTCATGCCGCTCACCTCCTCCGGAAGAAATCCTCGATGACCGCGATGATTACGTCGATATCGGCGAACGACAGGTACTGATGGAGGGGGAGGGATAGGATCGAGGAACAGAGATCCTCGCAGACCGGGAGGGCGCCCCGCTTATAGCGGGCAAAGGCCGGCTGCTCGGTGAGCGGATAAGGATAATGAACGAGCGTCTGGATGCCGGACTCCTGGAGGAACGTCATCAGCGCATCCCGTTCCGCCGGACCCGCCAGTTTGACGACGAAAAGATGGGTGGACGCGGTTCCTCCCGGATGCTCCTGTTGCATCCGTAGGGGCAGGTTCCGTTCGCGTATTTTTCCCCGGTAATGATCAACCAGCTCCTGCCGTTGCTGCATCCAGCGGTCCACGTGGCCAAGCTTGGCATTCAGTATCGCCGCCTGCAGCTCGTCCAACCTGCTGTTCTCTCCCCCCGCGCGATCGGCCTTGTACCGCGTTCGTTGTCCGTAGTTCCGCAGCATTGCGAGCGTCTCCCGTCGTTTCTCCGATCGGACGAAAATCGCCCCGCCGTCGCCGCAGGCACCCAGGTTTTTGCTCGGGTAAAAACTGAAGGCGCCGAAATCGCCGATCGTCCCACACCGGTCGCCGCGGTAGCGGGCACCCGTTGCCTGGGCCGTGTCCTCGATCACCGCGATGCCGCGGCGCCCAGCGATTTCGCCGATCGCGTCCATGGCGCACGCTGCGCCGTATAAATGGACCGGGACGATCGCCCGGGTCTTTTCCGTTACGCTCGCGTCGAGCCGACCCGCGTCAAGGAGCCACGTATCCGGATCGACATCACAGAATACCGGCACGGCGCCGATCGAGCAGATCGCCGTCGCGGTCGGGATCGCGGTATTCGCAACGGTGATCACCTCGTCACCGGCCGACACGCCGGCCGCAAGCAGGGCAAGTTTGATCGCGTCGGTTCCCGAGTTGACGCCCACCACGAACCCCTCATTCGAACCGGTCAGGTATTGGCGAAAGGCGTTTTCAAAACGCTCGCATTCTTTTCCGAGGATGTACCACCCGCTGTCGAGGGCGCGCAGGACCGCAGCGTCGATATCGGTCTTGAGCTCCAGGTATTGGGCGCGGAGATCGAGGAAGGGGATCGTCATGATCGGCTCCAATAGCGGGAGGAGTTGCTTTGGTAATACGCGAGGGTCCTGGCTATGCCGTCCCGGAGTGGAACGCGCGGCTGCCAGCCGGTCATGGTGCTGAACTTTGTGTGTGAGGCCACATAGTCGCCGATCTCTATGGCCTTCAGGTCGCCGGGGAATGGAACGATCTCGTAGGCGCCCTTGCCGTAAACGTCGATCAGCGTCTCGACGAACTGCACGAGCGACAAGGGATCGCCGCCGAGATTGAACACCTCGCCGTCGGTCCTCTCGGAAAGCATGGCGAGGAGCAACGCGTCGACCACGTCGTCCACGTAGTTGGTATCCCTGATCTGGTCGCCGGTCCCGTAGATCTTGATGGTCTGGTCGTCGATAATCTGCCGGACGAACCAGTTCAAGACGCCCTGCCGCGGGTGTTTCATCTGGTGCCGGGGGCCGTAGGTGTTGGTCAGTCGGAGCGAACAGGCCCTGATGCCGTATACTTCGTGGTACAGGATGTGGTAGCTTTCGCCCGCGTTGTTGTTGATGCCGTTCACATCGGTGGGGTGGAGCGGGTGATCTTCCGCGACCGGTACGCGCTCGGTGCGGCCGTACTGGCCGCGCGTGCCCGCGAACACGATCTTGATGCCGGGATTATTCTCTCTGCACGCCTCAAGGATCCGAAGCTGGCTCACGCAATTGATCTCCAGGTCCGTAAAGGGGTCGCGCATGGAATCGATATGGCTCAGCGTCCCCGCGAGGTTAAAGAGACAGTCCTTGCCCTGGACAAGATAATTGATGCTGCTCCGGTCCCGGACGTCGGAAATATTGATGCGGATCAGGTCCTTGACCGGTTCCACGTTGAAGAGGTTGCCCCCATACTCGGGGATGAGGGAGTCGATAACGGTGACCGCAGCGCCGAGTTCCGTCAACCGGATGGCGAGGGTGCTGCCGATGAAGCCGAGTCCCCCCGTGATGAGCACCTGCTTGCGGTCATAGCGGTTGAGATCGATAGACATTGTACGTACCTCGCAATCGTCGGAGTAGCGTATGGAGTCGATAGCGTCTGTCGCGCACTGCGTAGCCCGCGGAAAAGTCGGGGTGGAGCGTCCGGACGTCCCGGGATGCGACGGTCAATGCGGCTGCATAGGGAACGTACAGCAGGGCCTTGACC
>JBJKRX010000002.1:0-6239 GCA_046704425.1 Nitrospirota bacterium
TCCAGCGTGGCGCGGAAGGCGCCGAGCAGGTCCTTCGGCAGGTCTTTGATGAATTCTATCGACGCGATGCGGAACTAATAACCTAGGGGAGACGACGGAGAGGCCCTGTCTGATTGGCATTCTGGGCAATCGGGAGGCCATCCTGCCCCTCTTCGCGCACGCTGGTGGCCAGAAGTTTTAGCGTACGAATTGCGGGCTCACGGGGGGGGCGAGGCGGTGGATTGAAGGGCGAAGCGATCCCGATATCGACCAGGACCTTTTCAGTTATGCTGCAATGACCTTCTCGCTTGCTAGTTACACATTCGTTTCATGCGTATGAACATGTCGCGCTAGGTTGTCCCGAAAACCTCAAATCCCTTCAAGTAATCTTCATACGCAATGGGCGCTTCTACCCCTAGTCCTGATAGCAGGTCCACGGCTTCGGATATTGAGATGTTGAGCTTCTGTGCCAGTCCCTCAAGGGATAACTTTCCCTCCCGATAGCTCTTGAGCATGAGAAATTCCCATCCATACTGGATCAGCTCTCGCGCAACGGTCGACTTGTCCTTCCGCTCTTGTTTTGAAAGGGCGGTTAGGCGCGCTAGCTCCTCATCCTTTAATCTGAGACTTAGTACGCTCATAGTTTTTCTCCTCGAACGCGTCGAGATGCGTCCACAATGATCTTTTGGGTATATCTGCCGAATCGGGAGAGCGCATCAAGCTTTTCCAGTGCAATCGGCGTTGTAAGCGTACCTTCACGGGCAAAATAGACGACAAAATGTAATGCCGTTGTGAACCGTCTTCCGAGTATCTTGCATGCCTTGATCGTCGGACCATCGTCAACAGCCAAAGGGCATCGAAGGCTTCCTGCTAACCAGAGGGCCTCTGCTTCACCGATCTGGATGCGAAAATCCCGTTGCAACTTTTTAACGACGTCTGTCTCTATTGCTTTCATGATCTGTATCCGTTTTTCGCCAAGAAGTGTTGCTATCGCAGCAGCGTCGAGAGACTTTTTCGCAAGACATTCGCGCTTGACCGCTTCCGGTATGATTAGCTCAATACCCTGGGTGACATCTCTCAGGAGATCCGTTTTCGCTAAAAGAATCAGCGTCGACGAATCAAAGACGATCTGCATGTTTACAATATACTACAATTGTAATCGGATTGCAAGGTGGGCGCGTGGAGGGAGCGAGTGTGCCAGCATCGGCTGCTCTATTCTCTTTGAGACCTGCTTGCCTCACTTCCCGTCCTCCGGCCAGACGATCTTCTCGATCTCCCGAAGTAAATTCCCGAAGGTAGCGGAGTCTATCGCCGAACAGAGCACGCCGCGGAACCGGGCTGCAATGGCTTTTGCCCAAAAAGGATCAACGAGGTCAGTCTTGTTCAGCACCACGAGCCGGGGAATGTCCCCCAGCCCGATGTCGGTGAGGAGCGAGTCAACGGATTCCATCTGCTGTTCGAAGCGCGGGTTCGCGATGTCCACCACGTGCAGGATCAGGTCCGCGTCCTGCATCTCGTCCAGCGTGGCGCGGAAGGCGCCGAGCAGGTCCTTCGGCAGGTCCTTGATGAACCCCACGGTGTCCGTGATCACCACCTCGCGGTCGCGCGGGAACCGGAGCCGCCGCGTTGCCGTGTCCAGGGTGGCGAAGAGCAGGTCCTCGGCCTTGACCTGGGACCGGGTGAGGGCGTTGAAGAGCGTCGATTTCCCGGCATTCGTATAGCCCGCGATCGAGACGATCGGGATCTCGCTCTTGACGCGCCGTTCCCGGCGCTGGTCCCTGGCCCTGCCCAGGCCTTCGAGCTGTTTTTCGAGCCGCCGGATCTTGTCCCGGGCGCGGCGCATGTCGATCTCGAGCCGCGTCTCGCCCGGGCCCCTGCCGCCGATGCCGCCGGTGAGGCGCGAGAGGGCCGTGGAGCGCTCGGACAGGCGGGGGAGGCGGTACTTGAGCTGGGCAAGCTCCACCTGCACCTTGCCGTCGCCGCTGTGCGCCCGGCGGGCGAAGATGTCGAGGATGAGCTGGGTCCGGTCGATGACGCGCAACTCGGTAATGTCGCCGATGGTCTTCACCTGGGCCGGGGAAAGGTTCTGGTCGAAGACGATCAGATCCGCGCCGAGCTGCTGGGAACGGATGATCAATTCCTTGAGCTTGCCCTGACCCAGGAGAGAACGCGGATTGTATTCGTGCACCCGCTGGGAGACCGCGTCCAGGACCGTAATGCCGTCGGTCCGGGCGAGCTCCCGCAGCTCGGCGAGGGACTCTTCCTGTTCCTGCCTGCTCCGCATCGATACGCTCACGAGGATGGCGCGGTCCTTGGCAGCGACCTCGATGGCCGACCGCGCGCGGTCCATCTCGCGTTCGAGATCGGCGATGAATCCGGCCGCGTCGATCGCGAGGCTGTGCACGGCCTGGGGCGGCAGGACCTCAGAGAGACGCTCCTCGGGATTCGGGGGCAGGAGATGGGCAAGCGAGATCGTGCCCGGCAGTCCGTCGGGACGGACTACGATCGCACCGATCAGATCGAGCCTGAGCAGGGCCAGGTCCGTAAGATCTTCCTGGTTCAGGGGCTGGTCTTTGAGGTGGGTATGGATGAGCCGGACGCCGCGCAAACGCCGCGCGCCGAGCCGGTGCTCCGAGAGGTCGGGGATGAGGATATCCCGATCGGTCCCGACGAGCACGTTGCGCACCGTGCCGGACCGGTCGATGAGCAGTCCCACCTGCCTGCCCACGGCAAGGGACGCCTCGGTCAGCGCGCGTGCGGCATCGGGGGTGATGACGGCATTCGGCGGGGTCTTCCTGCGGTAGAGGCGCTCAAGCAGCCGGACCTCCGCCGGCTTGAGGCCCGTGGTATTGCCGTGAATGGCGGGGATAGAGGCTCCTTCACAAAAACAGGCCGCGCGCCGCCTTCACGGAACGGCGTCCCGGTCCCGTGCGGCTCAGTGCACGCGGTAGAGGATGTCGTGCTCCCGGGTATGATCAATTACCCGGATGCCGACGCTCTGGCCTGCCTCGGCATGGTCGATCTGCTGGTGCTCGTATTCCATGGAATCGATCCGTTGCGTAAAGTCGGTGGTGTGGCCGCGGAACCGGACCGTATCGCCGACCGTGAGCGAGCCGGTATTGATCTGGACGATCGTAACGCCCAGGTGGCTGAAGTAATGGGTCACGACGCCGATGGCGGTCTCGCGTTCTACGGGCTCTTCCACCGGTGGTGCGCTCACCAACGGCGGTCCGGGCTCAACAGTCAACACGTCCGCCTTGGGCACGCTGCGGGCCGGCGCCGAACGCTTCGTCTTTTTCGATGCTTTTCGTGCAGGCGCTTTCTTCGCCTTCTTCTTCAGGGCTTTCTTCTTCGTAACGGCCTTTTTTGCCGCCTTCTTGATGCTTTTTTTCGCGGTCCTTTTCCGGGTGAGCTTTTTCTTGCCCGCGCGCTTGACGGTCTTCTTTTTTGCAGCGGATTTCCTGCCGGTCTTCGTCCCTTTCGATTTCTTCTGCATGACAACCTCCTTCGGCAAAGACGACGTTCTCTCAGGAATCCTTGTTCGCAAAAATTGTAACAAAAAAACCATAAAATGCAAGGGCATTTTTCGACATTTCTTTTCTGACCGTCGCCCGACGGGAATCAACCGTGTGCGACTTCGAATCAGCTTGGACGGGAGGGCAATTGTATCGCTGATCTATGCGAAAATGCGGGAAAAAAAGCTTGCACACACCCCGTAAAATCAGTAATATTCCCACCGTGAGAAAGATACAGAATTTACTCAGGAAATACCTGTTCACGGGTCTGCTCGTCCTGCTCCCTATCTGGGCGACCTATTACGTGCTCCGCGCCCTGCTCGAGGTGATCGACGGGATCCTGGCGGGTGTGCCGGCGTATTTTCTGGGATATAAGATCCCCGGCCTGGGCATCATCACCCTCATCCTGCTCCTCCTGTTCTGCGGCATGCTCTTTGCCAATTACGTGGGCGCGACGGTCGTCCGGTGGAGCGACGAGCTGCTGCGCAAGGTGCCGCTGGTGCGCGGCGTCTACTTCACCGTAAAGCAGATCATGGAGACCTTCTCGCTCAAGCACCAGTTCCACGGCGTCGGGCTCGTCGAATATCCCCGCAAGGGATGCTACAGCGTCGGGTTCATGACCGGAGAGATACAAGGGGACGCGATCGGACAGGAGGGCAAGTTCATCTCGGTCTTCGTGCCGACCACCCCCAACCCGACCGCCGGATTCCTGCTGATCCTGCCTACGGACGAGGTCACCCGGCTCGACATGACCGTGGACGAGGGCATGAAGTTCATCATCTCGCTCGGCCTGGTGCCGATGAGCGAACTCCAGGCCGCCAAGCTCAAGCATCATCCCCGGGAGACCGCCTGACGTGAAACCGACCGTGGTCATCCTCGCCGCAGGGCTCGGCACGCGTATGAAATCGGGCCTTGCCAAGGCCCTGCATCCGCTCGCGGGCAGGCCGCTGGTGCGGCACGTGATCGATGCGGCAGCGGGCATCGGGCCCGGCCGTACGGTCGTCGTGGTCGGCCACCAGGCGGAACGCGTGCGAAGCGCCGTGGCGGACTGCGACGTCGAGATCGTGTTCCAAGAGGAGCAGCTGGGCACCGGTCATGCCCTGCGCCAGGCACATGCGGCGATCGCCGAAGCGAAAGGGCCGGTCCTGGTGCTCTGCGCGGACACGCCGCTCCTGACCGCGTCGACACTTGCCGCCTTGCTGGACCGGCATCGCAAGTCCACCGCCGCCGTCACGCTCCTTACCGCCCGGGCAGAGGACCCCTTCGGGTACGGCAGGGTCGTGCGCGGCAAAACGGGCGTGCAGAGGATCGTCGAGGAAAAGGACGCGACCGCGGCACAGAAGAAGATCACCGAGGTGAACGCCGGGATCTACTGCTTCGATCCGAAGTTTCTCCTCGCCTCCCTGGACGGCATCGACCGCAACAACGCCCAGGGCGAGTACTATCTCCCCGACTTGGTCGCGCTTGCGCGCAAGAAGCGGCGCACGGTAACCGCCTTTCTGTGCCGGGACGCCGACGAAGTGCTCGGCGTGAACTCCCGCGTCGATCTCAGCCGCGCCGAAGCGATCATGCGCGACCGGACCAACCGCGCCTGGATGCTTGCCGGCGTAACCCTGCTCGATCCCGCAACTACCTTCATCGGCCACGATGTCTCGCTCGGTCGTGATACGGTGCTGTACGGGGGCGTGCGGCTCGAGGGAAATACGAAGATCAGCGACGGGTGCGCGGTCTTGCCCGGCACGCGCATCCTGGACAGCACGCTAGCGAGCGGCGTTATCGTGAAGGACCACTGCGTGATCGAAGAGAGCGAGATCGCATCGCACGCGGTGATCGGCCCTTTTGCCCATCTGCGTCCCGGTTCCCGCATCGGCGAGCGGGCGCATATCGGAAACTTCGTGGAGACCAAGAAGACCGTGATCGGCGAAGGCAGCAAGGCAAACCACCTGTCCTACCTCGGCGACGCCCAGGTCGGGAAGGGCGTGAATATCGGCGCCGGGGTCATCACCTGCAATTACGACGGCTTCGCCAAGCACCGGACCGTGATCGAGGACGATGTCTTCGTGGGCAGCGACGTCCAGATCGTGGCGCCGGTGACGATCGGCAAAGGGGCGCTCGTCGCGGCCGGCGCGACCATTACCCAGGACGTGCCCGCGGACGCCATCGCCGTCAGCCGCGTACCCCAGGAAAACCGTGAAGGCGTTGCGAAGAGAAGAAGGGATCTGAAGAGGAAATAATCATATGTGCGGCATCATCGGCTACATCGGCAAAGAACAGGCGGTCCCGATCCTGATCGAGGGACTCAAGAAGCTCGAATACCGGGGCTATGACTCCTCGGGCGTGGCCATCCTGCATGACGGGAAGATCGGGATCCGGCGGGCCGTGGGCAAGCTGCAGAACCTCGAAACGCTGCTCCGGAGCGAGACCCTGACCGGAACCGTGGGGATCGGCCACGTCCGGTGGGCGACCCACGGCAGGCCGTCGGAGGAGAACGCCCATCCGCACCGCGCGGGAAGCATCGTGGTGGTGCATAACGGCATCATCGAGAACTATACGGCGCTCAAGAAGGAACTGGCGGCGCAAGGCCGGCTGTTTCTGTCCGAGACCGATACCGAGGTGTTCGCCCACCTGATCGACAGCATTCCCCGGAACGGGGAAGGGCTTGCCCATGCGGTCCGCGAGGGGGGGCGCCGCCTGGAAGGGGCCTACCCCATCGCGGTCGTGGACGACCGCGACCCCCCCGTCGTG
>JBJKRX010000003.1:0-6917 GCA_046704425.1 Nitrospirota bacterium
TATAACCGTCAGCTCATGGAGACCTACCTGCGCGCCCGGCAGATCGTGATTCCCGACGACGATGCGGCCCGGAAGAAGCTCTTCGCGGACTACACCCCGGGATTCGACGCCCTCTACCTGCCGGGATATTCCGATAAGATCGGCCTGCTGCTTCCGCAGCTCGCCTACTACAACATTACCGGCGTCACGCTCCTCGGGTCGAACAACTGGCACGGCCAGGACCTGCTCGACCGCGCCCAGCGCTTCGCCGACGGCGCGGTCTTCGTGGACGGCTTCTTTCCCGAGAGTCCCGACCCGCTCATTGCGTCCTTCGTCGCCTCCTACCGCTCGGCGTACAACGAAGCGCCGGACATCCTTGCGGCCCAGGCCTATGACGCGACGGCCATGATCCTGTCGCTCGTCGCAAAGGGCCAGGATACGCCGACGACGCTCCGGGACGGGCTCGCGACGCTCAAGGACTATCCGGGCGTTACCGGCCGGATCAGCTTCTCGCCGGGCAACGGCGACGGCGACAAGCAGCTTTCCCTGATCACGATCGAGAACGGACGCTTCGTACCCGCTCCGCCGGTCACCGCGCCGACCGCGACGGCGCCCGCGGTCTCCGCAGCGCCCCCGGCGCCGTCCGGCGCCGCTTCTCCGCCACCGGGGCATCCCGTTTTTCCTTGACAAGCTCCGGCCTTTTCTTTTAGTATCAGGCTCCACCGCGGCCCCCGCGCTACGATTATGCAAGAGCTCCATACCGTACAAAAGATCCTGGTCCTGGTTCCGCCTTTTGCCCTTGCCGTCATTGTCCACGAAGTCACCCATGGTTGGATAGCGGAGAAGCTCGGCGATCCCACGGCCCGCAATGCCGGGAGGCTCACCCTCAACCCCCTCCCGCACAGCGACCTCCTGGGGACCATCGACATGCCGATCGGGCTCTACTTCTCGGCGGGTTTCATCGTCGGGGGCGCCAAGCCGGTGCCGATCAATCCGTACAACTTCAAGAACCCCAAACGGGACATGGCGCTTGCGTCCCTGGCGGGCCCGGGCGTGAACCTGCTCATGGCGATCCTGTGCGCGATCCTGCTGCGGGTCGTCCTGCCCCTGCTCGCCCGGGTCCTCCCCGCCGCGCTCTGGGAGCCTGCGGCGCTGCCGCTCACGCTCATGCTCGGCGCGGGCGCCGTTATCAACGTGGCGCTCGCCGTTTTCAACATGATCCCGCTCCCGCCGCTGGACGGGAGCAGGGTCGTCTACTGGCTGCTGCCCCCCAAGCTGGCCATGGCCTATTACCGGATCGAGCCCTTCGGCATCCTCATCCTGATCGTCCTGTTCTCGTTCCGGCTCGTGGGACAGGTCATCTGGCCCATCATCGTCTTTCTCCTGTACGCCCTCCTCGGCCAGAACATGCTCGTCCTTCTGATCAACTATCTCGTGAAGGGATGAGCCGATCGGCGAAGCAAAGGACCCTTTGATGGCAAAACAGCGCGTCTTAAGCGGCATGCAGCCCAGCGGCAGGCTGCACCTCGGCAACCTCCTGGGCGCCCTCGAGAACTGGCGAAGGCTCCAGGATTCGTACGAGTGCTTCTACTTCATCGCCGACTGGCACGCCCTGACCACGAACTACGCCGATACGACGAACATCCGCACCTATGTCCGGGAGATGGTGACCGACTGGCTCGCCGCGGGGCTCGATCCCGAGAAGGCCGTCCTGTTCCGGCAGTCGCTCGTGCCCGAGCACGCGGTGCTCCACATTCTCCTGTCCATGTCCGTGCCGCTCCCCTGGCTGGAGCGGGTGCCGACGTACAAGGAGAAGATCGAGCAGATCCAGGACAAGGACATGAACACCTACGGATTTCTGGGCTACCCGGTGCTCCAGGCCGCGGACATCCTGATCTACAAGGCCCACTTCGTGCCCGTGGGCGTTGACCAGCTCCCCCACCTGGAGCTGACGCGCGAGATCTGCCGCCGCTTCGACCAGTTCTACGGCGAGGTCTTCCCCGAGCCGCAGCCGCTCATGACCGCATACCCCAAGCTGCCGGGCACGGACGGCCGCAAGATGAGCAAGAGCTACAACAACTGCCTCTACCTGTCCGAAACGCCCGAGGAGATCACGAAGAAGGTGATGCAGATGGTGACCGATCCGGCGCGCATGCGACGGCAGGATCCGGGCAATCCCGATGTCTGCCCGCTCTTCACGCTCGACCGGATCTTCGCGCCCCCGGAGTGGTGCGACCACGTGAACGTCGAATGCCGCCGCGCCGGCCTCGGCTGCGTGGACGACAAGAAAGAGCTCCTCAAGCACCTCCTCGCCTATCTCCAGCCCCTGCAGGACCGCAGGAAGGAGCTCAGCGCCGATCCGAAGCGCATCACCGAGATCATCGCCGAGGGTTCGCAGAAGGCCCGCGCCGTGGCCGCAGAGACGCTGGCGGAAGTGAACGAGGCGATGAAGCTGTAGCGAAGACCTGCACGCCGCCTCCCGCCCCGAAGTGTCCCGGGCGGGCTCGGCGCCCGGAACCCCGCGCTTTTTCCGGGAAAAATCCTTGACAACTCCCCCCCCGCTCCCCTATTATCTAACACAGGCTGTATCGGGGAAAAACGCATGATCACTACCCTTCAGGACGTTCTTACCGAATACACATCCGACATGGAGCGGATGGAGCGCAGGATCCACGAGAGCCTGGGCACCGACGTTCCGCTCATCCGGCAGGTCAGCACCTACATCCTCGGCGCGGGAGGCAAGCGGTTCCGCCCCCTGCTCCACCTCCTTGCGGCACGGCTCTGCGGCTGCCGCGACCACGACGCCGAATACCTCCTGGGCAGCGTGGTGGAATACATCCACACGGCCTCGCTCCTGCACGACGACGTGGTGGACGAGGCGCACATGCGGCGCGGGAAGGACTCCGCCAACTCGCTCTGGGGCAACCAGGCGAGCATCCTGGTGGGCGACTACCTCTATTCCAAGGCGCTGTTCCACGCCGTGCGGATCGAGAACCAGCGCGTCATGGACGTCCTGTCCGAGACCACGACCGCCATGTCCGAGGGCGAGGTGCTGCAGCTCATGCAGATCCAGAACGCCGAGATCACCGAGAAGGACTACTTCCGGCTCGTGGAGTGCAAGACCGGCGTGCTCATCGCCGCGGCGTGCCGGCTCGGCGCCATCATCAGCAAGGCCCCCCTCTCCCAGGAGGACGCCCTCACGGAATACGGGAAAAAGCTCGGCCTCGCCTTCCAGATCACCGACGACACCCTCGACTACGCCGCGGACCAGCAGCGGCTCGGCAAGACGCTCGGCAAGGACCTGCAGGAAGGCAAGGTCACGCTGCCGCTGATCCAGCTCCTGCGGCGGGCCGATCCCGCGGAGCAGAACGCGGTCCGGGACATCCTGCTCGCGGACACGGTGAGCGACGGCGACCTCGCGTACGTGCTCGGGCTCATGGAGAGGCACGGGACCGTGCACCAGTCGCTGGAGCTCGCCCAGGGGCTCGCAAACCAGTCCAAGGCCGCCCTCGGCCTGTTCCCCGAATCAACGGCCCGCCAGGCCCTCGCGGCGCTGGCGGATTATGTGGTGCGCCGGGAGATGTAATGCATCCGCTCGTCACGCTGGCGAAGGATACCGTCGAGGCCTATGTCCGGGAAGGAAAGGTCCCCGCGCCGCGGATCGACGAACTGCCGCCGGAATGCCAGGACCGCGCCGGGGTCTTCGTCTGCCTCAAGATCCACGGCCTCTTGCGCGGGTGCATCGGGACCTTCGAGCCCCAGGCGTCCTCGATCGCCGAGGAAACGGTGCGGAACGCCGTGAGCGCGGCGACCTGCGATCCCCGTTTCAGCCCGGTGCGGGCCGCGGAACTGGGCGAGATCGAGTATACGGTGGACGTGCTCACGCCGCCCGAACGGATCCCGGACGCGGACATGCTCGATCCCCTGCGCTATGGGGTCATCGTCAAGGCGGGAGGGCGGCGCGGTCTGCTGCTGCCCGACCTGGAGGGAGTCGACCGGGCGGACCAGCAGATCGGCATCGCCATGCAGAAGGCGGGCATCCCGTCCGGATCGGCGATCGAGCTCTTCCGCTTCGAGGTGAAACGGTACCACTGAGACGCGAGAACACGGCAGGGGGGGCCGCATGGAACCGGACAAGACCGCGCTCGACGACGCGCAGAAGGCCAAGATCATCTTTCTTGCGATCGCGGCCGTCGTCACCATCATCCTCGTCTGGAGCCTGATCTCCGCAGGGTCCGCAAAACGGCAGCGCGACGCGGCGCTCCGGGACCTCGATGCCGCGAAGCAGGACAATGCCCGTCTGGAGCAGATCCTGAAGGACCAGAACCGCCTGATCGACCAGCTCCGGCAGAAGGTGCATACCCTGGAAGCCAGGCCGAAGCACGCCGCCACCGCAAAAAAGAAGAAGACCCGGAAAAGGCCGGCCGGCCGGAAATCATCGAAACGGTCCACCCGGCATACGAGACGCCGCTAGCACCGGCCCTTGCCATGCGGCCACGGAAGGAGAATGCATTGAAGAAAGCGACGACGGTCCGCTCCTATGAGTACAAGAACGATTTCCTCTATCTCGTCATCCGCCAGGCCCCGGAGCTGGGCGCCGACACCTACCTCTTCTGCTCCGGCATCTTCATCTCCCGGTTCGACCCCCTCTGCTGGGGAAAGGCGGGCATCTGCTCCAACCCGGCCTTCAAGGGCCTGCAGCAGATGCGCGCGGACGTCTCGGGATACGCGCTCAAGAAGGGGCTCCGGACCCTGCCGTCCGACGGCAACGCCTGCGGCCCCATCACGCCGGGCGGCGACGGCTGGTATCGCGAGACCATGGTGATCAAGGGCGCAGCGCCGCGGGACATTCAGGCCATCAGGGAATTCGCGATCCTGGACCTGGTGAAGACGGTCCTCTACGTCTGCGCGCCGGGCGTCGCGATCCCGGCGACGCTGCCCGATCCGGGCGCCATGCAGAAATGGCTCGCCTCGATGGGCGTGAAGGATTACGTGGCCGCGGCGCCCCCGCCGATCGCGAAACCGCAGTAGCGCCCTGTCGCTCGCCCGCGCGCCGGATCCCGAAGGACGCGACCCATGCCGACCCCGGCGATCATCAGAGACGACCGGTACCTGGAGCACGTGGCCGGTGAAGGCCATCCCGAGAGCCCGAACCGCCTGCGCGTCATCCATGCCCTGCTCGACGCCGAGTTCGGCGATCTGGCCCGGATCACGCCGCGCCTTGCCACGGAAGACGAGCTGGCCCGCATCCACGATCCCGCCTATATCCGGTCGGTGGCGCAGACCGCGGGCAAACCCTTTTCGCGCCTCGATGCCGATACGGGCCTGTCCGCCCGGTCCTACGAGATCGCCTGCCTTGCCGCGGGCGGCCTGCTCCAGGCCGTGGACGCCCTGTTCGCGCACGATGCGGAAGCGCACGCCCCGACCTCGGTCTTCGCCTTCGTACGGCCGCCCGGGCACCACGCAGAGCCCGACCGGGGCATGGGGTTCTGCCTCTTCAACAACATTGCGATCGCCGCGGCCTACGCGCGCAGGCGCTACGGGTGCGAACGCATCCTGATCGTGGACTGGGACCTGCACCACGGCAACGGCACCCAGCGCGCCTTCTTCGCCGATCCCGCGGTCCTCTTCTTCTCCTCGCACCAGTATCCCTACTATCCCGGTTCGGGCGGGCTTGCCGAGGTCGGGACCGGCGACGGAGCGGGATTCACCGTGAACGCGCCCTTTCCGCAGGGCTTCGGCGACCAGGACTATGCCGCGGTCTATGAACAGGTCTTGCTCCCGATCGCCCTCGCCTACCAGCCCGATCTCGTCCTCGTCTCCGCAGGCTTCGATCCCTATTTCCGCGACCCCCTGGGCGGCATGGAGGTGACGGGCGACGGCTTCGGCGCCCTTGCCGCGATCGTGCGCCAGATCGCGGACAAGGCCTGCAACGGCAGGATGCTGCTCACCCTCGAGGGCGGGTACAATCCCGACGGCCTGCGTGACGGCGTCCGCGCGGTCCTGCACTCCCTTGCCGCCCCGACACCCGCCCTTCCCGTCGCCGCCCCCTCGCCTGCGGCCGAGCGCCTCATCCGGGACATGATCAACGTCCAGAAGCGCTACTGGAAAGACCTCGCCTAGTCCGGAGGCTCTTCGCCGCAATCCTCGGTGTCCTGTTTTTCAGTATTCCTTTTGCAGGAATATGCTTCTTCCGAAGTTCCTCTGTCGTTGTTTCCCCTCTGCGTCCTCTGCGGTATACAGGTTTCCGGTGTTCCCCGGCATTCTCTAGAGCGAGATGCTTGCCGGCATCTTTCCGCCCTTCTCTGTCTCCTCGCCCTTCCCCCCCGGTGGTCTCCGTGGTGAAAGGGTCTTGCCGGGAGGTGAGTGCCCGCCTCCCGGCGAGCGCACGACCTTCATCTTCGCCGCGCCGGTCAAGAGATACCAGCCCAGGCTCAGGTATTCGTGCAGCGCCGTCGCGGTATTGACGAGACTCGCGCCGCTCGGGACGAGCGCGGAGAAGGAGAGTGCAAGGCTCCTGCGCTCGCCCAGGAATCCCGCGGGCGCGGGCTGGACCGAGAATCCCTGGCCCGCAAAGAGGGCGACGGCGCGCCGGATATGGTACGCCGACGTCACGAGCACGATCGTCCTGCCCGGGATCAGGTCCCGCAGTGCCTCGGCGCTTTCGAAGGTGTTGCGCGACCGGTTCTCGATCACGATCCGGTCCTTCGGCACCCCGAGCCTGCGGGCCGCTGTTGCCATCGTATCGCCGTCGGTCGGCCGCGCCGTCCAGGGATCCCCGTTTCCTCCCATGACCACGAGCGGAACGCGCAGCACGCGGTAGATCTCAACCCCCGTAACGACGCGCTCGAGCGACTGGGCGTTCGGCTCGGCCGGAAGGCCCAGCCCCGACAGGTCCCGCCTCCCCCCCCCGCCCACCACGATCGCCTACCGGATGG
>JBJKRX010000004.1:0-2819 GCA_046704425.1 Nitrospirota bacterium
GTGCTGACCAGGTCGAGCTGATGACCGTTCGAATCCAGGATCGGACAGGGCCAGGACTTGCCGTCCGATCCCGTGCACGACGGCGTTCCTGCCTGGGTCGTGGCAGGAGCCCAGGGAAGCGTGAGGGAACCCGTGGAATAAAGCAGCTTGGAATACTTGTTGTTGGGTGGGCAGGACGAGGTGTTCGTACCAGATCCGGTCACCTGGGTGATCACGCCCCGATACCTCTGCTGTACCGTAGACCCGGTGGCGGTCATGATTGTATTGCCGTTCGCGTCCTGGATTGTGATCCCTCCCGCTGAGGCGATAGCTGGGATCGAATTGGTGTCGTAGGTCACGATATCCCCGTCCGTGCAGGGTTTCATTGCGCTCGTCAGGAAGGTGCAGGCCGTGGCGTCCATCTCGTCCGGGACATCGTTCGCATTCTCATCGCAGGAGGTGGTCAGCACCCCGGTGCTGCTTGTCGGAAGACTCACGACCACGGTCTTGATGAGCGCGATCGCCTTGAGGGCGTTTACGATACTGATGTTGAACTGGGCGTTCTGGTAGGGATCGGACGTGCTGGGCGAGTCCTGGGTCACGACCGTGTATTCCTGCAGCGAGCTGTCCAGATCGGAGAGCATGGTGTTCGTCACGTTCGTGACCAGGGCGTTCATGTAGGTGAAAAGATTGCTGTTGGAGGGTGTTGAGGACGTGGAGCCGCTTATCACGCCCGTGTCGATGAACTGGTTGATCACGTTCGAGATGTCGAACCCGGCCCGGCCCAGGTACGCGGCGCCCAGGGACATGGGGTCCGCGCAGGGGGAATTGATCACCGCCTGATAATTGCCGTGATCGAGGTCCATGCTCAGTTGGTGGGTGCAGGCTTCGCTCGAGTTCTTGTTGCTGCAGCCGGCGAACAGCGCGCCGATCACGAGCGCACCGATGCCTCCTGCGAGCAGGATGTATTGCAACCGTCTGTTCATAACGTCCTCCTTGGCTTCGGCAGAGGCCCTGTTCCTGGGAACGGCATTCTCTGCGCGCAACTGCACAGGAAAAATGGTGAAACCATAATATGTGAGAAGCGGCTTGGAGTCAAGGGAATAATCACTCCGAGCACGCGTGCATCATCCTGTTACTTTTTCCTTCTCGCGGAGGACCTCCTCCCTGCCGCCGTCCGATCACGGGAGGAGCATGGTTCCCGGTCTGCGCAGGAGCCAGGCGAGGAGGGTCCCGATGAGGAAGAGCGTCCCGGTAATGCCTGCCAGGCTTATCATGCCGTAGAGGCATTTCCGGAGAGGACTGTAGGCGGACGGCCTGATCGATCGGAACCAGACGTAGAGACTGAAACCCAGGCCGAGCACGAAGAATGCCGTTTCGATCACCTCCAATCTTAGCCCATGACGCGGCGTACGTCAACGGGTCGGATTTTTTTGTTTGACACGGTCCGGCCCGTCCATTACTATTCCTGCATGCCGAAACCGCATGACCCCGACGCAGACGAGGGCTGGGAGTACGGCGACGTCTGGAAAGAGGGCAGCCCGGACGACGTCGTGCCGGACGGCGAAACGGTATTCGTCGAGCTGTTCCGGACCGATACCGCCCATGGCTACGATGATTCTGCCCTGCTGGAGCTCGTGAGCTATCTCGGATCGCGCGGCATCCGCGCGACCTACGACTCCTTCTCGGTAGGCATGGAGCCCGCGGCGATGAAGACCTACGCGCTCAAGGTGGATGCGGCACAGGCGGACGAGGCGCGTGAGGCGTTGCGCCAAAAGTTCAGGAACGAAGGAGAGAAGGGATGAACGAGGAAAAGGAGATCGGCGCGCTCGATGAATCGCTCGACGCGTACAAGTCGAAGATCGCGCAGGTGAACAAGGCGACGCTCACGTGGGACAAGGACCTGATCTTCGTCGGGCGCACGAACCGCGGGTACGAGGTGGAGTACGACGCGCAGCAGCAATGGGGGTGCTCGCCGACCGAGACGCTGCTCCTGAGCGTCGCGGGATGCATGGGGATCGACATGGTGTCGTTCCTCCAGAAGATGCGGTGCGGGATCAAGACCTACAAGATGGACATCATGGGCGAACGGAACCCCGTGCCGCCCCAGTATTACACTGCCATCGAGATGATCATCACCGTGACGGGAACCAGTCTCACGGCCAAGAAGCTCGAGCGGGCGATCGCGCTTTCGCACGAGAAATACTGCTCGGTCTATCACACGCTCCGCAAGGACCTCAAGATGAAAGTGGACTACACCTTCGAGAACGTGTAACCGGGGCCGGGAGGCACATGCCCGAGGAATCGCTCGTCCTGCTCTTCGTGAAGGCCCCGCAGCGTGGCCGGGTCAAGTCGCGGTTGGCTGCGGCAGTGGGCGATGACGCGGCGCTCGCCCTCTACCGGAACTTCATCCTCGATGGAGTCGCTGCGGTCGAGACCGCCGGGGTCCCCCACCGGATCTGCGTTGCGCCGTCTGCAGGCGCAGCGGAGCTTGCCGCGCTGATCGGACACCACCATCGCATCGCGCCCCAGCGGGGCCGCGACCTCGGCGCACGGATGGAACAGGCCTTCCGGGACGTCTTCACGGAAGGGGTCCGGCGCGCGGTCCTGGTCGGGAGCGATCTGCCGGACCTGCCTCCTGCAATCATCCGGGAGGCCGTCGCTTCCCTGGGGGATCACGACGCCGTCATCGGACCTGCTGCTGACGGCGGCTATTACCTGATCGGCTTTACGGCGCGGGCCTTTCTCCCCGACGCCTTTTCCGTGCCGGCCTGGGGCGGACCGGAGGTGTTCCGGGAGACCGTCCGGCATCTCGAGCAGGCCGGTCTGCGGTTCGCTAT
>JBJKRX010000005.1:0-5357 GCA_046704425.1 Nitrospirota bacterium
CGAACATGGTCTCCGCTTCCTACGGCGAGCGCAATACCGCGGACCTGCGGGCCGAGACCTCGGGAAAACAGGGCAGGTTGCAATACTATCTCGATGCCGGCAGGCTCCGGACCGACGGCTTCCGGCCGAACAATGATTTTAAAGGCAACAACGCCTATACGAAGTTCGGCTACGATCTTACGGACAAGACGAGCTTGCTGCTGTCCTTGGGATATAGCAATCTTTCGCGAGAGGTAGTCGATATCCCGAACGTATCACCCGGCGTATTGGACTGGTCTCAGGATAACGACTACGAGTCGTTCCTGTCGAGCCTCTCGCTCAAGAGCGCACTCAACGGACGGACGGATGTAAACATCTCCCTCTGGAAGCAACACCAGATAGCTAATTATCTTAACCAGCTAGTGACAGGCGCCGGTGCAATGCAGAGCACCGACAGATACGACGACAGCGGCTATGGATCGAACGCTAACGTAACCTGGAACAGCGGAATGCATAAGGTCGTTATAGGAGCGGACTTCGATTCACGAGTCCTGGAGTCGAATGCTATAACGGGGAACAGACATCGTTTGCAGAAATGGGCTGTCTTCCTGAACGATACCATGACCATGGACAGGCTGGCGCTCATCCCGGGTGTGCGCTACGACAGCACGGACACGAACGGCGATTCGCTCAGCCCAAGCCTGGGAGCAACGTATAGAATTTCACATTCGGTCCTTCTTCGGGCCTATGCAGCGCGCGGCTTTAATATTCCACCTCTTACGGCGACCTATGGATCCAGTCAATACGCGCCTAACCTGGATTTAAAGGTTGAAAAGGTGCAATCCTATGAATTAGGCGCCGAGACCTCGGCATTCGACTATTTCTGGCTGAAAGCAACCGCATTCCATCATGATCTGAGCGACGTGATCACCCGCGACGTCTCGACGACTCCCTATACCTATATAAACGGGGGCAAGCAGCGGCGGCAGGGGCTCGAGGTGGAACTGAAGACCATTTCTTTTTATCACACCACGATCTCCGCAGGCTCATCGTTCCTGAATACACGGGACCTGCAAACCGGCAGAACGATCCAGGAGAGCCCCCAACGCACCTACGATCTGGGGATCGAGTACAACAACGCGGGAGTAATTCGGGCATTGCTGCAGGGCCACTATGTCGCCTGGAACTCAACACCCGGCGATAATGGAGAGTACGACGCCATGATCTGCGACCTGCATGTGAGCAAGAAGCTTGCGATAACCGGCAGGCAATCGATCGAGGCATTCGCGGACGTGCATAATATCTTTAGCGGTGCGCAATATGCTTTGGCTATTTATCCGAACCCGAAACGATGGATTGAGGCTGGATTACGATATGATTTTTAGCCCCAGGGGGGGTGGAAGGAAATCCTGAGGAAAGGGGGTGCGTATATGAAATCCAGAATCGTGATCCTGAAAAAGGGAGTAGATCTGAAGCAAGGTCCGGAATGGTTCTGCTGCTCTGGCTCGATAGCGCCGTTCATTTAATAATTACCGGCCTTGGGGAGAGCATCATGCTCTCCCCGTCTTTTCCGGAATCATATCGATTGATTGCTGCGATTATGACACCCATGAGCCTATCCCGCTACGCCATACCGTTCCCCTCCACGGAGCACGCCGAGGCCGCGGTTCTCTTTTCCACGAAAAAGGGATCGGCCGTGCAGGTCCCTCCGGAGCTCCTCAAGGACATCGATCGAGGCCGGCTGTCTCGCGAAGAGCAGGACTCCCTCCTCGAACTCGGCCTGGTGACTCATGACCCCGCTCAGGAAGAGCTGGAGATGCTCTCGTTCATCAACGCCCTGAACGAGTTGAACCGCACGTCCCGTTATACCGTCGTCCTCAATCTCGATTGCAATCTGGGCTGCAGATACTGCTTCGAGGGCACGCGAAAAGGGAAACATTACCTCTCCGACGGGACGGCAGCGCAATTCCTGGAATTCGTGCGCACCACCGGTCTCGCCGGCAAGAAAGAGCTCAAAGTAACTTATTACGGAGGCGAGCCGCTCCTGTCCGTGGAGCGCATCGTCTCGCTCTCCAATGTGCTCGGTCCTCTCGCGAAGGAGAGCGGCCTGGAGTATGGTTTCACGCTCGTCACGAACGGGACCCTGCTCACCCCGGCGGTCGTGGAGCGGCTCAAGCCCCTCGGCCTCCGGAGCGCGAAGGTGACGCTGGACGGGCCGCGGGAGGTCCATGACGCGTCGCGGCCCTTCCGGTCCGGTGCGGGTTCCTTCGACGTTATCCTGCGCAACTTGCGGGACGTCTGCACGATGACCCGGATACAGCTCGGCGGCAACTATACGCAGCGCAATTACCGGGATTTTCCCCGGCTGCTGGATATCCTGCTGCACGAGGGGCTGACACCTGATAAACTTACCATCATCAGGTTCGATCCCGTTGCGCCTGAGAGCGCCGAATTCGCCCTGCCCGACTTCAACGACGGCTGCGCCTCGTCGGATGAGCCGTGGCTGGCCGAGGCGACCCTTTTTCTGCGCGAGGAGGTCCTCCGCCGGGGATACCACACGCCCAAGATCACGCCGTCGCCCTGCTTGATGGACCTGGACGCAAGCGCGATCGTGAACTGGGACGGATCGCTCTACAAGTGCCCGGGCCTGATCGGGCGTCCGCAATTCCGCATCGGCCACGTGCAAAACGGCATACGCGAGTACCGGCAGGCGCACGGCCTCGACTCCTGGAAGAATCCCGAGTGCCTGGCCTGCAAATATCTGCCGCTCTGTTTCGGCGGTTGCCGATATCAGAAGCTTGTGCGCGACGGCGACGTAACGGGCGTGGACTGCAGGAAGCGCTACTTCGACGCGGTCCTCGCCGGGCTGGTCGCACAGGACATCCGGTACGATCTTTGAGCGTGCCATGGCATTGACCTCCACGCATCCCCCGCTTATCAACGTCCGGAACGGACTCCACCGTCTGGCTGCAGCAGCGGCGTTCGTTCTGATCGCGGTCTTTGCTCCGCTCGTTGCCGGCGCGTGCACGGTCGCCGTCGTGAAGAGCGCAGACCTCAAACCCTACCGCGAGGCAATCCGGGGTTTCCAGGACACCGTGGCCTGCGATACGCAGGAAGTCCCGTTGGGGAATGACACGGCAAGCGACGTTCGTGCCCTGCATCCGGACGTCGTATTCGCCGTAGGGACCGAGGCCTTTCTGGGGGTTGCGTCCCTGCGCGATCTGCCGGTCGTGTATGCCATGGTCATCCCGTCGGAAGCGGAACGGAAAACGGCTCCGAACATCGCGGGCGTCAGCATGGACATCGCGCCCGCCGAATATCTGGCGGCCATACAGGAGGTCTTTCCGGGGCTGAAGCGGGTGGGTCTCGTGTACGACCCGCGCAACACGGCGTCCTTCGCAACGGCGGCCGCGGCGGCTGCGAAAGACGCGGGCCTTGCGCTCATGAGCGTACAGGCGCGCGGCCCCACCGAGGTCCCCGGGGCGCTGGGGCGGCTCGCGGGCAGGATCGACGTGCTGTGGATGCTGCCGGACCCCACGGTTGCGGCGGGGGCCATGGCGGAGTACCTCGTGCGGTTCTCGATCCAGAACAACGTCCCCATATTCACCTTCTCCCGGAAGTACCTTGCCGTCGGCGCCGTGGCCTCGCTGGACGTCGATCCTTACGCCATGGGCGCCCAGGCCGGGGAACTCGTGAACGCGAAGGTGAAAGGCGGGGCGATCCCTTCGGTCTCCTACGCACGGCCGGCGGGACTCTCGCTGAATCTGAAGATCGCGGCGAAGATGGGGGTCCGCATCGGCGCGGAAGCGCGGCGGAGGGCGCGGGACCATGAGTAGGGATCTGCTCGACGTCCTGCGGGAGAGCTTCGGTCTGAAGCTGCTGATCTCCGTGGTGGCGGTCATCGTGGTCGTCCTGACCGCGTACACGGGCTTTGCCGTGATCCGCGAGAGCGCCAAGGCGAAGACGAGCCTCAAGGAGCAGGGGGAGATGATCGCGGGCCTGCTGGCCCATGCCTCGGTGGTGGGCATCTTCTCGGAGGACCGCAACATGCTGCACGACGCGGCCGAAGGCGTCATGGCGCAACAGGACGTCCTTTCAGCGTCCGCATACAATCGGAAGGGGACGCTGCTCTATGCCGTAGGGCGGGACGGGGCCGGTACGCCGCCCCGGGACGCGGTGATCGACGGAGGGGCGGCCGGGATCACGGAGACGGAGAATGCCTTCGCGGTCGTACGGCCCGTGTACTCGGGCACGGTCCCGCGGTCCGACGAGCTGCTGTACTTCGGGCCGCGGACCGGCGCGCCCGGCGGCCCCGGCCGGGTCATCGGCTACGTCCGCGTGACGCTCAGCAAGGAGTCCTACAAAAAAGAGATTGCGGGTCTCGTAGAGCGGAACGTGGTCATGATGCTGGTCTTCATCCTCGCGAGCGGCGCGGTCGTGTCCCTCGCCGTCAGGCGCGTCACCCGGCCCCTCGGGAAATTGACCCGGAGCGTCAAGGCCCTGGAGCAGGGGTTGCCCGTCGAGCCGGTAGCGGTCGAGACGTCGGACGAGATCGGAAAGCTCGCCGCTGCATTCAACGCCATGGTGGCCGCGCGCGCTCAGGCCGAGGAAGAGGTGCGGCAGTATCACGAACGCCTGGTGGCCCTGTCGTCCGAACTCGGCCGCAGCGAAGAGCGCGAACGCAGGCGCATCGCGGATTACATTCACGATTCGATCAGCCAGGTGTTGGCGGTCGCAAAGCTCAAGCTCGGCATGCTGCGCGAAAAGACGACGCTGTCCGCCCATATCGACGCCATCGACGAGATCCGGGCGCAGCTCAACGACTGCATCCGGTACTCCCGGTCGCTTTCCGTGGATCTCGTCCCGCCCGCGTTGTACGTCATCGGACTGGACGCCGGCATCGAGACGCTCGCCGACCAGCTTGCAAAACAGCACGACGTCAAGATCAGTGTCGAGACGACGGAGGAGGCCATCAAGGGACTGAGCGACGACATGCGGGCCTTGCTGTACCAGATGGTCCGTGAACTGCTGATGAACGTCGTCAAGCACGCCGAGGCGCGGACCGCAACGGTGTCTATCGGGGGCGACGCGGAGTGGATCGACATTCTCGTCGAGGACGACGGCAAGGGGTTTGATGCATCCCGGACGGATGCGCAGCCGGGCGAGAAAAGCGGTTTCGGCCTGTTCCGGATCCGGGAGCGGCTGAGCTATATCGGCGGCCGGTTCGCCGTGGATTCCGGGCCTCAGGGCGGGACGCGCGTCTTCCTGGTCGCGCCGCGGAAACTGAGGAGCTACGTTCAGGAGGGTGTCTGATGGACCCGATCACCATATTGCTCGCCGAAGACCACACGATCGTGCGCGAAGGGATCCGGCAGCTC
>JBJKRX010000006.1:0-4552 GCA_046704425.1 Nitrospirota bacterium
TCCCCCCCATTTCGCAGCCGCACGTGCGGCAAACCTGCTTCCTGCGATCCGCTCGTCCGCGCGGGAAACAGCGTGCTCCTTGGATCGGAATGCAGGCTGTCGCGCTTCCGATGCCGGTGCTGCCATCATGCAGATTTCTGGGATGTCGATCAGGAAGAATATTCGCGCACAGATGACCTTGGTTCATGAAAAACGGTCTGCGCCAAAAGAGAGAGTACTATAAATTTAACCATATTGCAATCCGGGATTTCCCTAGGTGCCCGGGGAAACCCCGGGTTGACGCTCCTGCACAGCGATCGGACATGTTTGGAGATGCCGGGAGGAGAAGCGGGAGCGGCGCCAGGCGCGCATGTACGCGGCGGGATGCAAGGCACCGTTTTTTCAAGCAGTTTCCTTGTCCGATCGTCGTCCTTGTGAGCGGGATTTCGCTTGACAGCAACCGCGTACCATATTATACTCGCGCAGATGTTGACACGGACCTTATTGACCCGGGGATACAGAATGAAAAAGATTTCCATCCTTCTGGCGGACGACCATCCGCTTGTGCGCGAAGGGATCCGTTCGCTCTTGGCGAATCAGACGGACATGGTGATCGTCGGAGAGGCAACGGACGGCAACGCTGCCGTGCGTCTGGCTGAGGAACTCGCGCCGGACGTGGTCTTCATGGACCTTTCCATGCCGGGAATGAGCGGCACCGACGCGACCCGTCGGATCCGCGCCGCCTTCCCCCGCATCAAGGTGATCGCGCTCTCGATGCACGGAGGAAGGCGCGATGTGCTCGATGCGCTCGCTGCCGGTGCATCGGGATACGTGGTGAAGGATTCCGCCGGTGACGAGCTCGTGCGCGCCGTTCGCAGCGTCCTTGCTTCCGATGCCGTCTATCTCAATTCGCAGCTGCAGGAATTGACCGTCCCGGAACGTGCGGACGGTCCTTCGGAGACGGAGGGGCGGGAGCCGTCCTTCCTGACGCCCCGCGAGCGCGAGGTGCTCGCACTGATCGTTTCCGGGAAGAACACGCAAGCCGTCGCCGATCAGCTGGGGATCAGCATTAAGACCGCCGAATACCACCGGACCCGCATCATGAAAAAGATGCGTGCCGGCAACCTTGCCGAACTCACCAAACTCGCGATCCGCGAAGGGATCGCCCTCCTGTAAGGACAAGTCCGTCCACGGCACTCTCCGGGCAAAGACTCCGGGACTCGCGGTCTTTCCCTAGGCATGCAAAACAAGAGGAGAACCACAGGACGCAAGGGCAACAAAAAAATCCGCGGGACGATCCCGCGGATTTGGGTGGAAAGAATGGAGCGGGCGACGGGTCTCGAACCCGCGACCCCAAGCTTGGGAAGCTTGTACTCTACCAACTGAGCTACGCCCGCTTTTGCACGGCATTATAGCGGCGGGCATTCGGGTTGTCAAACGAAAAAGCCGCTGCGGAAACCGCGCTAGAGCACCGCTTTGAGGTCCTGTTCCAGCTCTTCGTCGTAGCCGAACCCGAGATACCGCCTGATGACCCTGCCCTGCTTGTCGATGACCAGCACGAGCGGGATCGAGCGGACCTGGTACTTGTCCGCCACGTCCTCGTCGCCTTTCAGGACCGTGTAGGTGATGCCGTAATCCTTGACAAAGGCCCGCACGTCGTTCCAGCCCCCGTCGTCCAGGGACACGGCCAGGATGGTCAGTCCCTTGGGCGCAAAGGACCGGTAGATCTTCTCCATGCCCGGAATCGAGGCGCGGCACGGCGGGCACCAGGTCGCCCAGAACTCGAGCACCACGGGCTTGCCCCGGAAGTCCGAGAGCCGCACGTTCCTGCCGTTCAGGTCCTGGAGCGTGAAATCGGCGGCCGTTACGCCCGCGGACGATGCCGACTTCGCTTGATCGGTGCAGCCGGGCAGGAGCGCCAGGACGAGCACGCCGGCGAGAAGCACTTTCTTGAACATGGAACACATCTCCTTCTTGATCGCGGGAAAACAAAACTGCCCGCCGGAGACGGGCAGTGGGTCGACAACGCCTGAGACAGGCAAAACCGGGGCGGACCGCATCCGCTCTCCGGCAGGTTACTTGGCGAGCAGGGCGTCCACCTTCGACTTGAGCTGCGCCTTGGGCACGGCGCCCACCACCTGGTCCACGGTCTGTCCGTTCTTGAAGAACATGAGGGTCGGGATGCCCATGATGCGGTATCTGCCCGCGACCTCGGGGTTCTCATCGGTGTTCAGCTTCAGGACCTTGAGCTTGCCCTCGTATTCCTTCGAGATCTCATCGACGATCGGCGCAACCATCCGGCACGGGCCGCACCAGACCGCCCAGAAATCCACCATGACGAGCCCTGCCGACTGCATCACTTCCTGGTCCCACGTTGAGGTCGTAACCGCTTCTCCCATGCCTTCCTCCTCTATCGGGTGCTCGATGCCGGCGCGGTCGCCGTGATCATCTTGATCGCCCCTTCGGGGCAGACGCGCGTACAGGCCCCGCAATCGATACAGTCGATGGTGATGCCGGCCTTCCCGTCCTCGATCCGTATCGCTTCGGTGGGGCAGACGTCAGTGCACGTGCCGCATCCGGTGCATTTATCCTGGTTCACTCGATACTGCATATAACGACCGTTTGGATTATAATCCCTGCCCCAATTGATGTCAATAATTACTTCCCCGGATGGAGCATCGGGTTGTCTCTTTCCGCCGGTTGTGGCATAATCCCTCATCTATGGACTGCATCCTGATCCCCTATGGCGATCCGGGCTGGGCAGAAAAGACCCGTTTTTTCGAGCAGCTCCTTGCTGCCCGTTCCCCGGGCCCGCGGATCTACAACGATATCCTGGTCCTCGTTCCCTCGAGCCGCACGAAGCGCACCTACGGCAGGCTCTTCCTCGATATCGCGGAACGCCTGTTCGGAGCAGGCGCCCTGGTCCCCCCCGAGGTGGCCCCCTTGCACCAATTCCTGCTCGGACTGGCGCCCCGGGACAAGAGACCGATATTGCTGGACGAGATCAGCAGGCTCGTGCTGCTGGAAGGCATCATCAAGGACCTGCTCCAGAGCGGCACGGGCTTCGGGCTCGCGCCCGACATCCTCGCCCCGTCCCTGTCCGCTGCCGTGGCCGAGACGATCGAGGCCCTGGGGCGGGCAGGGGTGCCGAGTGAACAACTGGCCGCGCTCGTGAAAACGCAGGAGTTCGGGGACCGGCCGCAGATCCGGCTGCTCCTGGATGCCTATGGCCGGTACGAGGCCCTCCTTGCGGCCAAGGGGCTTGCGGACCCTGCAACCATGCTTGCGGCTCTGGGCGAAGGATTCGCCCCCCTCGTGCTCGCTCCCTACAATACGATCGTGATCGACGGCCTGCACGATGCCGATCCGCTCCAATCACGGGTCCTGCGCAACCTGGCAAAGCAGAAAGACTGCACCTTCCTGGTCGAGGCGCCGTCCCCGGACCTGGTAAGCAGGGCAAGCGCACACCACCCCCTCCGGCTCCTGCGCGAGCTCCTGGACCGGCTCGGGCTGAAGCCGGATGCGTCGAAGACCCCAAAGGACCCGGCCTCCGGCTTCCTTGCCTCGGCACTCTTTGCGGACGCGCCCTTCAGCGCCACGGCGGCAGAGGCCCCGCGGAGCTTTCCCCGCGAGATCACGGCCCTTTCCGCGATCTCCCCGCGGGAAGAGCTCTCCTTCATCGCGGGCGAGGTCAAGGAATCGCTCCGGACCGGCACCGCGCCGGACCGCGTGCTCGTTGCCTTCCCCTCGCTCGATGAATACGGCCCGCTTGCCGAGGAGGTATTCCGGGACTTCGGCATCCCCTATAATCGAGCCCTCGGCCGGAGGCTCAGCACCTCGCCGGTCGCGACGTCGCTCATCAGCCTGCTCGCCGCTTGCGCGGACGATTTTTCCGGGCCGTCGCTCCTGCGCGTTCTCAGCTCTCCCCTGCTCAAGTTCGGCGAAACGCCCGACCTGGCTCTTGCGCTCGACCGCCTGATGCGCGATCGCCGGATCACGCACGCCAGGGCGCGCTGGCTCACGGAAGCAAAGCGCCATGCCCAAGGCGCGCCAAGCGCGCTGGAGGAGGCCCTCCAGGACCTCTTCGCCGCACTCGATCCGTTCATGGGAACGGACGCCGCCCCCCTGCAGCGCTGGATGGACCGGCTGGAACAACTCATCGCCTGGTCAGGCCTCGGCACGCGCGTCACCCTGATCAAGGGCCCCATGAACGTGAACCAGCAGGCGTTGCGGAAGCTTATGGAGACCGTGGCCGCGCTCGGCCGCGCAGGCAGGCTCTTTCCCGCCTATTGCTACTCCTTCACGGAGTGGCTCTTTCTGCTCAAGAAGACCTTTTCCCACACCCGCTTCCAGGTGCCGCCGGACGACGAGGGCGGGGTCCAGATCCTCGGGCTCGAGGAGAGCGCGAGCCACGCCTGGAGCGAGATCTATCTCGGCGGCCTGAACGACGGCGCCTTTCCGCGCACCCGCGCGCCGAACATCTTTCTGCCCGAGCCGGCCCTGGAATCCCTGGGCGTGCGATCGCGGGCAACGGCGAGGCTCGCGGCGGCGCACCATTTCTATCGGCTCGTGC
>JBJKRX010000007.1:0-39511 GCA_046704425.1 Nitrospirota bacterium
GGGGGGGGAAGAAAGCCGGACTGCAGGAGGAGCGACACCTTCGGCATGTCCGGCTTTTTTTTCCCGTTCCTGCGGGAAAGGAGGCAAGCGATGTCCACATCAACCGTTACGGTCGGATCGGTACTGCAGCGAAAAGGGTATGGGTTCCAGGCCGCGGGACCGGAGATGACGGTCTATGAGGCCCTGGAGCTCATGGCGGGAAAGAACATCGGGGCCCTGCTCGTCGTGGAGGCGGGAAGGCTCGTGGGGATGTTCTCGGAGCGCGATTACGCGCGCAAGGTCATCCTCAAGGGACGATCGTCGAAGGCCACGACGGTCCGGGACCTGATGAGCAGCCCGCCCATCGTCGTGGGCCCCGACAGCAGGCTGCGCGACTGCATGGTGCTCATGTCCGAACATCATATCCGGCACCTGCCTGTGGTGGACAAGGGTGCGATCATGGGCGTCGTGAGCATCGGCGACGTGGTGAACGCCATTATCCGCGAGCAGGATGCGGCGATCGAGGACATGCAGGAGTACATCGCCGGTACGGGCTACGGATCGTAGACGGTTCTCTTCCGCGGGCGGCGCATCCGTCGCCGCCGCGCGGAAGAGGTGACCGATCCGTCAGAACGTGTGGCTCCACGAGAGCTGGTAGAGGGTCGTCTTGAAGCCGTTGTTGTCGCCCTGCTTCGCTTTCTGGAGGAGCGTGCTGAGCGCGAGCCCCCAGGGTATATAGGTCAGGTCGGCGCCGTAGGACTGCGTGGTATAGGCCGGGATGCTGGCCGAAGTGGTGTTGTTGTAACTGTCGGTTGACGACTGGGATCCCTGCTGCGAGACGATCGTGCCGAAGGCATCGATATGGAAGGGGTGCAGCGTCACGCCCATCTGGATGCCGCCCTGCGGGCCGTAGAGCACCGACGTTGTCGTGATCGTGTTGGACCCGATCCCGGCGTTGATATCCACATCCATCATCGAGAGCGTGAACGCCGGCCCGGCGAAGAGGATGAGATTGAATACGTTGTTCTTCACGGGCTGGTACTCGAGATTGAAACTGTAGGGAACCGTCATCCCTGCCATGCTCATCGACGCGCCCGCTCCGCCCATGTTCATATTGCCGGTCAGGATAAAGATCCCGGCGGCATAGTCGAAGGCAAACTGCTCGCCCAAAGCGGTCCTGCCGACGAAATTGATCCCGCTGCCGGTCAGTTTGAAGCTTGTCCCCGTGCCCGTGCTCTTCATGCTCAGGTACGTGGCCCCGAGCTTGACGTCAGTTTCCTTCACGCCGAACACCGGGGTCGCGATCGGCGGCGGACTGATGGAAAAGGTCGACTGGGAACTCCCGGCAAAGGCCTCCGCGGCACCGCCCACGAGCAACACCACCATACTGAAAGCCAAAACGATCCTCCGTGCCATACCATCCTCCCTGTGCTTCCGGATAAAAGTATTCGATGAAGAATGCGTCCTCTGGAGGAGATCATGATAACGGTTTCCTGTTGCTTGTCAAGAGCGGGGCAGGACAAGGGCTTCGAGGGAAAAGAGTGCGGATGGCGTGACGGCGCAGACCTTGCCGTTTCGGGAAATCTGTGATACAGTGGAAGGCAGCCCGAAGGGACCGGTAAGAAAAGGTTGCACTTGGTGTCGCCTTCGCGCAAGGTCCGCGGCGATCCTTCCTGCTTCGGAGCCGACCGTACACGTATCCATGCAGCTACAATTCCGATCTGCTGTGGTCCTCACGGAACGAAGTCTCTTGGGGAGGATATTTCCAAGGGATGTCCAGTCTTCCGATCAGGTCAAGGGCGCAAAAAACAACTTGTTGTTTTGTAATCGATTTATTGCTATAATCGCACGTCGGGAAACGGTCTGATTTCCCGGGACGCTCTCTCCTCGCATGGTCCCGGTATGACGGTTTCGATTGCAGGAAGCGTTGCCTCCGGCACGTGAGCAAACCCGGTCTTTGCCGACCGGTCAACAAAGCGGATGCGTCCGCTTACTTTCTCAGGAGGGGAAAATTCTATGAAGCGCATTGTGTGGGGGATCGTCTGTATGTTCGTTCTGGGCAGTCTGGTTGCCTGCGGCAGCAGCTCGTCATCAAGCGGTGGAGGCTCGGGGACACTGGCCATAACGGGGACGTCCGGAAATGCCGTGAACATGAACGGCACATGGACGGGCTGTCAGTGGAGCAGCACGGACCAGCAGGATCAGCGCGTCTCGGCGGTGTTCAACGGTACCCAGATCACGGTCACTATTTCCATGTGGAACGTTGCGACGACGGCCAATTGCCAGGAAACGGCACAACCTGATATGGTCATGACGCAATCCATAACCGCAACCTCCGGCGCGGAATCCACGGCGACCTGGACCGACGGAGGCAGTTCCACCTCGCCGCCGGCGGGAGTTTCGTCTACTGCGAAGGCTACTGCGGTCTCCATGACGATCAATTCCGCGACCGCTACGGTGAACTCTGCTTCCTGGGTGTCCGGCTTCAACAGCTCCTCGGAATGCGGCAAGACGGATTGGACGACAGGCGCGACGGTGAATGTGACCAACTGCCAGGATATGGTGGGGCCGATATCAAGCACCGATTACTGGGTGGTCGACGACTCCTCATCGCCGCTCAAGTTGTATACGGGAGCGGACAACAACATCGCCTACCAGGTCGACAGCACGTACCCGATGACGAAATAGCTTTCTCGTCGAGGACGATTCCCGGAAGGGAATCGCGTTCATCAAGTCCGGAAAACCAATCCTTCTCGGCGGGGCGAGCGGGCGCAGTCGCATGCGCCCCTCGTCCCGCCTCTCTCCGCACTGCATCCGTTCGATCCTGTTTCATCCGACAGTCCGTTTTCGGTCTTCTCCCCCTTGGGATGCCGTGGCGTGATCCCGCCGGCACCGCGCCTTACTTCTTGAACGCCACCATCCCGAGCGGCGGCAGGGTGACCACGAGCGAGTGGCTGCGCTGGTGGCAGGGCACGGCCTCGGCCTCCACGCCGCCCAGGTTCCCGTGGCCTTCGCCGCCGTACTCCGTGGCGTCGGTGTTCAGCACCTCCCGCCAGAACCCGCCCGCGGGCGCGCCCACGCGGTAGCCCGGCCGGGGCACGGGCGTGCAGTTGAAGATTGCGAGGATCCGCTCGCCCTCTGCCCGGCCCTTGCGCAGGAAGCTGATGACGCTCGCGGCCTGATCGCTGAAGTCCATCCATTCGAAGCCCGCATTGTCGAAATCGAGCTCATGGAGCGCGGGCTCGGAACGGTAGAGCCGGTTCAGATCGCACACCAGGCGCCACAGGCCGTGGTGCGCATGGAACTGCAGCAGGTGCCACTCGATGCTCTGCTCGTGGCTCCACTCGGCCCACTGGGCGAGTTCCCCGCCCATGAACAGGAGCTTCTTGCCCGGGTGCAGGAACTGGTAGGCGAAGAGCAACCGGAGGTTCGCCATCTTCTGCGGTCCCGTGCCCGGCATCTTGCCCGCCAGGGCGCCCTTGCCGTGCACCACCTCGTCGTGCGACAGGGGCAGCATGAAGTTCTCGGTGAAGGCGTACCAGATGCTGAAGGTGATGTCGTGGTGATGGTACTGGCGGAACAGGGGGTCCGCACTGAAGTACGCCAGCGTATCGTGCATCCAGCCCATGTTCCATTTCATGCCGAACCCGAGACCGCCCACGTGGACCGGCCGCGAGACCATGGGCCAGGCCGTGCTCTCCTCGGCGATGGTCTGGACGTCGGGAAAGGCCCGGTAGACCTCGCGGTTCAGGCTGCGCAGGAATTCGATCGCCTCGAGGTTCTCTCTGCCGCCGTACCGGTTCGGGACCCACTCCCCCTCGCGCCGCGCGTAGTCGAGGTAGAGCATGGAGGCAACGGCGTCGATCCGGAGGCCGTCGACGTGGTAATGTTCGAGCCAGAAGAGGGCGCTCGAGATCAGGAAGTTCCTGACCTCGTACCGGCCGTAGTTGAAGATGTGGCTGGTCCATTCGGGGTGGAACCCCTGCTTCGGGTCCTCGTGCTCGTAGAGGTGCGTGCTGTCGAACGCGACCAGGCCGTGCGGGTCGTTCGGGAAGTGCGAAGGCACCCAGTCCAGGATCACGCCGATCCCGGCCCGGTGCAGGGCGTCCACCAGCTCCATGAACTCCTGCGGCGATCCGTAGCGGCTGGTCGGCGCGAAGAAGCCCGTGATCTGGTATCCCCAGGACCCGTAGAAGGGGTGTTCCATCACGGGCATGAACTCCACGTGCGTGAAGCCCGTGTCGTGCAGATATTCGGGCAGATAGGCCGCAAGCTCGCGGTAGGTGAGGGAGCGGTTCCCTTCTTCCGGCACGCGCCGCCACGATCCCAGGTGGACCTCGTAGACCGATATCGGCGCGTCGAGGGCGTTGCGCCGCGCCCGGTCCCGCATCCATTCCTCATCGCGCCAGGCGTACTGGAGGTCCCAGACCTGGGACGCGGTCTTGGGCGGCGTCTCCCAGGCAAAGGCGAAGGGGTCGCCCTTTAAGAAACGCCGGCCGTCACGCGAGACGATGACGTACTTGTACAGAGCGCCGTACCCCACGCCGGGAATGAACCCTTCCCAGATGCCCGATCCGTCCTGCCGGGGCGCGAGGGAGTGGGCGGCTTCATCCCAGCCGTTGAAGTCCCCGACCACGCAAAGGCGCTCCGCATTCGGCGCCCAGACCGCGAAGAGCGCGCCCTCTTGGCCGTCCGCGCGCAGGAGATGGACGCCGAGCTTGTCGTGCAGCCGGAAATGATTGCCTTCCTTGAAGAGATAGATGTCGTGGTCCGTGAGCAGGCTCACCCCGGTCACGACCCCTGCATTATTCTGTTTCTCATTCTTTTGCATGACTACACTATAGCACACCCCTTCTTTGCCGGTTTTTCCCGATGCCGTCCCGGGACCCGTCGAAAAAATCCTTGCAACTCCTGAAAAAATCAACTATAATTGCCGAACACTCGCTGGGCGGATTTCCTTGACCTATGGCGGAAGAGAGACTTTCGGAACTCAGAAAAAAGATCGACGAGATCGACGATCAACTGATCGACCTGCTGAACGAGCGCGCCCGGATCGTGCTCGAGGTCGGGGAGATCAAGAAGGCGGGAAACCTCGCGTTCCACGCCCCCTCGCGTGAGCGCGAGATCCTGGAGCGCCTTACGGCGCGGAACCAAGGGCCCTTTCCGCAGGAGACCCTCAAGGCGATCTATCGCGAGATCCTCACCTCCTCGCTTTCGCTCGAGCGGCCGCTCAAGATCGCCTACCTGGGGCCGCGCGCCACGTTCACGCACATGGGCGCCATGCAGCAGTTCGGCCGGGCCGCCGAGTATGTTGCAGCGGAGACCATCAAGGACGTGTTCACCGAGGTGGAGCGCGGCAGGGCCGACTACGGCGTCGTGCCGATCGAGAACACCACCTCCGGCGCGGTGATCTACACCCTGGACATGTTCATCGACTCGGACCTCAAGATCGCCGCGGAGGTCGTGACCGAGGTGTCGCAGAACCTGCTCTGCAAGACCGGCGATCTCAAGGACATCAAGACGGTCTATACGATCTCCCCTGCGGCGGCCCAGTGCAGGCCCTGGCTCGAAAAGAACCTTCCCGGCGTGCCGGTGCTCGATGCGCCCTCCACGGCCCGGGCAGCGGAGCTTGCCGCGGACGATCCCGCGATCGGCGCCGTGGCGAGCGAAATGGCCGCAGGGCTCTACGGGCTCCGGGTCGCGGGCCGGAAGATCGAGACCAGTTCCAGCAACATCACCCGGTTCCTCGTGATCGCGCAGCGATCGCCCGGCAGGACGGGCCGCGACAAGACCTCCCTTATGTTCTCCATCAAAGACAAGGTGGGCGCGCTCCACAATATGCTGTCTCCCTTTGCCGATGCCGGGATCAACCTTACCCGGCTCGACGCGCGGCCCTCGGGCAGGAAGGTCTGGGACTACATCTTCTTCCTGGACCTGGAGGGACACATCGAGGACGAGAAGGTGGCGCGTGCCGTGGAGTCCCTCCGCAAGGAATCCCTGTTCCTGAAGGTCCTGGGGTCCTATCCAAAATGCGAGTAAGGCCGTATATGCTATGATCACCGTTGCGGAACATATCAAGAATCTTTCCCCCTACGTACCGGGCAAGCCGATCGAGGAGCTGGAGCGGGAGCTGGGGATCAGCGGGAGCATCAAGCTCGCCTCGAACGAGAACCCCCTGGGGCCCTCGCCCAAGGCCGTGGCCGCGGTCAAGAAGGCCCTGGAGGGCCTGAACCGCTATCCCGACGGCAGCGGCTTCGCCCTGACCCAGGCCCTTGCCGAGAAGTGCGGCGTCGATGCCGGCCAGGTCGTCCTGGGCAACGGCTCCAACGAGCTGATCGAGCTGGCGGTGCGCGCCTTCGTGCAGCCCGGGGACGAGGTCCTTTCCGCGGACCCTTCCTTCGTGGTGTACGGGATGATCACCCAGGCCGCGGGCGGGACGAACGTGGTCGTGCCCTGCAAGGACCTGCGCCACGATCTCGACGCCATGGCGGACCACATCACCCCGAGGACCCGGATCGTCTTCATCGCCAACCCGAACAACCCCACGGGCACGATCAACACGGCAACGGAGATGGACCGGTTCCTGGAGCGCGTCCCGGACCATGTGCTGGTCGCCGTGGACGAGGCCTACTGCGAGTACGTGACGCACGCGGACTATCCCGATTCGCTGGACCTCCTCAAGGCCGGCCGGAACATCCTGGCGCTCAGGACCTTCTCGAAGATCTACGGCCTGGCAGGGCTCCGCATCGGATACGGCGTCACGAAGCCCGGGATCGCGGAGTTCCTGAACAAGGTGCGCCAGCCCTTCAACACCAACGCCCTGGCGCAGGTCGGCGCGCTCGCCGCGCTCGCGGACCGGAAGCACGTGGAGAAGTCGATCGCCCTGAACAACGAGGGGAAGCAGTTCCTCGCCCGGTCGTTCCAGCGGCTCGGGGTCCACTACGTGCCGACCGAAGCGAATTTCATCCTCTTCGAGACACAGCAGGACGCGGCTGCGGTCTACGACAGCCTGCTCAAGAACGGCGTGATCGTCCGGCCCCTGGGCGGCAACCGGCTGCGCGTCACCATCGGCCTGCCCGAAGAGAACCAGCGCTTCATTGCAGAGCTGGAGAAACTTCTCGCGCAGGGGGCCGGGAGCTGACCGGCGGAACGGCCTCCGGCAGCGATCGACAGGATATGGCGGTCATGTTCCAAAAGGTTACGGTCGTGGGCGTGGGTCTCATCGGCGGGTCGCTCGCGCGGGTCCTGAAGGAGAAGGGGCTGGCGCAGACGATCATCGGGACCGGCAGGAGCAGGGAGTCGCTCGAGAAGGCCCTCGCTCTGGGCGTGATCGACCGGACGGGCGATCTCTCCGACGGCGTCGTTGACGCGGACCTGGTGGTCCTCGCCGCGCCGGTCGGGTCGTTCGAGAAGATCGCGCAGGAGATCGGGCCGCGCCTCAAACCCGGCGCGATCGTGACCGACGTGGGCAGCGTCAAGGGGGCCCTGGCGCGCAGGATCGAAGGGCTTCTGCCCGCGTCGATTCGCTACGTGGCCGGCCATCCCATCGCGGGCAAGGAGCGGTTCGGCGTGGCCGAATCGTCCGCTGCACTGTTCCGCGGCGCCGCGTGCATCCTGACGCCCACGGACAAGACCGATCCCGACGCCCTCGCGCTGGTCCGCGCAATCTGGACCGCGGCGGGGGCGCGGGTCATCGAGATGGACCCGGACCTCCACGACCATATCTTCGCGGCCGTGAGCCACCTGCCGCACGTGGCCGCCTTCGCCCTCATGTGCGCCGTCGCCGAGCTGAACGCCGACGGCGCCGACTATCTCGGCTTTTCCGGCGCCGGGTTCAAGGACTTCACGCGCATCGCCGCCAGTTCTCCCGAGATGTGGCGGGACATCTGCCTGCTGAACCGCGATAACCTCATTGAGATGATCGACCGCTTCGAATTCTCCCTCAACCGCCTCAAACAGGACATCATCGCCGAAGACGGGAAACGGCTGGAGCAGCATTTCCAGCAGGCCAGCGACGCCAGGAGAAGACTGGGCTAGATGGCGGACCTGGTCATACAACCCTCCCGCGGCGTCCGGGGCGAAGTGGCCCTGCCCGGGGACAAATCGCTGTCGCATCGGTCCGTGCTCTTTGCGGCGATCGCCGAGGGAGAGACCCGCATCGAGGGCTTTCTCGCCGGCGAGGACACGCTGCACACGGCCCGGGCCGTGCAGGCGCTGGGCATCGAGATCGCGGGCATGGGCACGGACCGGCTCGTGGTGCGCGGCAAGGGGCTCGACGGGCTTCGGGAGCCCGGGGAAGTGCTGGACCTCGGGAACTCCGGCACGGGCATGCGGCTCCTGGCCGGCCTCCTGGCGGGACAGGGGTTCCACTGCGTCTTGACCGGGGACCAATACCTCCGGCAGCGACCCATGAAACGCATCGTCGATCCGCTCCGGCGCATGGGCGCAGCGATCGACGGAAGGCAGGACGGCACGCTCGCGCCGCTCGCGATCCGCGGGGGCGGGCGGGCCACCCGGCCCTTGGACTACACGAGCCCCGTGGCGAGCGCGCAGGTGAAGTCCGCGATCCTGCTTGCCGGCCTGTTCGCCGAAGGCACGACCACGGTGCTGGAGCCCGCGAAATCCCGGGACCATACGGAACGGCTCTTCCGGTTCTTCGGCGTCGAGGTCGCGGAGGACGGCTTGCGCGTCGGCGTAAAGGGGCGGCAGCGGCTGCGCGCAGCAGGGACGCTCGCGGTCCCTGCCGACCTCTCCTCGGCGGCCTTTTTCCTGGTCGCCGCCTCGATCGTCCCGGGGTCCGACCTCCTGGTGCGGAACGTGGGCGTGAACCCCACGCGCACCGGAGTGATCGACGCGCTCCGGGCCATGGGCGCTGACCTTGCGCTCGAGAACATGCGCGACCAGGCGGGCGAGCCCGTGGCCGACATCCGGGTGCGCTACCACAAGCTGCGCGCCGCGCGCCTGTCCGGCGGGATCATCCCGCGGGCCATCGATGAGCTGCCGATCCTGGCCGTTGCCGCGGCCTGCGCGGAAGGGACCACGGTCATCAGCGACGCCGCGGAGCTGCGCGTCAAGGAATCCGACCGGATCGCGGTGATGGCAACGGAGCTGCGCAGACTGGGCGTCTCCGTGGAGGAGCGGCCGGACGGCATGGAGATCGCGGGCAGCGAAACGCTCCAGGGCGCGGTCTGCGAAAGCCACGGCGACCACCGGGTCGCCATGTCCCTGGCCGTGGCCGGGCTTGCGGCCCAGGGCGAGACGATCGTGCGCGACGCGGGCTGGATCGATACGTCCTTCCCGGGGTTCGCGGGCCTGCTGCGCGGGGTCGCGGCGTGACGCCGGAGGGGGCTCCGCTGAAGAAGAACGGTCTGGTCATTGCCATCGACGGCCCGTCCGGCGCAGGCAAGAGCACCACGGCCCGTCGGCTCGCGGAACGACTGGGCTATCTCTATATCGACACGGGCGCCATGTACCGCGCCGTGGGCTGGAAGGCGGCGCGCGAGCGGATCGACCCCGCGGACGAAGAAGGGCTTGCCGCACTCTGCGGGCGGACCACGGTGACGCTGGACAGCCGGGGCCCGTCCCTGCGGGTCTTCGTGGACGGAACGGACGTGAGCCAAGCGATCCGGACCCCGGAGATGGGGAACCAGGCGTCGTCCGTCTCGAAGTCGCCGTCGGTGCGCGCGCGGCTTCTGGAGCTGCAGCGCGCGCTCGGCCGGGACGGCGGCGTGGTCATGGACGGCAGGGATATCGGTACGGTCGTGTTCCCCGACGCGGACGTGAAGTTCTTCCTGGACGCGAGCGCCGAGGAGCGGGGCAGGCGGCGGTGGCGCGAGCTCACGGACAAGGGGATCAAGGTCGATCAGGAGCGGATCACGCAGGAGATCCGGGACCGCGATCGCCAGGACAGCAGCCGCGTCCTGGCGCCGTTGCGGCGCGCGGACGACGCCCGCGTGATCGATTCGACCGCGCTCACCGCGGACGAGGTTCTCGATCGGATGCTGGACGCGATCCCCGGGGCCGGGAAGGGGCAATGAAGATCTATCTTGCCGACAAGGCGGGGTTCTGTTTCGGCGTGAAGCGCGCGATCAAAACGGCCTTCGATGCGGCCGCCAAGGGACGCGTCTACTGCCTGGGACCGCTCATCCATAATCCCCAGGAGGTGGAGCGGCTGCGGCAGTCGGGCGTCGAGACCGTGGACGACTTCTCCGGTCTCAAACCGGGCGATTCGCTCATCATCCGTTCGCACGGCGTCCCGCCGCGCGTGTTCGCCCAGGCGCGGGACATGGGCCTTACCATCATCGATCTGACCTGCCCGTTTGTAGGAAAAGCGCAGCGCCATGCCGAGGCGCTCGTTGCCGCAGGCTACCACGTGGTGGTGGTGGGCGAGAAGCGCCATCCCGAGGTCCAGAGCATCCTGGGTCATGCGGGACCGGACGCGGTCGTCGTGGAATCTGCCGCGGAGGTGGAAGGGTTGTCGCTCGGCGCCAAGGTCGGGGTCGTTGCCCAAACCACGCAATCCTATGGTAATTTCTCGGAGATTGTGTTAGAATTACTCCGTCTTTCCAAGGAATTAAAGGTATTCAATACCATCTGCAGCTCCACCAAGGAGCGCCAGGAAGCAGCACAGATCCTCGCCAGCGAGGTGGACGCCATGCTGGTCGTGGGGGGGCGCAACAGCGCCAACACGACTCGGCTGGCGTCACTCTGCCGGGAGGAGGGAAAACCCACCTATCATATCGAGGTCGCAGACGAGATCCGGGCCGAATGGCTGGAGGGCGTCGAGACCGTCGGCGTTACCGCGGGGGCATCGACCCCGGACTGGGTCGTGGACGGCGTGGTCAAACGACTGAAGGCGGAAGCGGCCCGTCGCTAGCGCTAGGTTGTATTCAGGGAGGTTAGGTACGGTTCATGGGGCACGATCAGGAAGAACTCGAACAGGAAGAACAGGAACGAGCGGCAGGCGCGGAGCCCGAGACGGAATTTGAGCAGCTCTATCGTCAGTCGTTGAAGAAATTCCAGGCAGGGACCGTGGTCCGCGGCCGGGTGCTGCAGGTGCGGTCCGGCGTGGTGATGCTGGATGTGGGGTACAAGTCCGACGGCATCATCCCCGCGGAACAGTTCACGGAAGAGGAGCTCAAGGCGCTCGCGCCGGGCGACGAGATCGAGGTCCTGCTCGAGGCCGCGGAGGACTCCCACGGGAACATCCTGCTCTCGCGCGACAAGGCGAAGAAGCTGCAGGCCTGGGAAGAGCTGAACCGGGCCTACCAGACCGGCGAGCCCGTCAAAGGAACGGTAACGGCGGCGATCAAGGGAGGGCTCACGATCGATCTGGACGGGGTGCCCGCCTTCCTGCCGGGGTCGCAGATCGACCTGAAGCCCGTGCAGCATCAGGAACGGATGGTCGGGCAGGTCCTGGACCTCCGGATCATCAAGATGCACTCGGGCCGCGGCAACATCGTGCTTTCCCGCCGCGCGATCCTGGAGGAGGCGCAGAAGGAGCAGCGGGAGGCGACGCTCGCCTCGCTTGCCGAGGGCCAGATCGTGAACGGCGTGGTGAAGAACATCACGGACTACGGCGCCTTCGTGGACCTGGGCGGCATCGACGGCCTGCTGCACGTGACCGACATCTCCTGGTCCCGGATCGGCCACCCTTCCGCGGCGCTCAAGGTCGGCGATCGCGTCGAGGTCGTGGTGCTCAAGTTCGACCGGGAAAAGCAGAAGGTATCGCTCGGCATGAAGCAGCGGACCCCGGACCCCTGGCAGAGCGTGACCGAGAAATACCCGGTCGGCGGCCGGGTGCGCGGGAAGGTGACGAGCCTCGCCGAATACGGCGCCTTTGTGGAACTGGAAGAGGGTGTCGAGGGTCTCGTGCACGTGTCCGAGATGTCCTGGACCCAGAAGATCAAACATCCCTCGAAGGTCGTTGCCGCGGGCGACGAGATCGAGGCGCAGGTGCTTGCCGTGGACCCGGCGGCCAAGCGGATCTCCCTCGGCATCAAGCAGGTCCTGCCGAACCCGTGGCAGACCATGGCCGAGCGGTATCCCGTGGGCTCGGAGATCGAGGGCAAGGTGCGGACCGTGACCGACTTCGGGGCCTTCGTCTGCATTGAGGAGGGCGTGGACGGACTCATCCACGTCTCCGACCTGTCCTGGACCCGCCACGTCAAGCATCCCTCGGAAATGCTCAAGAAAGGACAGACCACGCGCGCCAAGGTCATCGCGATCGACGCGGCGAAGGAGCGCATCACCCTGGGCCTCAAGCAGCTCGAACCGGACCCGTGGGAAAAGGCGGTGCCGGGACGCTACAAGGTCGGACAGGACGAGACGGTGAAGGTCGTGCGCAAGACCGATTTCGGCATGTTCGTGGACCTGGAGCAGGGGATCGAAGGCCTGATCCCCTTGTCCGAGGTCCCGAAGGACGCGCCGGACATCAAGGAAGGCGACGAGGTGACGGCGCGCGTCATCCGGGTGGACAAGGGAGACCGGAAGATCGCCCTCTCGATCAAGGCGCATATCCGGGGCGCCGACCGCGCGAGCCTGCGCGAGTTCATGAGCCGGCAGGAGAAGCCGGACACCACGATCGGCGCGCTGCTCAAAGAACGGAGCTGACCGGCATGAAACGTCATCCGGTCCTGACGGTGCTGGCGGCCGCAATCGCGCTCGGGCTGCTCTCGGTCGTCGTTACGGGCATCCTCTCCGCCCTGGCCGGCCGCAGCGGCCCGGCGTCCGGCCTGCCGATGGTGGGCGGGGGCGAGGTGGCGCTCGTCCGGATCGAGGGCGTCCTGGCCTCCTCCGATCGCATCGTGAAGGAGTTGGACGATTACGCCGACGATTCCTCGGTCCGCGCGATCGTCCTCCGGATCGACAGCCCCGGCGGGGGCGTGGTCCCGTCGCAGGAGATCTACGACGCGGTGCAGCGGGTACGGAAGGCCGGGAAGAAGGTCGTGGTGTCCATGGGCTCCGTCGCCGCATCGGGCGGCTACTACGTGGCCGCCGCAGCGGACAAGATCGTGGCGAATCCGGGCACCCTGACGGGCAGCATCGGCGTCAAGATGGAATTCGCCAACATCGAGAAGCTCCTGCAGAAGATCGGCATCCGGGGCGTGGTCGTCAAGGCCGGCACCTACAAGGACGTGGGATCGCCCTACCGGGACATGACGGACGCGGAACGGAAGCTCCTGCAGGGCGTGATCGACGACGTGCACGATCAGTTCATCGATGCCGTGGCCCGGGGCAGGCATCTTCCCGTGGCCCAGGTCAGGGCCCTGGCCGACGGACGCATCTTTACGGGGCGGCAGGCCCTGGCGCTTAAGCTCGTGGACCGGCTGGGCGACCTGGACGACAGTATCCAGTACGCGGGCGAACTCGCCGGGATCAAGGGAAAGCCACGGGTGGTGGAAAAGAAAAAGAAGCTGCCTCTCTTGGACTATCTGAAGGACGAGACCGCGACGTGGGTCGCGGGTGTGCTGACGAACGTCATCAACCGCAGTCCGGTATCACTCCGTTATATATACCGATGACGGCCTCAATCGAATCCTGAGGAGGATGGTGCATGACAAAGGCGGAACTGGTAGACAAGATCGCTGAGAAGAAGCCGGGTTTGACCAGGAAGCAGATCGATGTGGTGGTGAACACCGTGCTGGACAGCGTCAAGGACGCGCTGTCGCGCGAGGACAAGGTCGAGATCCGCGGTTTCGGGAGTTTCCGGATTCGCCATCGCAGGGCCAAGGAAGGCAGGAACCCGAAGACCGGGGACACCGTCCACGTGCCGCCGAAGAAGGTGCCTTTCTTCAAGGCGGGCAAGGAGATGCGTGAAATGGTGGACGGGAAGGGATGAGCGCCCGGCAACGGCCGGATACCGTTGCCTGGGGAAAGGCCGCCCGGACGCCGATATGCCTATCGGCGCCCAGGCGGCCTTTTTTGTGACTCCTCATGGAAGAACAGTTCGACATTCTGGACTGCCGGGGTATTCGGACCGGCGAGCGCATCACGCGCAGCGAGGCGCACCGCACCGGAGCGTGGCACGGCGCGTTCCATTGCCTCATCGCCTTCGCGCGCGCCGGCCGGGTTTGGGCCCTGTTCCAGAAACGCGCGACGACCAAGGCGATCGCGCCGGGCAGGTTCGACGTGAGCGTGGGCGGCCACTATGCGGCAGGCGAGGACGCCGCCGCGGCGGGGCCGCGGGAGATCCGGGAGGAGCTGGGGCTTGCCGTCGACTTCGCCGAGCTCGTGCCCCTCGGCCGCAGGGTCTTCGTGCATTGTTTCACCCCGGGCATGCAAGAGTACGAGTTCCAGGACGTGTATTTGCTGCCCCGACGCGTGGACAGCGAAGAGCTGGCGCTGCAGCGGGAAGAGCTTGACGGCGTGCTGTTGCTGGAGGCGGAGGAGGGGATCGCGCTCTTCTCCGGGAGGAAGCAGCAGGCAGCGGGGGATTTTCTCTCCCCGGACGGCGCGGCTGCGCGCATCGCGGTTACGGCCGCCGAGTTCGTTCCCTGCCCGGATGCCTATTACCTCAAGCTGCTCGTGCTGGCGCGAAGCTATTTTCGCGGTGAGCGCGAGGCCCTGGCCATCTGACCCACGCGCTACTTCTTCTTGTAGAAGGGCAGGTCCACGATCTTCGAGGCGACCTCGCGGTCGCGCACCTCGATCTCGATCTCCTGTCCCGCCTGCACGTACCGGCTGATCACATAGCCGAGCCCGATGCCCGCACGCAGGGCGGGCGACAGTCCGCCGCTCGTCACGCTGCCGATCTCCCGGCTTTCCGAGAAGACGCTGGCCCCGCCCTTGGGAACGCCCTTGTCCAAGAGGAGGAATCCCGCCAGCCGCTGCTCCGTGCCCGCCGCCTTCTTTGCCAGCAGGGCGTCCCTGCCCGTGAATTCCTTGCTCAGATCCAGAAAGGGCGCGAGCCCCGCCTCCAAGGGCGTGCGCGTCGCGTCCACGTCGATCCCGTACTGGACATATCCCATCTCGAGCCGCAGGAGGTCACGGGCCGCGAGCCCGCAGGGCAGGGCCCCCGCCTCTTTGCCTGCCGCGAGGATCGCGTCCCAGAAGGCCGCGGCGCGGTCCGCGGGGAGGATGAATTCGTAGCCGTGCTCCCCGGTCCAGCCGATGCGGATGACGGAGGCGGTCGCGTCGGCGAAGGCCATCTGCCGGACGGCCCGGCGGCGCAGCTTCTTGTAGTGCGATCCCGCGAGCGCCTCGAGGACGCGCGGCGCCGACGGCCCCTGGAGCGCAAGGTGCGCCGTTTCCGCGGTCCGGTCGATGACGCGCACGTCTTCGTTGGTGCCGCCTTGTTCCCGCAGCAGGTCCAGGATCCCTGCGGTCGAGCAGGCGTTGGTGGTCAGGTAATAGCGGGGGCCGGAAGAGCGCTCCTGGGGGAGGTGCAGCAGGACCGCGTTGTCGAGCAGGAAGCCCTCGTCGTTGCAGAGGAGCACGTACTGGGACGCGCCTTCGGCCACCTTCTCCACGTTCCTGCTCACCGCGTCCTGGAGCAGCGCCGCGGCAGCCGGGCCGCTCACCTCGATCCTGCCCAGGTGGCCGATGTCGAAGAGGCCGGCAGCGTAGCGTACGGCGTGGTATTCGTCCTGCACGTCGGAGAACTGGAGCGGGATCTGCCAACCCTGGAAGTCCGTCATCCGGACCTTTGCCGATTCGTGTTTCCCATGGAGAGCGGTCTGCTTCATACATCCCTCCTCGGTCGCGGCAGATGAACGGCAGCGGCGCTACTTCAGTCGGATCTTCTCGGGGTCGGCTCCGTCGGCGAGCTTGCGGAGGTCCTGGGGGGCGAAGGCCCCCTGCTCGGTGACGATGGCCGTGACGTACCGGGCCGGCGTGACGTCGAAGGCGGGATTCGCGACCTGCACGCCCTCGGGCGCGATCCGGACCTTGCCGAAGACCTCGGTGACTTCGCGCGGATCGCGCTCTTCGATGGGGATCGCGGTCCCCGACTCGATGGAGAAGTCGATCGTCGAGAGGGGGGCCGCCACGTAGAAGGGGATGCCGTGCTCCTTGCAGAGCACGGCGAGGCTGTAGGTGCCGATCTTGTTCGCCACGTCGCCGTTCCGGGCGATGCGGTCCGCGCCGACCACGGCGAGGTCGATCATGTCGTGGTACAGGAAGTGTCCCGCCATGTTGTCGGTGATCAGGGTGCAGGGGATCTGTTCCTGCATGAGCTCCCACGCCGTGAGCCGCGCGCCCTGCAGCACGGGCCGTGTCTCATCGACGTAGACGTGGATCCGCTTGCCCTCGGCGACGGCGGCGCGCATCACGCCCTCGGCGGTCCCGTAGCCCGCCGTGGCGATCGCGCCCGCGTTGCAGTGGGTGATGATCGTGTCCTCGTCCGCGACGAAGACGGAACCGTAGCTCCCGATCCGCCGGTTCGTCTCGATGTCCTCCTCGAGCATGCGCTGCGATTCGGCGACGAGCAGGTCGGGCAGGGCGGCAGGCCCCTGGTCCTGGTGCGCCTGCACGAACTGCTTGATCCGTTCGATGGCCCAGAAGAGGTTCACCGCGGTCGGCCGCGTCGCCGCCAGGGAGGAGCAAATCTTCTCGAATTGCGGCCAGAACTCGTCGAACGTTCGGGCGTCGATCTGGCGCGCCCCGAGTGCCAGGCCCATTGCCGCGGACACGCCGATGGCCGGCGCCCCGCGGACCCAGAGCTCCCGGATCCCGCGCGCCACGGTCTCATAGTCCCGGCATTCGTTGTACACGACCGCGAAGGGCAGCTTCGTCTGATCGAGCATGCGTACGACGCCCTCTTTCCATTCCACCGTGGGAACCATGTAAAAACTCCTTTGTATCCGGTATCGTTACCGCGCAGGCGGGACTGATTTAAATATAAAGGAACTGCATCGGATTGTCAAAAAGAATATGGGAGAAATGCAAAGAACAGGCGCATCGTGTTCCGGCGAAGGACGGGAGCCCCTGCTTCTGCTGCGACGCGACTGCCGAGCAGGCTCAGGGACTGCAGCGCTGGACGGCGAGGGTACCGCTCCTGCCGGACACGGTCCCCTGCGTGAGATCGCAGACAGGGATCGATCCGCGGTCTGCCAGGAGCAGGCGCACCTGCTCGTCCAGGCGCTCGATCCGCACGCCGCGGTCCTGGAGCGCAGCGAGCAGGTTCCGGAACAGCTCCTGGTGGCGCATGCCCTCCAGCTCCGCATGGATCGTGAGGACGTTCACCGCGTCCGGCCGCAGCAGCGCGAGATAGTGCGCAACGATCCGGTCCGCGGGGTATTCGGGCCTGCCGAGCAGTTCGTCGAGCGTCGGGAGGGTCGTGGGGACCTGGAGGGTCCGGAAGACCGTGTTGTCGACGCGGGGAAAGAAGGGATGGGTGCCGCGGCTGTCGCTGCCATAGAGCAGGTCCGCCGCATCATAGGCCGCGAGGCTCGCGGCGTTCGCCTGCCAGCCTGCGGCCCCGGCGGTCAGGGCCGGGGTCCCGAAGACCCGGGTGAATTCCGCGCGGGCCTTGCCGAACTCCCGGAAGACCTCGTCCCGGTCCATGGAGGCAAGGCCGTCCTGCCACCGGATATGATCGTAACAGTGAATGCCCGCCTCGTGCCCCTGTTCTTGCGTGAGCCGCATCACCGCCTCGTTTCTCCTGCCTACGTGCGGACCCGGCAGCAGCACTCCGTTCAGGAGCGTGCGCAGGCCGTAGGTGGAGACCACGCTTGTGCGGCTCACCTTGCTCAGAAAACCGGGCCGGAAGACGCGTTTGATCGCGCGGCCCGTGTTGTCCGGACCGAGGGAAAAGAGAAAGGTCGCCTTGACACCAAAGTCGCCGAAGACGCGTAGCAGGTTCGGCACCCCGATCCGGGTCCCCCGGTCGGTGTCCACGTCGATCTTTATGCAAAGGGTGATGTTCGGCATGGGAAACAGAACTCCGATATGTGTTGTGTCGTTGCGAGTACCATAAAGTGTAAGAAAAACCGGCGGCTAAGTCAAACCAATTTTCGGGGTATCTGCGGGGTATTGACCGGAAAGTAAATTTCTGCTACAGTCCGTCGAAGAGCGAAGAACCGGTTCTCCCTGCTGGCGCAGGGAATCATGATCGCAAAGGAGCGCAGCCGTGGGCGACAACAACCTTTTCTTTCTGGAACTCATCGAATGGCTCGACGAGACGGGCAAGGAGATCGTGCACCGTATTCCCGAGCACGGCTCCGGCGAGATCAAGTGGGGCGCACAGCTCGTGGTGCAGCAATACCAGGCAGCGGTCTTCTTCTACCAGGGCAAGGCCTATGACGCCATTGGGCCGGGCCGCCATACGCTCAAAACGGGCAACATCCCGGTGCTGAACAAGGTGCTTGCCGCACCGTGGGGTATGAGCAATCCGCTCAGGACGGAGGTCTATTTCGTCAATATGAACCTCTTTCCCGATCTCAAGTGGGGCACCCGGGACCCGGTGGCCTTCAAGGACGCGGAGCTGGGTCTGGTGCGGCTCCGGGCATTCGGGGTCTTCAACCTGCGGGTGGTCCAGCCCGTCCTCTTCGTCAATACGCTCGTAGGCGGCCAGGGAACCTACACGACCGGTGCGATCGAAGAGTATCTCGGCCAGGTGATCGTCTCCCGCCTGAACGACGTCTTGGGGGAAAAGCTCGACACGATGCTGAATCTGCCGAAGCACTACGACGAACTGTCGGAGGAGCTTGCGAAACGGCTGACCGCGGACTTCAACCACCTGGGGCTCGGCCTGGACCGGCTCTACATCAATTCCATCACTCCTCCCCAGGAGGTCCAGCAGGCCATCGACGACCGGTCCAAGATGAACGCCATCGATGATATGAACAAGTTCCTGAAGCTGAAGGCGGCCGCTTCCCTGGAAAACATGAGCCGTCAAACGGGCGGGCAGTCGGGCGCCATGGCATCCACGACGGGCGCGGGCATGGGACTCGGCATGGGTTTCATGATGCCCTCGCTCTTCGCCGGCCTGAACCAGGGGGCCGCCAAGCCGGAGGCGCTCAAAGAGGCCATGGTCTGTCCGGACTGCAAGAACCCGATCGCGCCCGATGCGAAATTCTGTCCCTCCTGCGGACATCATCTCATGGTCATCCAGCAGTGCGTCAAGTGCGGCAAGAACCTCTCGCCCACGGCCCGGTTCTGCTCCCAGTGCGGGGCGCCCGTCGCACTGAAACCCGAGGCCCGCACCTGTTCCCATTGCGGGGCGGCCGCATTACCGGACTCGGTCTTCTGTAACCGCTGTGGCGAACGAATCTGACAACGGCTTGCGCATCCGGCACGAGTGCCCCCAGTGCGGCGCGCCGGTCACCCTCCTCGAGGACGATCGCATGTTCACCTGCGCCTATTGCCGGGTGAAGCTGTTCCTGTCCGGGCGGGAATGCTTCCGGTATTACATCCTGCCCGCAGAGGACGTGCACGAAGAGATCTGTTATGTCCCTTACTGGCGGTTCAAGGGGTTGGATTTCTCCGTTGCGCCTTTCGCGGTCACCGGCAAGTATGTGGACCAGACGATCCTCGCCCGCGGACAGGGCGCCTTTCCGGGCAACCTGGGGTTTCGGCCCCAGGTGCTGACCCTGCGGTTCGTCTCGCCCAAGACCCCGGGCAGGTTCCTTCCTGCCGCCGTCCCCATGCACGACGCATTCGCCGTCGCGGAAGCGCACGCCTCCTCCTTCGGCGATTCCGGGAGGGTCTTCCACCGCGCCTTCATCGGCAAGACCGCCTCCCTGCTCTATGCACCGGTCTATGAAAAGGACGGGGCCCTGTATGACGCGGTCCTGAAACGGCGGTTGCTTGTGCGCTCGCCCGCGATCGCGGAAGAGCTGAATGCCGCACAGCAACAAGAGGACTGGAGCGTGGAGTTCCTTTCCACGCTCTGTCCCGAATGCGGGTGGCAGCTGACCGGCGAGAAGGAAAGCGCCGTCTTCATCTGCGGCAACTGCGTTTCCGTGTGGGAAATGACCGGCAGGACCCTCGAGCGGGTGGAGTGCATCGTGGCGGACGGCAATGAGGAAGAGGGGTTGTGCTACGCTCCTTTCTGGCGTATTGCCGTTGCCGCCAACGGCATTGCACTTGAAACCTATGCCGACTTTGCGCGGGCCGTCAACCTTCCGAAGGCGATCCGGCCGGAATGGGAAGAGCAGAAGCTCTTCTTTTGGTTCCCGGCGTTCAAGACGAGACCCGATCTGTTCCTGCGGCTGGCGACGCTCCTCGTCGTCGATCAGCCGCGCATCACGGAGGGTGCCGGGCGCATCTCTGCCGAACGGCAGCCCCTGGCACCCATTACCCTCCGGGCGCAGGAGGCAGCGAACGGCCTCACGGCCGTGCTCGCGAAGCTGGCGACGAAGCAGCTTTTCGAAGTACTCCCCCACGCGGACCTGAAGCTGAAAAGCGCCGCCCTCGTCCTTTTGCCCTTCCGGCAGAACAGCATCGAGTTCATCGCGGTCGACCTGAATTTCCGCATCCCCCGGCTGTTGTTCCCCCACGCCGGCACCGTCTGAGTAAAACGCCGGGAACCGATCGGCGCACGTTTTTCCATCCCGAACGATCACTACCAAAAGGAGGGCATCATGGGTTTCACAATGATAAACGGAAAGCGGCTCGTCACGGGGGTTGCGGTCGTCCTTGCGGTCCCGCTCGTTATCTGGCTTTTGGGATCGCGGAACCCCTATACGCCGGCCGGATCGGTTGGATACCTCACGCAGGGCGCCATCTTCGGCAAGGCCAGGTTCTACGGGCTCCAGACCGGCCCCGCCTCGGCAGGCAGGACGTGGCTCTTGGGCGTGCAGAACGTCTCGGTGACCCCCTGGACCTATGACGAGAACTTCTCCATCAAGAACGGGACCAGCGTCATCACCAAGGACAACCTGCCGGTCGGATTTTCGGTGCACATCGTCTGGCGGGTGGACCGGACCAAGGTCAAGGACTTCATCGAAAAGTATTCGACCCTGAGCCCGACTTCGGACGAGCCCGTGGAAGAGGTTGCGTACAACAACTACCTCAAGGAGCCGCTCCGGACCGACGCCCGGCAGGAGGTGCAGAAGCTGAACGGGCTGGACGTGAAGGACAACATCCCGCAGATCGGCAAGGACCTGTTCAATGACGTGGAGCAGATCGTCAAGGGAACGCCGTTCCTGGTCGAATCGATCGTGGTCGGCAACATCCAGTATCCGCAGGACGTCATCGACGCGATCTCGGAGAAAGTTGCCACCACCCAGAAACTGGAGACCGAGGACATCAAGATCAACGTTGCCAAGAAACAGGCAAGACAACGGGTGGTCGACGCGGAGGGGATCGCCGAGTCCATGCGGATCATCAATAAGCGGCTGACCGCCCAGTATTTGCAGCACGAGGCGATCCAGGCGCAGGCGAAGATGATCGGCTCGCCCAATCACACCGTGGTGTACATCCCGACGGGCAAGATGGGCGTGCCCCTGACCGGGACCTTTCCGCTGAACGGGCAGTAGGGAGCGCCGGCGGACCCGTTCGATCCCGGCGGTACGATCTGTGGATCCGAGGGGGAAACCCTCCTTCGGTTCACACGCCACCGGCGTGCTGTGTCACTGTATCACTTCGTTATCGCGGAGGATGCCATGTGCAGAGCTGTGATCATTGCGTTCTTTTCCTTGTTCGTTCTTTCCCCGTTTCTTGCACCCCGGATCGCACAGGCCCTGGTCGCCCCGGATTCGGAGGTGCGCGTTTCCAACTTCCCCGAGACGCAACAGGTCCAAGGGAACGTGCACGTCGATAATTTCCCCGACGTGCTGGAGGTCCGGGGCTCCGTGTCGGTAGAGGGGACGACGAAGTCGATCGCTAAGGAGCATGTGGTGGTGCCGATGGCGGATCGCGGGGACCTGTCCGAGATGATCTATGCCGGAACGATCGAGACCGACGGATTCACCTCCGTGCTGATCAGCATGGAAGGCGAGATGCGCAGCGATGTCATTTCCCCGGGCAGCATCGGCGTTCTGCTGGTCCCCGATGAAGCGCCGATCATAGGCGCGCTTCGCGACGCGAGACGCGTGCAATTCCCCATCGAATGCGCGGTCCGGACGAAGAAGGGGGCCTCCAGCTATTTTGCGGCCGAGCAGGTCCGGCGGCCTATCGCCTTTCCCCGTTACCGGATGTACCTGTACAATACCACGAACAAATCGGCGGACGCGAACGTCTACCTCTATTTGTCGAACGCGCCGGTGCCGGGTGTGCATGCGGGTCCCGGCGAGTAACCGGGTCGGAGGCCTTATCGATGGCCGACTACGTCTTGATCCATGGCGGCGCCCTGTCGGTGGAAACCTGGAACCGGATCGCAAAAAGGCGCGTCTCCCTTCCGGGCGGCTACCTGGGCGGTCACGTATGGGACCCTGTCGTCCCCCTGCTCCAGGCGCACCACCACCGGGTCTTCGCTCCCACGCTTGGTGACGAGCACCAGAGCAACCTGACCGGGCACATCGGGCAGGTTCGCTCGCTGCTGGCGGAGAAGGATCTTCGGGACGTGCTCCTGGTCGGGCACAGCTACGGCGGGATGGTGATCACGGGCGCGGCAACGGAGATGCCGGACAGGATCAGGCAGCTGGTCTACGTGGATGCCGCGCTGCCCGAGCCGGGCCAGTCGCTCTTCGACATCATCCGGGCGAGCGGCAACGACCCCCTGACCTTTCACGGCCTGGAGCCTGCTGCGGCCTTTGTGGAAAAGCTGCATTTCGACGAGCAGGCGATCGCGTCGATCCCGAAGACCTATATCCGCTGCACCGAGAGCGACTTCGCCTCCGTGACGGATAGGGCGCGCCGGAGAATAGCTGCCGCGAAGGGATGGACCTACTTGGAGCTGCAGACCTCCCATGTCCCCATGGCATCCCTGCCGGAACAGTTCGCGCGGCTTTTGCTCAGGATCGGAAAACCGTAAGCCGTCGCGGGCTCAATCGAGCCGCTGGGACGGCCGGGCGAGATGGTAGTCCAGGGTCTTGCGCAGGGCCGTGGCGAGGTCGGTGACGGGCTTCCAGCCGAGAAAGCGTTCCGCGTTCCGGATGGAAGGGACGCGGGTCGGGATGTCCTGGTAACCGGCGCCGTAGTACTCGGCGGAGGGGACCGTGACGATCCGGACGGCCTCGGCCATGGCGGCGTAGGCGGGGTAGGTCTTGATGAGGGAGATGAGCGTTTCGGCAAGCTCCTTGATGGACACGTCGTTCCGGGGGTTGCCGATATTGAAGATGCGTCCGTCGGCTGCGTTGTCCTTGTTCTCGATGATGCGCATGAGGGCGTCCACGCCGTCGTCGATGTAAGTGAAGCTTCTGCGCTGCGCGCCGCCGTCCACGAGCTGGATGTCCTTGCCGCGCAGGATGTTTCCGATGAACTGGGTGAGGACCCGCGAGCTCCCTTCCTTGGGCTCCAGGATGTTGTCCAGTTTGGGGCCGATCCAGTTGAAGGGCCGGACGAGCGTGTAGCGCAGCTCGCCCCGCAGGCCGTAGGCGTGGATCACCCGGTCCATGAGCTGCTTGGAGCAGGAGTAGATCCAGCGTTGTTTGCCGATGGGGCCGAGCACGAGGTTCGAGGTCTCTTCGTCGAACTCGGCGTCCGTGCACATGCCGTAGACCTCGGAGGTGGACGGAAAGATCACCCGTTTCTTGTATTGGACGCACTTCCGCACCACGGCCAGGTTCGCCTCGAAATCGAGCTCGAAGACGCGCAGGGGGTCCTGGACGTAGGTCGCGGGGGTGGCGATGGCGACGAGCGGCAGCACCACGTCGCATTTGCGGATGTGGTACTCGATCCACTCCCGGTTGATCGTGATGTCGCCCTCGACGTAGTGGAACCGGTCGTGGCCCAGGCACTGGTCCAGCTTGTCCGCGGCCATGTCCATGCCGTAGACCTCCCAGTCCGTGGTGCGCATGATGTGCTCTGTCAGGCTGTTGCCGATAAAGCCGTTCACGCCGAGGATCAGGATCTTTAGGCTCATAGGATGCTCCGTTCCGTGTGAGTAGGTTCAGGCCCCCAGGACCCGGCCGGCCTCCAGGCGTCCCGCCGCCCCCAGGTCTTCTTCGTCCTCCCACTCCGCGTTCACGATCTCGAGGCTCCCCGAACCGGTCGCGACGACCAAGGGGTCGAACGACAGGATCCGGCCGGGCTCACCTTCGGCCGCGGGCAGGGGTTTGGCCCACCAGACGAAGAGCCGCTTGCCGTTCAGCTCGGTGAACGCGCCGGGATAGGGCTGGGTCACGGCGCGCACGAGGTTGTAGATCTCCTGGGCGCTCCGGGTCCAGTCGATGCGGCCGTCCTCCGGGGTCCTGCCGCCGAAGGTCGTGGCCTGGGACTCGTCCTGGGGCCACAGGGGCGGGGAGCCGCTCTCGATCGCCTCGATGCTCCGGCTGAGCACGGTCCGGGCCGCTGCGGTACATTTCTGCATGACGTCGTGCGCCGTCTCGTCCGGCCCGATGGGAACTTTTTCCTGGTCCACGATGTCGCCTGCGTCGGCGCGGGCGATCATGCGGTGCAGGGTGACGCCGCTCTCGGTCTCGCCGTGCAGCACGGCCCAGTTGATCGGGGCGCGGCCCCGGTACTTGGGCAGGAGCGAGCCGTGCATGTTGTAGGCGCCCAGCCGCGGGACGGCAAGGATCTCCTCATCGATCAGGCGGCGGTAGTAGAACGAGAAGATGAGGTCCGGCTGCCAGGACCGGATCCGCTGGATCCACCCGGGCGAGTTCACGGACGCGGGCGTGTGCACGGGGATCTCGTTTTGCTCGGCCAGGGACGACACGGACCGGAACCAGGTCTCCTCGTCGGGGTCGTCCTCGTGGGTGATGACGGCGAGGATGTACTCGTCGTTTTCGATCAGGAAATCGAGACATTCGTAGCCTACGTCACTATACGCGAACACCAGGATGGACGGTTTAGTCATCGAGCTTTTCGTAGACCGCGCGGATCACGAACCGGGGTCTCCTCCTCACTTCTTTATAGATTCGGCCGATGTATTCGCCGATGATGCCGAGCCCCATGATCGCGATGCCCACCAGGAAGTAGAGGATCGCAAAGAGGGTAAAGACGCCCTCCACCTCGGGGCCGATCACCAGACGGCGGATGAACAGGTAGACCACGAAGAGGAGCGACAGGATCGATACGGTGATGCCGAAGAGCGTGAAGACCTGGAGCGGCACCACGGAAAAGCCGGTCATGAGGTCGAAGTTCAGGCGGATCAGGTCGTAGAGCCGGTACTTGGACGCGCCTGCGGCGCGCGCGGCGTGCGCCACCTCCACCTCGGCCGGGTTCGCGGCGAAGCTGTAGGCGAGGGCCGGGATGAAGGTCGAGGTCTCGCCGCTCGCCACGATGCTGTCCACGATGTTGCGCCGGTAGGCCCGGAGCATGCAGCCCTGGTCCTTCATGCGGATGTTCGTGATCCCGGCCCGGATGTTGTTGATGAGCAGGGAGGCGTATTTCCGGAAGAAAGTGTCCTGTCGGTCCTTGCGGTATCCGCCCACCACGTCGTGGCCCTCCTCGATCGCGGCGAGCAGCTTGGGGATCTCCTCGGGCGGGTTCTGAAGGTCCGCGTCGAGGGTCACGATCACGTCGCCGCGGCAACGCTCCAGGGCGGCCATGACCGCCATGTGCTGGCCGAAGTTCCCGTTGAACTCGATGACGCGCACCTGGACCGGCCGCTGCTCGTAAAAGGAGCGGAGCAGGCTGCCGGAGCGGTCGCGGCTGCCGTCGTTCGTGAACAGGATCTCGAAGGGTTTGCCGGCGCGGTCCAGGACTGCGGTCAGGCGTACGAACAGGGCCTCGAGATTCTCTTCCTCGTTGTATACGGGCACGACCACGCTGAGGTAGGGCTTCGTCATGGGGTGCGTCCCTTCGTCTTCCGGCCGAAGAGGTCCCGCATCGCCGCGATCACCCGGTCCTGGTCCGCGTCGGTCATGGCCGGAAAAAGCGGCAGGCTCACGATGCGGTCCGACACGGTCTCGGCGTTCGGGAAGTCCCCGCGCCGGTACCCGTAGTGCTCGCGGTAGTAGGGATAGAGGTGCACGGCCCGATAGTGCAGGCCCGTGCCGATGTTGCGCTTCTTCATGCCCTGCATGAATGCATCGCGGTCCATGCCCGCCGCCGCGGGGTTCAGAAGCGGCGTGTAGAGGTGCCAGGCGTGGCGGTGGGCGTAGGGCGGTGTCTGGGGCAGCGTCCATTCGGGCCAGTCCGCGAGCAGGGCCTGGTACCGGAGTGCGAGCTCGGTCCTGCGCCGGATGAAACCGTCGAGCTGCCGGAGCTGGTGCAGGCCGAGCGCGGCCTGGATGTCCATCATATTGTACTTGTAGCCCGGCGCGACGATCTCGTAGTGCTGGCGCCCCTGCTTCCCGAAGCGGTTCCAGGCCTCGCGGTCCATGCCGTGGAAGCGCAAGAGAGCCACGTCCGCGGCGAGCTTTTCATCGCGCGTGGCAAGGCAGCCGCCCTCGCCCGTGGTCATGTTCTTGTTCGGATGGAAGCTGAAGATCTGCACGTCGCCGAAGCTCCCGATCCGCCTGCCTTTGTATTCCGTGCCGATGGCATGGGCCGCGTCCTCGATCACCCGGAGGCCGCGCTCCTGCGCCAGGGCGTAGAGCGGGTCGAGGTCCACGGGCAGGCCCGCGAAATGCACCGGCGCGATCGCCCGGGTCCGGTCCGTGATCGCCTCCGCTACTTTAGTGACATCCATATTATAGGTGCCCGACTCCACGTCCACGCAGACCGGCCTGCCGCCTGCCAGGACGATCGTGTTCAAGGTGGCGGCGAAGGTCATGGGCGTGGTGATCACCTCGTCGCCGGGTCGGAGGAGGGCGCTGAACGCCAGGTGGAGTCCCGCGGTCGCCGACGAGAGGACGAGGGCGTGCGGCACGCCGAGGTAGGTCTGCAGGTCCTGTTCGAACTGCTTGACCCGCGGACCCGTGGTGATCCAGCCCGAGGCCAGACAGGCCGTGACCTCGTCCATGGCCTCCTTGCTGATGGAGGGCCGGGAAAAGGGCAGAAATTCCGCGTTCGGATCGTTTGCCATGTCGGTCTGTCCGTTGCCGAAGGTTTCGGCGGTCAGCTCCTCGTCACGAGATAGACGCCCGCACAGATGATCAGGATGCCGGTGATGCGCGTCATCGACAAATGCTCCTGGAACAGGTAGTAGCCGGCGACCGCGTTCACGATGTATCCCACGCTCAGGAGGGGATAGGCGAAGCTCACCTCCACGCGGGAGAGCACCATGAGCCAGACGACCACGCTCACTACGTAGCAGGCCAGTCCCGCCAGGATCGGGATGCTCCCCGCGACCTGGAACGCGATGGGAAGGGCGTTGGCCCAGACGAAATCGAAGTGGCCGATCCGGCGCATGCCAGCCTTCAGAAAGAGCTGGGCCGCGGCATTCAACAGCACGCCGAGCATGATCAAAGGGAGGTATTTCATCGTCGGACCTCATGGTTGCAGACTGCCACGTCCCGCGTGTCCTGGGCGACCAGGGAGAGCACCGCATGGGGGTGCGAGACGCGCAGGGCCTCGTACTGCTCCCGCGCCATCACCGCGTACATGGTCCGGGGTCCCTGCCAGCGTTTCCAGAATTCCGGTGCGTGGATCATCCAGGCGCTCGTGTCCTCTACGGTGGTCCCGAACTCAAGCTCGCCCCGCCAGTTCACGATCGTGATGCGTCGCTCCAGGTAGACCGGCAGGTCCTGGTAGTACGTGTTGTAGGTCGCGACCTCGTCGCCCGGCCGGAGCAGGGGCTTGAGCGCCATGGCAATGGGCTTGATGGATTTCAGGGAAACGAGCGGCGCAGCGACGTTCACTTCGGTCAGGAAGGCCGCGCTCATGACGACCGCGCAGAGAAAGGCGATCCGGAATCCGCGCGAGCGTGCCGCGGCCCAGGCCGCGAGCGATCCCCCCACGAGCGTGGCGCCGAAGAGCAGGGGCCAGCGGCCCAGGTCCTGCACTGCGGGCTGATGCACGAAATAGGGGACCGTGACCAGGGCCGCGTCCACGAGGACGGCCGTGACGAGCAGCGCCGTGTACCCGGCCCGGACACCCGGGAAATCGCGGCACTCCCAGGCATCGGCGAGGTACCGGCCGATCAGGATCGCGAGCGGCGGAAAGATCGGCAGGATGTAGGGTGGCAGCTTCGAATCGGACGCAGAGAAGAACAGAAAGATCAGTCCCGCCCAGAGCATCAGGAAGAGCGCGTCGCGGTGCACCGTCCGTTCGCGCCAGGCGGTGGGGAGATTGTGCCGCACCGCCTGGACCAGGAACACGCTCCAGGGGAAGAGGCCCACGAGCACGATCGGGACGAAGAACCAGACCGGATGATAGCGATGGTGCATCTTGGTCAGGTAGCGCAGGAAATGCTCTTGGATGAAGTAGAAGTGGAAGAACTCGGGGTTTGCGCGCATGACCAGGACGTGCCAGGGAGCCGCGATCGCGAGGAACAGGACGATCCCCGAGGGCAGCGAGATCTTCCGCAGCAGGCGCCACTCCCCGAGCAGCACGACCCACGCGCCGATCACCATCATGGGGATGACGATGCCGATGAGCCCCTTGGTCAGGACGGCCAGGGCCGAAAAGGCATAGAACCCCCAGAAGTAGAGCCTCCGGCGCATGCCCGGGACCTCGCGGGTGCCGAGCAGGAACGAGAAGAGCGCGGCCGCCAGCAGGACCGACACGGCCATGTCGAGGATGATCGCATGGCTCAGGCCGTAATAGAGCAGGCTCGTGGCGAGCACCGCGGCCGCGATCAGACCGGTCCTGCGGCCGTAGAGGTGCGCGCCCGCGAAGAGGGTGGCCAGGCAGCCGAAGAGGCCGAAGAGCGCGGGCCACAGCCGGAGCGTAAACGTGTCCAGGCCGAAGAGCTTGATCGCCCCGGTCTCGAGCCAGGCGAAGAGAACGGGCTTCTCGAAGTACTTCACGCCGTTCAGGCGCGGCGTGACGTAGTCGCCCGTGATCGCCATCTCGCGGGAGATCTCGACATACCGCCCCTCGTCGGGAACGGAGAGGGGGCGGTTCCCGAGCAGCAGGCAGAAGAAGGCGGCGATCAAAAGCGCGGCCAGGAGGTAGTCGCGGGGGACTGCGCGTGCGTTCGCTTTCTGCTTATCGTTCATGGGTACCGTGCATTTGGCAGTACAGGGCGACATCGTATTCGGTTCGGTATTGTGCCGGGATGAGAAAACATGCCGCACGGGGCACGAAGAGCACACAAGAACTCATGGGTCGTGGCGCCGCATCGCGGGACTCGTAGCACGTTCTGGCATGCGCCCGAGGCACATGGGTGTATGGATCCAGGCGCTCGCCGCCAACCGCAGCGCGGACGAAATGCCGAAGACCCGATTCTACAACCTATGGGCGTGATTTGTCAAACAGTTTATGGCATTGCCGCATCACAGCGGCATGCTCGCGCGTGCGTTCAGACCGAGCCCCGCGGCCTCGCCCCGTTGGAACCGCAGGTATCCCGCGAGCCCGATCATGGCCGCGTTGTCGACGCACAGGGAGGGCGACGGGAGAAAGAGGGCGATGCCCCGCCTGTTGGTCTCCGCGGCGAGCCGCTCTCGGAGCAGAACGTTGGCGGCAACGCCGCCGGCCAGGACGATCCGGTCCGCGTTGATCTCGTCCGCTGCCTGCAGGGTCTTTCGGGCCAGGATATCGACCACCGCCTCCTGGAAGCTCGCGGCCGCATCCGGCACGGAGAAGGCGGGATCGATGCCCCGGTCCTTCCTCGTGAAGAGCGCAACGTGGTTGCGGAGCGCAGTCTTGAGCCCGCTGAAGCTGAAGTCGTAACCCGTGAGCAAGGCCCGCGGAAAACGCACGGCCTCCGGGTTGCCCTCTTGCGCGCTGCGGGCGATCGCCGGACCGCCGGGGTATTCGAGGCCCAAAAGCTTTGCCGCCTTGTCGAAGGCCTCCCCCGCGGCATCGTCCCGGGTCCTGCCGAGCAGGCGATAGTCGCCCAGACCGCGCACGTGGTACAGCGCGGTGTGGCCCCCGGAAACGAGCAGGGCCACGAAGGGATAAGCCGGGGCCGGGTTTTCCAGATGGGCGGCGAGGAGATGGCCTTCGGCGTGATGCACGCCGACGAGCGGGACGCCGAGGCCGTAGGCCAGGGCCTTGGCAAAGGACAGACCCACGAGCAGCGCGCCGACCAGACCGGGTGCATAGGTCGCGGCAACGAGACCTATGGCGGAGAGCGGGACCTGCGCCTCCTCCAAGGCGGCGCGGACCACAGGCAGGATGTTCCGGAGATGTTCGCGCGACGCCAGCTCGGGGACCACGCCGCCGTATTTCCGGTGGATCGCGATCTGGGAGGAGACGACGTTCGCCAGGACAATCTCGTCCCGGAGCACCGCGGCCGCGGTCTCGTCGCAGGAGGTCTCTATACCGAGGGTGTACATAGAAGAAAAAAGGGAGAACAGGGCCGGCTCATTGCAGCAACTGCGAGACCGGCACGAGCAGAATGCCGTGTTTTTCCGCTTCCGGGATCCAGGCGCGCAACAGGCTGAGGGTGAGCGGATGGGGATGGCCGATCGCGATGGCGCTCCCGCGGCTCTGCGCGAGCGCGGCCAGTTCGTCGAGCTGCGCCCGAATGGCCTTGGGGTCGTCTTTTTCGTTGTCCAGGAACACGTCGCGCCTGCCGGTCCGGAGCCCGAAGGCCCGCGCCGTGGCCAGGGCGACGCTCTTCGGCGTGGTGAAGCTGTCGAGGAACAGGAGGTTGCGCGTCTTGAGCTCGGCCATGAGGAACTTCATGGCCTCGACGTTCTCGGTGAGGGCCGATCCCTCGTGGTTGTTCACGCCCACGGCGCCGGGGACCGACGCAAGGTCTTCGCGCAGGGTCTGGAGGAACTGCTGGGGCGTCATGTTTGCACGGAGCATGCCGGCTGCATTGATTCCGTTCTTGCCCCGATATTCCATCGGGAGGTGCAGCAGATACTCGCGCTTCTCCTCCGTCGCCAGGGCGGCGATCTTTCTGGATTGAGGGAGGAGCGGCAGGATGGCGGGCGTCACCCGCCCGGGCAGGCCGAGCACCTCCCGGGCCTGCTTCAGGTCCATGCCGAGGTCGTCGATCACGATGGCAACGCGGACCGCTTTTCCCGGGCCCTTTTCCGCAATGCCGCGCTCGTGCTCCGCGCCCCGCTCAGCCGTCACGGGTCGCTTCGTTGGTGCAACGCCGCGCTGGCGCAGGGGGCCCCAGAGCGCGAGCGCGATGACCACGGCGGCGATCGCGATCCCGGCAACGATCCAGCGGTCGCCTGATGCGCCCCTGCGTTTTCTGCGTGGCGAACGTCTCTTGGCCATGGCACGTCTATATACCTGATTGCCCGGGAAAAGGCCAGCCTTTTTTCGGCGCTTCGCGCGGCGTTGCGGACCCTTATTTATCTTGACTTCATCCGGGGCGATTCTTATTATAATTCAGCGGTAACGGCGGAACGCACGCCGATGCCGCTGCGACAGGAGACCGCACGCCAGCCTATGGGATTCGAGAATATCCGCCCCATCCCCAAGCCCGGGGAGATCATCGAGAAGCTTCCGCTGCCCGCGGACCTGCGCGTGGTCAAAGAGGCGCGGGACCGGGAGATCCGGAGCATCTTCACCGGCGAGATCGACAAGCTGCTGCTCATCGTCGGACCCTGCTCGGCCCATGACGAAGACGCGGTCTGCGATTACATCGCGCGCCTGGCGATGATCCAGGACGAGGTGCAGGACCGGCTCATCCTCGTGCCGCGCATCTACACCAACAAACCGCGCACCACCGGCATCGGCTACAAGGGCATGGCCCACCAGCCGAATCCCCAGGAGGAACCGAACATCGTCGAGGGGATCTCGGCCATCCGGCGGATGCATATCCGGGCGCTCCGGGAGTCCCACCTGCCCGCCGCGGACGAGATGCTCTATCCCGGGAACTATCCCTACCTTGCCGACGTCCTCTCGTACGTGGCCGTGGGCGCCCGTTCGGTCGAGAACCAGCAGCACCGCCTGACCTGCAGCGGCCTCGACGTCCCCGTGGGCATGAAGAACCCCACCTCCGGCGACTACGAGGTGATGTTCAACGCGGTCCAGGCGGCGCAGGCGCCGCACGTGTTCAGCTACAACGGCTTCGAGGTGAAGACCACGGGCAACCCCCTGACGCACTGCATCCTGCGGGGCGCCGTGAACCAGTTCGGCCAGAGCATTCCCAATTACCATTACGAGGACCTCATCCGGGTCGCCCGGACCTACCGCGAGCGGGCCTTCGCCAATCCCGCGGTCAACGTGGACACGAACCACGCAAACTCGAACAAGCAGTACCGCGAGCAGCCGCGCATCGCGAAAGAGGTGATGCGCACCCGCGAGCACGACGAGGCCGTCCGCTCCCTCGTGAAGGGCTTCATGATCGAGAGCTTCATCGAGGAAGGCGCCCAGAAGGTCTCCGAGAACGTGTACGGCAAGTCCATCACCGACCCCTGCCTGGGCTGGAACGACACCGAGCTCCTGATCCGGCGGCTCGCGGAGCTTGCAGGATGACGGATCTTTTCGACGTCATCAAGAACCGGAAGAGCATCCGTCGGTTCCGGCAGACGCCGGTGCCGGACGATGATCTGCAAAGGATCCTGGACGCAGGCAGGCTCGCGCCTTCGGCGAGCAACAGCCAGCCCTGGCGCTTCCTGGTCGTGCGGGAACGCGACACGCTCGCGCGCATGGCGGACGCCGTGCGCGCCATGGTCGACCGCATGATCCCCTTTGCCGAGGACGAGCAACTGGCCAAACGGCTCGAGGCCTACAAGAGCAACTACTACACCTTTTTCGAACGCGCCCCGCTCGTGATCGTGGTGCTCATGACGGAGTACGATGCAGGGACGGACCGGCTGCTCGGGAGGATGGGGTATTCGGCGGAGGCGGTGCGGCGGCTCCGGCCGTTGCCCGGGCTCCAGAGCGTCGCGGCGGCGATCGAGAACATGCTTCTCGCCGTCCATGCCCTGGGCTACGGCTCCTGCTGGATGACCGGGCCGCTCGTGGCGCAGGAGGAATTCGCGCGCATCCTGGGCTACGGCGCCGACCGGACCGCCGTGGCGCTTTTGCCCGTTGGCGTTCCGGACGAGGCCCCGCCGCCCCGGAACAAGAAGCCGCTCGGAGAACTGCTGGGACCCTAGCGCGGCCTGGGGCCGCGACGGAGGACGATGGCGGCACCGAAAAAGCTCGGCTCTTTGCTGAAGGAAGCGGGCCTCCTCGACGACATGCAGCTCGAGGCCGCGCTCGCGCATCAGCGCCAGTGGGGCGGGAAGCTCGGCACCATCCTCATCGAGATGCGGATGGTGCGCGAGGAAGATGTTGCCCGGACGATCGCCACGAAGCTGAAACTGCGGCACGAGGATCTCTTCCATCCCGAGATCCCCGAGGAGATCATCTCGCTTCTCAAACCTGAAGTCGCAAGACAGTACGGCGTGGTCCCCCTCCGTCGGGACGCCCGCACGCTGTACGTGGCCATGGCGGACCCCCTGGACCTGAACGCAGTGGACGCGGTCCGGTTCATCACGGGCCTGACGGTGCGGCCCTGCCTGGCCCTGGAATCGGAGATCGCGGACGCGATCCGGAAATACTACGATCACGAAAACGTGTTCCGCGCCCCGAGAATGCGCAGCGCGGAAGGCGCCGGTCCGGCGGGACAGACCGGAGGCCTGCCTGCGCCCGCGCGCCGCGCCGCCGCACCCGACCGGGGAGCTGCCCTGCCCGCCGCATCGGAAAGGGAAGCTGCCGTGGCTGCGGAATCAGCGGAATCAATGGGTGGGCTCGTCCTGCGGCTGGATGCGCTGCTCCGGATGCTTGCGGACAAAGGGGTCATCACGCCCCAGGACCGCGAAGCGCTGCTGCGCATCGGGCGTGAGGCCGGGGACTAGGGAAGGAGGATCGGCATGAAGAAGCTACTGCTCGCGGGATTGGGCGCGTTCCTCATCGCCCTAGCCGGAGCGGCCCTTGCCGCGCCGCAGGGGCCTCGGATCACGTTCAAGGAGCTGCAGTACAACGCGGGAAGCGTGCCAGAGGGTACGACGGTGAGCCACATCTTCGAGATGCGGAACACCGGGGACGCACCGCTCGTTATCGACCGCGTCGCACCCTCCTGAGGCTGCACCGCCGCGGTGATCAGTTCGGATCACCTGAAGCCGGGAGACACGGGGCGGATCAAGGCCACGGTGAACACCGCCGGCAAGAGCGGGTTCCTGGCAAAACACCTGAGCGTCTACTCGAATGACCGCACCATGCCGGTCGTGACGCTCGAAATGGACATCACCGTCGCCCCAAAATAGCGGTTCGCCGGGCCCCGGCGGGTTCGGGGCTCGCACTATTGTCTTGACAATTTTCCTCGAACTGTGTTATTTTCAAGGCGTTTTCAGCACCATCCGGCACAGGCGACCGAGAAAGGCAGCAAGAACGTGCGACAGCACAGACACCTTCGGTATCCCAGTGATCCCCCCACCCCGGGCATAGGTCCCGCCCCGGCGGGACGGTAGCTCGTCAGCTCACGACACGACTGCCCCGTTAGCGCCGGTATCGCTCATTCCATACGGATTCGTTTTCGTTTGCACGGTACATTGAGGAGGGAACAGCTATGCAGAAAAAATATCTTCTGGCCCCCGGGCCGACGCCGGTGCCGCCCGAGGCGCTCCTGGCCATGGCCATGCCGATCATCCATCACCGCGCCCCGGACTTCCTTCCGGTGCTCGAGTCGGCGAAGAAGGGCCTGCAGTGGCTCTATCAGACCACGAACGACGTCCTCATCCTGTGCTCCACCGGCACGGGCGGCATGGTCGGGTCGGTGAACAACTTTCTGAACCCCGGGGACGACGTGCTGGTGGTGAACGGCGGCAAGTTCGGCGAGCGCTGGACCAAGATCTGCCAGGCCTACGGCATGCGGGTCGAGGAGATCGCCGTGGAATGGGGCCATGCGGTCAAGCCGGAGCAGGTGGAGGCCGCGCTCAAGAAGAACCCGAAGATCAAGGCCGTGTTCCTCCAGGCCAACGAGACCTCGACGGGCGTCTATTACGACGTGCAGGCCGTGGCCGGCATCGTGCGCAAGACCGACGCCCTCTGCGTGGTCGACGCCATCTCGGCTCTCGTGGCGCATGACATCCGGACGGACGAGTGGGGGATCGACGTCATGATCGGCGGGTCCCAGAAGGGTGTGATGCTGCCGCCGGGCCTCGCCTTCGTGTCAATCTCGGACAAGGCCTGGAAGGCGGCGGACAGCGCCAAGACGCCCAAGTTCTACTTCAACTTCAAGAAGGAGCGGGAGAACCTCGCCAAGAACCAGACGAACTTCACCTCTGCCGTGACGCTCATTATCGGGTTGAACGAATCGATCAAGCTGCTCCAGGCCGAGGGGCTTGCGACGGTCTTTGCGCGCCACGAGCGGCTGGCCAAAGCGACCCGGGCGGCCGCAGCTGCCCTGGGCCTCACGCTCTTCCCCAAGGAGAACCCGTCGAACGCGCTCACGGCCATCGAGGCCCCGGCCGGCGTGGATGGCCAGGCGATTTACAAGGACCTGCGCGTCAAGTACGGTATCACCGGCGCGGGGGGCCAGGACAAGCTCAAAGGCAAGATATTCCGGATCGCACACCTGGGCTACGCCGACACCTTCGACGTCATCACGGCGGTGGCCGGGATCGAGATGGTCTTGAAGGGCCTGGGCCACCCGGTGAAGCTCGGCACGGGCGTGGCAGCGGCACAGGAACTGCTGATGAAGTAGAAGTATCACCGCAGAGACACGGAGACGCCGAGAAAAAAGGATCGGCCGTGAAAGCAGGTCGTCTGCTTTTACTCCGTCCCGAGACCTGTTTTGGGTACTCTTCGCGTCTCCGCGGTTTATTCATGAGGTCTTGGAGGGTACATGAAGGTCCTGATAAGCGACAACCTCTCCCCCGTGGGGGTGGAGATCCTGAAAAAGGCCGGCCTGGACGTGGATGCGCGCAGCAAGACCCCGGCCGAGGAGATCGAGAAGATCATCGGCGACTATGATGCGCTCATCATCCGTTCGGCCACCAAGGTCACGGCCGGGCTGCTCGAGAAGGCGACGAACCTCAAGGTCGTAGGCAGGGCCGGGAGCGGCCTGGACAACGTGGACATCCCGGCAGCGACCAAGAAGGGCATCGTGGTCATGAACACGCCGGGAGGCAACACGGTCACCACGGCGGAGCATACCATCGGCATGCTTTTCGCCTGCGCCCGCATGATCCCCCAGTCCTACGCCTCGCTCAAGGCGGGCAAGTGGGAGAAGAAGAAGTTCGAGGGCGTGGAGCTTTTCGACAAGACCCTGGGCGTCATCGGGCTGGGGGCCATCGGGGGAGTCGTGGCGCACCGCGCCATCGGGCTCGGCATGAAGGTGCTGGCCTTCGACCCTTTCATCTCGCCGGAGAAGGCGAAGTCCCAGGGGATCGAGCTGGCGGACCTGCCGACCATCTACCAGCGGTCCGATTTCATCACCGTTCATACGCCCAAGACCAAGGAAACGGCGAACCTGATCAACAAGGACACGATCGCGCAGATGAAGGACGGGGTACGGATCCTCAACTGCGCCCGCGGCGGCATCGTGAACGAAAAGGACCTCTATGACGCCCTGACGAGCGGCAAGGTTGCTGCCGCTGCCTTCGACGTGTTCGAGAAGGAACCGCCGGAGAACCATCCGCTGCTCTCGCTCGACAATTTCATTGCCACCCCGCACCTGGGCGCGTCCACGCGCGAGGCCCAGGAGAACGTTGCCGTGGCTGTGGCCGAGCAGGTCGTGGACTACCTGGTGGCCGGGACGGTCAGGAACGCGGTGAACGTGCCGTCCGTGCCGTCGGACCAGCTTCCGGCACTCTCGCCCTACATCAATCTTGCCGAGCGCATGGGCCTGTTCATGGCTCAGGTCGCCGAGGGAGGTTTCACACAGATCGCGCTGGAGTACAGCGGCGAGGTGGCGAGCCTGAAGCAGGAGCCGATCACGCTTGCGGCCCTCAAGGGCATCCTGTCCCCGACCCTCCAGGAAAACGTGAACTACGTGAACGCGCCGCTCATCGCCAAGGACCGCGGCATCGAGGTACGGGTCTCCACCTCGAGCGGGACTGCCGAGTATACGAGCCTCATCACGATGCGGGTCACGGCCGGCGGCAAGGTCGCGTCCGCCGCGGGAACGCTGAACAGCCGAAAGGAGCCGCGCATCATCCAGGTGGACGAGTTCCCCATGGAGACCGTTCCCGAGGGCGACATGCTCGTCCTGATGAACAACGACAAGCCTGGGGTGATCGGCGGCGTCGGGACGATCTTGGGCAAGAACGGCGTCAATATCGCGCGCATGCAGTTCGGCCGCGAGAAGCGCGGGGGCAGGGCCATGTCGGTGGTCAGCATCGACAGCGCTGTGTCCGACGTGCTGATGAACGAGATCAGGAACCTGCCGAACGTCCTGTCCGCGAAGCAGATCAAGATTTAACAATCCGAGAGGCGTGCTGCGCGATGGCGGAAGCGGGGGCTTGCGCCCGCTCCCGTTCGCGGCAGCACGGTAAGGAGCTATTATGCCGGTCGTCGTGGTCGTTGGCGCCCAATGGGGCGATGAAGGAAAGGGGAAGATCATCGACCTGGTCACCGAGAAGGCGCATATCGTCGCGCGGTACCAGGGCGGACACAACGCCGGTCACACGGTGGTGGTCGGCAAGGAGGAGTTCATCCTGCACCTCATCCCGTCGGGGATTCTGCACCGCGGGAAGAGCTGCATGATCGGCAACGGTGTGGTGGTCGATCCCGCTGCCCTGCTCGCGGAGATCGACGGGCTCGCAGAGCGAGGGATCCGGATCGGCGACGGCCTGACGATCAGCGGGAACGCCCATGTGATCATGCCCTATCACCAAGCCCTCGACATGGCGAGCGAGCGGCGCAAAGGCGCCAAGAAGATCGGCACCACGGGCCGCGGTATCGGGCCGGCCTACGCGGACAAGATCGCCCGCAAGGGGATCCGCATGGCGGACCTTTTGGAGCCGAAGGTCTTCCGCGAGAAGCTTGCCTGCAATCTCGACGAGGCGAACTTCCTGCTCCAGCGCTTCTATCAGGCGCCCCGGCTCAACGCAAACAAGATCGGCGAGGAATACCTCGCTTACGGCAGGCGACTGAAGCGCTACGTGGGAGACACCTCGCTGCTCCTGAGCGAGGCGATCGCGAAGAACAAGAACGTACTTGCCGAAGGGGCCCAGGGCACCCACTTGGACGTGGACCACGGCACCTACCCCTTCGTCACCTCGTCGAGCCCCACGGCAGGTGGCGCCTGCACGGGCCTCGGCATCGGTCCGAACGCGATCAGCAAGACCCTGGGCATCGTAAAGGCCTACACCACCCGCGTGGGCAGCGGGCCCTTTCCCACGGAGCAGGAGAACAAGCTGGGCGAGTTGCTGCGCGACCGCGGCAGGGAGTATGGCGCCACAACGGGCAGGCCGCGCCGGTGCGGCTGGGCCGACGCCCTGGTCATTCGCCACGCCGCACGCGTCAACGGCCTGACGGGCGTGGCCATCACCAAGCTCGACGTGCTCGACACCCTGCAGGAACTCAAGATCTGCGTGGGCTACAAGCACCGCGGCAGGGTGTACGAGGAGATGCCGTCGGACCTCGCCGTGCTCGAGAACGCCGTGCCCCAGTACATCACCCTCCCCGGGTGGCAGCAGTCCACCCTCGGCATCCGGAAGTACGACGACCTCCCGAAGAAGGCCCGCGCCTACGTGGAGCGGCTCTGCAGACTGAGCAGGGTCAAGCCGATGATCATCTCGACCGGCGCGCGGCGCGACGAGACTATCGTTCTGGAACAGCCCTTCGCGAAGGCCCGCTAAGCACGAAAAAGACGTTGTCCCTTGCCTCTTTCGCCCATTTCGGCGTTGACAGGGCAGGGCGCTTTTGTTAATATACGCGTCTTCGCGCGGGAGAGCGGGCCGGTAGCTCAGCTGGTAGAGCACCGCCCTTTTAAGGCGGGTGTCCTGGGTTCGAATCCCAGCCGGCTCACCAATTACCACGATTTCAAACTTCGAACTTCTTACTTCGGAATTTGCAGTACTACGTCCCCATCGTCTAGCCCGGCCCAGGACACCGCCCTTTCACGGCGATAACGGGGGTTCGAATCCCCCTGGGGACGCCATTCAAATCATGGAGTTACCGGATTCCGGTAGCTCCTTTTCTTTTGAATGTGATAAAAATGTGATAACGTCCTCGTAGTTCTTCTCTAGCTGGCTGATTGCGCTGGCAAGGTGCTTCGGTCCGATGTGGGCATAGCGCCGGGTCATGCGCGTGTCCTTGTGCCCCATGAGGTCGGCCAGAGTATCCAGATCCACTCCCGCCTGTCTGTTCCATGAAGCGAAACAGTGCCGAAGATCGTGGAACCGGAAATTCGTAATTTCAGCCGACTTCACCGCCTCTTTGAATGCCCGCTGTACCTGCATCGCGGTGTACGGCTTTCCGTCCGGATGGCAGAACACCAGCGGCGTATTGAGGTGCGTCACCTTCATGGCCTCTTTCAGGGCCTCATAAGCAGGGGTGGCAATCGGGATAATCAGGGGCTCCTCGTTTTTCGTTTCCGATCCGTCCAGCGAGATAGTCCGGGCAAAGATGTTTACCTGATCCCGCC
>JBJKRX010000008.1:0-15024 GCA_046704425.1 Nitrospirota bacterium
CCCGCCTGGACGCGGGCATCAACGAGGAGCGAGGCCTCGTCGAGCGCCTGCTCGTACTCTTTCTTCGCAAGGTGGATCTGGTACAGCTTTTCCCGCAGGTCCAGGCGCGACCCGTCCGCCGTCAGGATCTTACGGATGACCTGTGCTGCATCGCTCTCTTTTCCCGCCCTGCGCAGGGCGTCGAGATATGCGTCGGCGATCTCGCGATTTGCGGGATCGCTCTCGAATGCAGGCTTAAGGGCTTTACACGCCTCGGCGAATTTCCCTTCCTTGATATAGACGATCCCCGCCTTGAAATAGACCGTCTTATTGCTCGGATCGAGCGCCAGCACCTTCTCGAACATCTGGCGCGCTTCCTGGAACGAATCAATTTCCACATAAGCGTCGGCGGCCTCCAGGTACGTCTGGGAGGCCTCCGCGATCATATTCTCCTTTGCATACAGATCGGCGAGCTTCAGGCGGAAGGAGGTGTTGGAGGGGTTCAGGTCGGCCATCTTCTGGTAGATGCCGAGCGCCTTGTCCATCTGCTTGCTCTTGATATAGTGATCCGCGACGACCTTGTAGCTCGAGAGCGCATTGCCGGTGAGGCCCTTTTCGGCATTCAGGTTTCCGAGCGCCAGGTGGGCGTCGATCTTCTGGGGATCGATGTTCAGGACCTTCTTATAGAGGGCGATGGCCTTGGAAGTGAAACCGTCGGTTGCGAGGAGGTCGGCCGCCCGCTGGTACGCGTCGACGGCATCGGCCTTGGCGTCCTTTTTGAGACAGAGGTCGCCGATGGTGTTGTAGATGTTCGGATCGTCCGGAGATTCCTCAAGCAGCTTTTTCCACTCGGCAATCGCCTTGTCGAACTGGCCCTTTGCCGCGAATTTCTGGGCCTCTTTCATAACCTTGTTTTTATCGATTGCCATGCGGTAAAAATACCATAAAGCTCAACGGGGTGTCAACAGCAAGAGCCGGCGGCAGACACGAAGAGCGCGTCCGGCGCGTTCCGGAACCCATCTTCCGTCTTGCATTTGAAAAAAAATCATGTTACATATAAAAATCATGGCAATTCGTGCAATTGTAACCTATCCGGACGAGGTGCTCAGGAAAAGAACCGACCCCGTGGGTGAGTTCGGGCGGGCGCTGAACCGTCTGATCGACGACATGACAGAGACCATGTATGCCGCGCCCGGCGTGGGACTTGCCGCGAACCAGGTGGGCATTTCGCAGCAGGTGGCGGTCATCGATGTGAGCGAACGCGATGAAAAGAAGCGAAAGGGGCGTGAGCTCCTCGTGATCGTCAATCCCGAGATCCTGGCGCAGGAAGGATCGGTCCTGGAGGAAGAGGGCTGCCTCAGCATTCCCGGCTATGCGGACAAGGTGACGCGCGCGGTCCGGGTGAAGGTCCGCGCCCAGGACCGCACGGGAAAGCCCTTCGAGCTTGAGGCGGAGGGCCTGCTTGCCAAGGCCCTGCAGCACGAGATCGACCACCTGAACGGCATGCTGTTCGTGGACCGCTTGAGCCCGCTCAAAAAGAACATCTTCCGGCGGCGCTTCAAAAAGATGTCGCCGCAGAAGGCCTAGGCCCCTTCCCCCGAGATCGGCTTCCCGTGCCGGACGCTCTGCCGCATGAGTTTCCTGAACCCTCGGCCGCTCGTTTCGGCCGCAGGTCGCCTGATTGGGAGCATTCGGCCCCATGAGACTGATTTATATGGGCACGCCGCAGTTTGCCGTGGGCCCGCTCCGCGCCCTTGTTGCCGCAGGCCATGACGTCGCCGCGGTGGTCACCCGCACCGACAAACCCGCGGGCAGGGGAAGGGGATTGGCAATCCCGCCCGTGAAGGCCGCGGCCCTGGAGTTGGGGCTTCCCGTCCATCAGCCGAAGCGGGTGCGGGAACCGGCCTTCATCGCGAGCCTCGCCGCGCTGACGCCGCAGGTCATCGTCGTGGCTGCCTACGGACAGATCCTGCCGAAAGAGATCCTGCTGCTTCCGCACTACGGCTGCGTCAACATTCATGCCTCGCTCCTTCCCGCATACCGGGGCGCCGCACCCGTGAACTGGGCGATCCTGCGTGGTGAACGCGAGACCGGCATCACGATCATGCAGATGGACGAAGGCATGGACACCGGGGCGATCCTGCTGCAGGAGCGTATCCCGATCGGAGACGCGGAGACGGCGGCGACCCTGCTCGAGAAGCTTTCCTGCATCGGTGCGAAGCTCATTGGCGAGACGCTGTCGCTCCTGGCGGCCGGCCGCCTCGTGCCGCAGGCGCAGGACGCGGCGCGTGCGACCGTTGCGCCGCTGTTGCGCAAGGAGGACGGCTTGATCGACTGGACCCAGCCGGCCGTCCAGATCCGGAACCGCGTGCGCGGCCTTCTGCCCTGGCCCGGCGCCTTCGGTACGATCGACGGCAAGGTGTTTAAGATCCTCGCAGCAGAGACGGACGCAGGGCTTGCGGAGCCCGGCATACTGGTCCGGACGGGACGGGACGGCCTTGCGGCGGGCACGGGCGACGGTCTGCTCCGGATCGTCACGATCCAGCCGGAAGGCAAGAGGCCCATGTCCGCGGCGGAGTTCCTGCGCGGCCACGGGGCGATCGTGGGAAGCAGATTCGACCGCCGGATGCAGGGAAAAGCGAATACGGCATGACCCCGCATGCAGGCCGGGTGGAAAGGCAATGGCAGAACCGAAAAAACGCATCTTCATCGGCCTCATCGTCTTTACGGTGTTCCTGATCACGGCCTTCGCGGTGGGGCTCTACCTGATCCCCTATATCGGCCTTCGGAACATCCATCCCCTGGCGCCTGAGGTGCTCTGTATCCTCATGGCCGGCGCGATCGGCACGCTCGTTCTGGGGGTCGCGCTCCTGATCCTGACGCTCGTGCGGGGGAAGGAGATACTCTTTGCGGCGAAACTCAGGGGGCTCGTGATCGAGGTGCTGTTCCCGATCATGATCCTCGTGGGCAGGCTCCTGGGCATCTCGAAGGAAAAGGTGCAGCAATCCTTCGTGGAGGTGAACAACCTGCTGGTCAAGGCCAAGTGCGGGGCGACCCGGATCACGCGCATCCTGCTGCTCATGCCCCACTGTCTCCAGTTCAGCGACTGCGCCATCAAGATCACGAGCGATGCCTATAAATGCAAGGCCTGCGGCAAGTGCAAGATCAAGGACCTCGTGGAGCTTTCGCAGCGGTACGGCGTCCACCTTTCGGTCGCCACCGGCGGAACCCTCGCCCGCCGGCGGGTGCGGGAGGCCCGTCCCGAGGCCATCATCGCCGTGGCCTGCGAGCGGGACCTGACCAGCGGCATCCAGGATTCCTACCCCTTGCCCGTCATCGGCATCATCAACGAGCGTCCCTTCGGCCCCTGCTTCAACACGAGCGTGGACATCGACAAGGTGGCCGAGGCACTCGAATTCTTTGCCCGCTGTTCCGGCGAGACCCATGGAGCGCAGGGATAGACCGCGCGAGCAGGCGCTCCGGGTCTTGCGCTCCTGCGAGCAGGGGGGCTTCGCCGACGATCTTTTGAGCGAGGCGCGTGAGGCCTTCGCTCCGCGCGACAATGCCTTTATCCGCGAACTGGTCTACGGCGTCCTGCGAAACCGCTCCTGTCTCGACTGGTACCTCAACCGGTTCTCCTCCCGCCCCGTGGTGAAAACGGACGGCTGGACGCGCAACATTCTGCGCTTGGCCGCGTATCAGCTTGCATTCCTCGACAAGGTCCCGGCGAGCGCCGCAGTCGATACTGCCGTGGAGCTCGCCAAACAGTTCGGGAAGAAACCCGGCTACGTGAACGGTCTCTTGCGCGCCCTGGGCCGCTCCGAAGACGCGGTCCCCTGCGCAGGCCCCCACGACCCGCTGGAGCGCCTGGCTGTCCGCTATTCCCACCCCCGCTGGCTGGTGCGGCGCTGGGCCAGCCGGCTCGGCCAAGCCCGTGCGGAAGAGATCCTGCGCGAGAACAACCGCCCTGCGCCGCTTGTGGTGCGCACGAACAGGCTCCGGACGTCGCGGGAGGAGCTTCGAGCGTCACTCGAGGCCGAAGGGGCGGTCGTGCGGGAAACGGGCTGTGCGCCCGCCGGGATCGTGATCGTCTCCTCGCCTGGGCTCCGATCGCATCGTGCCTTCGCGCAGGGGTGGTTCGTAGTGCAGGACGAGGCTGCCCAGCTCGTGGGGCTGCTCGCAGCGCCCCGGCCGGGGGATGCGGTCCTGGACGCCTGCGCGGCGCCCGGCGGAAAGACGACCCACCTGGCCGAGATGATGCAGGACCAAGGGACGCTGGTGGCGCTGGAAAGCGACCCGAAGCGGACGGACCGGATCAGGGATAACTGCGCGCGGTTGGGCATCACCGCGGTCAGGCCCGTGACCGGAGACGCGGCGATCTACCGGGAAGGGGCCTATGACACGATCCTGGTCGACGCCCCCTGTTCGGGGCTCGGCGTATTGCGGCGTCATCCCGACGGCCGGTGGACCAAGATCGAGAATACGATCCGCGAGCGTGCCATACTGCAGCAGCGTATCCTGGAGAACTGCGCGCAGCTCCTGAGGCCGGGCGGCGCGCTGGTCTATGCGACCTGCACCACGGAACCCGAGGAGAACGAGGACGTGGTCAAGGCGTTCCTCGCCGACCACCGTGATTTTCGGCTGGACGATCCCCTGCCGTTCCTCCCCCTTGCTGCGGCCGGGCTCGTGGACGCGGAAGGGTTCCTGCGCACCTTTCCCAATGCCCCGGAGATGGACGGCTTTTTCGGCGCCCGGGTCGTAAAAAAGCCGTGATCCGGCCGGAACGCCTCCCCGTTGCAGCGCCGGAAAAAGCTCCGGAAAGGGTTGCACTTTCCCGCGTTTCTGTTTAATATATTGGTCCGGTCATGAAACGTCTCTGTAAAGCCCTGGTGATCTTCCTGGCGCTCCTCGGTATCGGTATCGCAAGCGCCTTCGCGGTCGTCGCGATCCTGATGCACCAGGAGACGGTGCGCGTCCCCGACGTACGGGGCCGCGACATTGTGACCGCGCTCGAAACGGTCGGCCGGAACGGCCTGTCGCTCAAGGTCGAGCGGCGCGAGCCCGACGCGACGCTGCCGCGCGATACGATCATCTCGCAGATCCCGTCGCCGGGAGAAGGGCTCAAGAAAGGGCGGCAGGTCCGCGTTGTCGTGAGCCTCGGGCCGAGCGGCCTCGCGGTCCCGGCGCTCACCGGCCTTTCCTCGCGCAAGGCGGACCTGATGGTCCGGCAGGGAGGGTTCGTTCCCGGCGAGGTGGCGCATGTCTTCTCGGACGACGTCGAGCGTGATACCGTGATCGCGCAGGATCCGCCGGCCGGGAGCCCCCTCGAGAAGGGCGGGACGATCAACCTGCTGGTGAGCGACGGGAAGCGGCCCGATCGTTTCCTCATGCCGGACCTGAGGGGCAAGGGCGCCGAAGACGCCGTGGGGATCCTGGACCGCCTGGGCCTGCGCCATCACTTGGTCACGCGGTCTCTCGCTACGGGTGAGCCGGGACTCGGACGCGTGGTGATCGGCCAGAAACCGGGCGCCGGCAGTCCCGTGGGAACCGATACGACGGTGGAGCTCGTGGTTCGGAGATGACCGTGACGGGTTCGCCCCGGCGAGCGGAGGAGACATGACGAGGACAATCCAGATCGCTCCCTCGATCCTTTCGGCGGACTTCTCCCGGCTGGGTGAGGAGATCCGAGCGGTCGAGGCCGCAGGCGCAGACCTCATCCACGTGGACGTTATGGACGGCCACTTCGTGCCGAACATCACGATCGGGCCGCTGGTCGTGGAGGCGGCGCGGCGCGCGACGAAGCTCCCCCTCGACGTGCACCTGATGATCGCCGAGCCCGACCGCTACATCGCCGATTTTGCGAAGGCCGGCGCGGACAGCATCACGGTGCATGTGGAGACGACCCAACACCTGAACCGGCTGATCCAGGCGATCCGGGAGCATCGGGGCGTCAAGGCGGCCGTCTCGCTCAACCCGGCCACGCCGCTTACGACCCTCGACTATGCGCTGGCCGACGTGGACATGGTCCTGATCATGTCCGTGAATCCCGGATTCGGCGGTCAGGCGTTCATCCCGTCGGCGCTGGATAAGATCGCCGCGCTCCGCAGGCGGATCGACGATCTCGGCTGCGCCGCAGCGATCGAGGTGGACGGCGGGGTCAAGCCGGAGAATGCCGCGGCGATCATCGCTGCCGGCGCGGACATTCTCGTCGCAGGGTCCGCCGTATTCGGGACCGGCGACTATGCCGATGCGATCCGCCGGATGCGCGTCGCCGCCCCCGCCCCGGTCGCGTCCCGCGCGTAAGCGGCCGCATCCAGCGGCCGCGCAGACGTCTTTTCCCGACAGGAGGTTTTTGTGACCATCAAAAAACAGACGCCCAAGGGTCCCCTTGCCCTCAAGGACGTAGCAGAACCCGAGCTGTTCCGGGAGATGTTCCCCTATACGAGTGTTCCCCGCATCGTCCTCGAGGACCGGATGATCCAGACCCATGTGCCGAAGGAGATCTGGATCACGGACACCACCTTCCGGGACGGCCAGCAGTCACGGCCGCCTTACACGCCGCAGCAGATCGCGGACATTTTCGACTTCCTGCACCGCATGAGCGGGCCGAAGGGCGTGATCCGGCAGACCGAGTTTTTCCTGTACTCCGCGCGCGACAAGGAGGCCGTCCGCCTCTGCCGGGAGAAGGGACACCGCTTCCCGGAGATCACCGGCTGGATCCGCGCGACCAAGAAGCACTTCCAGCAGGTGAAGGTGTTGGGGCTCAAGGAGACGGGAATCCTGACTTCCTGCTCCGATTACCATATCTTCCTGAAGCTCAACATGAAGCGGAAGGACGCGCTCAAGGCCTACCTCGACATCGTGACCACGGCGCTGGAGCACGGGATCAAGCCGCGGTGCCATCTCGAGGATATCACCCGGGCGGATTTTTACGGTTTCGTCCTCCCCTTCGCCCAGGAGCTGATGCGGCTTGGAGACGAGTCCAAGGTCCCGATCAAGATCCGGGCCTGCGATACGATGGGCTACGGGTTCCCCTTTCCCGGCACCGCGCTGCCCCGGGGGGTGCCGGAGATCTTCTATGCCCTGATCCACGACGCCGGGGTCCCTTCGGAGCAGCTCGAATGGCACGGCCACAACGACTTCCACAAGGGGCTGGTGAACGGCGTGGCCGCCTGGATGTACGGCTGCTCCTCGGTGAACGGTGCGCTCCTGGGCTTCGGCGAGCGGACCGGCAACACGCCCGTGGAGGCGCTTCTGATCGACTATATCAGCCTCATGGGCGACGACGCGGGCATCGATACGACCGCCATCACCGACATGGCCGAGTACTTCAGCAAGGAGATGGGGTTCGTCATCCCCGACAACTATCCCTTTGTGGGCGCCGAATTCAACTCTACGAGCGCCGGGATCCATGCCGACGGGATGATGAAGAACGAAGAGATCTATAACATCTTCGACACGGCACAGGTCCTGAACCGCTCGATGGGAGTCATCATCACGGACAAGTCAGGCGTGGCCGGCCTTGCCCAGTGGGTGAACAGCCATCTGAAGCTCGATGCGGAGAAGAAGATCGACAAGCGCCATCCCGGCCTCGCCCGGATGCAGAAGTGGGTGCAGGAACAGTACGAGCAGGGCAGGACCACGAGCATCTCGCACGAAGAGCTGCATGAACGGGCGAAAAAATACCTCCCCGAGTACTTTGTGTCCGATCTCGATCGGCTCAAGAAGAAGGCATCGGAGGTTGCGCGCCATATCGTGGAGGACTTCGTCGAACTGCCCGCCATGCGGTCCATGGATCCCGTACAGCAGGAATCGGTCATGGAGAAGCTGCAGCGCGAAGACCCCTACATCCAGTTTGTCTATGTCGTGAACGCCGAGGGCAGGAAGATCACGAAGAACATCACGGACATCCAGAACAAGGCGAGGTACGAGACCGCGGGGCTGGGGGACAATTTTTCGGACCGTCCCTGGTTCATCAACCCCATGCGGAACGGCCGGAGCTTCGTCTCGGACTTCTATACGTCCAAGATCAGCGGCGCGCTCTGCATCACGGTTTCGGCGCCCATCGCGGATACCGAGGGAGGCCTCGTGGGTGTTTGCGGCGTTGATATCCGCTTCGAGGACCTGGTCCGCGCAGAATAGCCCGTCCCCGCGATCGCAGCGGCAGGTATTTGCCGCGTGCGATCCGTCCGGCAGACACCAGGAAACTGCTTACTTTTCTTGAGAAAATCAGTGCTTGACACTCACTGTGTGCTGTGCTAAATTATTAGCACTCTATAATATTGAGTGCTAACGCATGGGCGTTGCTCATCCCTTCGGTGCCTGTCCCGCAAGCCCGCGCCTGGGCATACCTCGCCTCACGTTGGGAGCGGAAAGCGGCTACTTGCGCTTGTGCAGGCGTGGGCCGGGTGCAGGCGGGAGGTCGTGTTACTCGAGCCTTGATAATGCGGGGTGGCGAGGCGGGCTCAAGTCCCGCTACCGCGTCGGGGCACGCCATATCGATGGAACTGGATGAACGAAATAGGAAAGTCCTGCAGGCCGTAATCGACAGCTATATCGCCGGCGGCCTGCCGATCGGGTCCACCCTGATCGTCAAGAAATACAACCTGGGCGTGAGTTCTGCCACGATCCGGAACATCATGGCAGAGCTGGAGGAGTTCGGGCTTTTGACCCATCCCCATACGTCGGCGGGAAGGATTCCGACCGACCGGGGATACCGGTACTATATCGACAGCCTGCTGAGCGTCGAGAATGACGCCGAGGATTTGCCCGATCATCTCCGGCAGACGCCGCCCCTGCAGGGGGAGGACCTCCATGCATTGATGGAGGAGGCGAGCAAGTTCCTTGCCGCACTGTCGCACTGTGCAGGCGTGGTGGTCGCCCCGAGCGAGCCCGAGGCGCGATACCGGCATATCGAGTTCGTCCGGCTGCACGGCCACCAGGTCCTCATCATATTCGTCACCGACTCGGGCGTGGTGCAGAACAAGCTGATCGATCTGGACGAGACCCTGACGCAGCAGGAACTGAACCGGTTCAGCTCCTATCTCGGCGAGGAACTGGCCGAGCACTCCCTATCCGAGGTGCGCAACAGGCTGGTCGAGCAGATCGGACGGGACAAGATGGCGTTCACGCGGCTTCTGGAGGAAACCTATCGGGCCAGCCAGGAAGTCCGCGAACGGGAAAGCGAACGCGTCTACATCGGCGGGGCGTCCCAGGTGCTCGATACGCCCGAGTTCGCCACGGTCGAGAAGATGCGGGTCCTGTTCAAGGCCTTCGAGGACAAGTATCGCCTGCTGCAGCTTCTCGATCGGAGCACGGCGGCCGAGGGTATCAAGGTCTTCATCGGATCGGAGAATCCCTTTTACGAGATGCAGGGCTGCAGCCTCGTCGTGGGCAACTACCGGGCGGGCGGCAACGTCGTGGGCGCGCTGGGGGTGATCGGTCCCACGCGGATGCAGTACCGGCAGGTGATCCGGGTGGTGGACTATACGGCGAAACTGCTAACCAAATTGCTTGCGGAGCGGATGCAGAGGGGAATCGAGCGATGAGCGAAGAGTTCAACGGGGTGCGGGAAGAGGAAACGGCCGGTACGCCGCCCGGGACGGACGAGGAAGGCTCCGGCGCGGGACTCGATGCCGCAGGGCTCGCCCGCGCGCTGGAGGAGAAGACCCGCGCGGCCGAGGAGGCAAACGACAAGTATCTGCGGACGTACGCGGACTTCGAGAACTACCGGAAGCGCATGCAGCGTGATCTTGCCGAGTTTCGGAAGTACGCGAATGAGCAGATGGGGCTGGAGCTCCTGACCGTCGCGGACCACCTGGGGCTTGCGATCAAGCATGCGCGCGAGGCGGGCGAGGCGAACGAAGGGCTCCTCCAGGGCGTGGAACTGGTCTTCCGGCAGTTGCACGACACGCTTGAAAAGTTCGGGATCAAGCCCTTTCCGGCAGAGGGCGAACCCTTCGACCCGGCGAAGCACGAGGCCGTCATGCAGGTTATGACCGACCAGGCGCCGGAGAACACGGTGGTGCAGGTGTTCCAGGAGGGGTACCGATACCATGAGAAGATCCTGCGTCATGCCAAGGTGGGTGTGGCGAAGATGCCCGAGGCAACGCAGGACGTCGCGGAAGAATGAGTGTGCAGGAATCGCCCCCCTCCGGGGGCGAATGCGGGGCGACAAGAACGCGCCCCTCGAACGGGTTTTTCATCCAGGTAAAGAAGGAGGAAGTTTATGGCTAAGGTTATCGGTATCGATCTGGGCACCACCAACTCCTGCGTTGCGGTCATGGAGGGAGGCGAGCCCGTCGTCATCGCGAATTCCGAGGGGAGTAGGACGACGCCGTCGGTGGTCGCCATCACCGAGAGCGGCGAACGGCTCGTGGGTCAGATCGCAAAGCGGCAGGCGATCACGAACCCGGACAACACCATCTTCTCGATCAAGCGGCTGATCGGGCGCAAGTTCGAATCCGCCGAGGTGCAGGAGGCCATGAAGCACCTGCCCTATAAGATCGTGCGGGCGGAGAACGGTGACGCACATGTGGAGGTGCGGGGCAAGGTCTACAGCCCGGCCGAGATCTCGGCCATGATCCTCCAGAAGATGCGCCAGACCGCCGAGGACTACTTGGGCGAGAAGGTGAACGACGCGGTCATCACCGTGCCGGCCTACTTCAACGACAGTCAGCGTCAGGCAACAAAGGACGCGGGCAGGATCGCCGGGTTGAACGTGCTGCGGATCATCAACGAGCCCACCGCGGCCTCGCTCGCCTACGGGCTGGACAAGAAGCGGGACGAGACCATCGCGGTCTATGACTTGGGCGGCGGCACCTTCGACATCTCGATCCTGGAGCTGGGCGAGGGCGTCTTCGAGGTGAAGTCCACGAACGGCGACACCTTCTTGGGCGGCGACGACTTCGACGAGCGGATCATCAAGTGGCTGGCCGACTCCTTCCTGAAGGACCAGGGGATCGACCTCAAGAAGGACAAGATGGCGCTTCAGCGTCTCAAGGAAGCGGCCGAGAAGGCCAAGATCGAGCTGTCCACGGTCATGGAGTCCGAGATCAACCTGCCGTTCATCACGGCGGACGCCAGCGGCCCGAAGCACCTCCTGTACAAGCTGACGCGTGCCAAGATGGAGCAGCTCGTGGACGATCTCGTGAGCAAGAGCACCGACCCGGTGCGCAAGGCGCTCTCGGACGCGGGCAAGACCGTGGACCAGATCAACGAGGCAGTGCTCGTCGGCGGCATGACGCGCATGCCCAAGGTGATCGCGACGGTCAAAGAGTTCTTCAAGAAGGACCCGCACCGCGGCGTGAACCCCGACGAAGTCGTGGCCATCGGCGCCGGGATCCAGGGCGCCGTGCTCACCGGTCAGGTCAAGGATGTCCTGCTGCTCGATGTGACGCCGCTGTCCCTGGGCATCGAGACCCTGGGCGCCGTAACCACGCGGCTGATCGAGCGGAACACCACTATTCCGACCAAGAAGAGCCAGATCTTCTCGACCGCCACGGACAATCAGACCGCGGTCTCGATCCACGTGGTGCAGGGCGAGCGCGAGATGGCCGCGGACAACAAGACCATGGGCCGCTTCGAGCTCGTCGGAATCCCGCCGGCGCCGCGCGGCATGCCCCAGATCGAGGTGACCTTCGACATCGATGCGAACGGCATTGTGCACGTGACCGCCAAGGACCTCGGAACGGGCCGCGAACAATCGATCAAGATCACCGCCTCCTCCGGGATGAGCAAGGATGAGATCGACAAGGCCATCAAGGAGGCCGAGATGCACGCGGCCGACGACCAGAAGAAGAAGGAGGTGGCCGAGGCCCGGAACGAGGCGGATACCCTTGTCTATTCCGTAGAGAAGTCCCTGACCGAGCATGGCAGCAAACTTTCCGATGCCGAGCGGTCGGATATCCAGAAGGCCCTCGAGCAGGCCAAGTCCGTGAAGGACGGGACCGACGTGGATGCCATCAAGAAGGCGACCGCGGACCTCTCCAAGGCATCGCACAAGCTCGCCGAGGAGATCTACAAGACGAACGCCGCCGGCCAGGCAGGCGCGGCAGGCGCAGGCCCCTCCGGCGACGGCAAGAAGCCGGACGAGAAGGTCGTGGACGCCGAGTTCGAGGAAGTGGACAAGGACAAGAAATAACGGGAGCCAAGCAGACCGGGGATAGCGGCGTAGGAGAAAGGCCGCTATCCTTTTTTTTGCAAGTCGCAGGGGCGCGGCGTTGCCGCGAGACACGACGAAAAGGGAATTATGGCGACGGATCTTTACGAACAGCTCGGCGTACACCGGAACGCGTCCGATGCGGAGCTCAAGAAGGCCTACCGGAAGCTCGCCCTCCAGTACCACCCCGACAAGAACCCCGGCGATAAGGCGGCCGAGGAACGGTTCAAGGAGATCAGCCAGGCCTATGAGGTCCTGTCCGATCCCGAGAAGCGGGCCTACTATGACCAGTTCGGCGCGATCCCGGGACAACAGGGAGCGGGGCCGGGCGGCTTCGGCGCGGGCATGGGCATGGGCGACATCTTCGGCGGGATCTTCGAGGAGTTCTTCGGCGGCGGCCGCGGCCGAAGCCGGGCGACGGCGGGCGAAGACCTCCGTTACAATCTCAAGATCACCTTCGGGGAAGCTGCCTTCGGGACCACGACGAAGATCCGCGTGCCGCGGTGGGAGCGCTGTCCCGACTGCGACGGTCTGGGGGCGCGGACCCGGGACGGGATCGCTACCTGCCAGACCTGCCGCGGGGCCGGACAGATCCGGATGCAGCAGGGATTCTTCAGCATCAGCCGGACCTGCTCGCGCTGCGGCGGCGAGGGGAAGATCATCACCGATCCCTGCCCGACCTGTCACGGACGCAAACGCGTGGAGCAGGAACGCACCCTGTCGGTCAAGATCCCGGCGGGCGTGGAGACCGGGAACACGATCCGGTTGAGCGGCGAGGGGGCGCTGGGAACCGGCGGCGGGCCGCCCGGGGATCTCTATGTATTCCTGTCCGTCGAGGAGCACGCACTGTTCGGACGCGAAGGACAGGACGTGATCCTGAACGTGCCGCTCAGCTTCGCGCAAGCTACGCTTGGGACCGAATTGGAGGTGCCGACGCTGGGCGGCGCGGAGAAGCTCAAGATTCCCGCAGGCACCCAGCCGGGGCACGTATTCCGATTGCGCGGGAAGGGGTTTCCGAACCTGCGGGGACACGGTGCCGGCGATCAACTGTGCAAGGTCACGATTGAAGTGCCGACCAAGTTGACGGCGAAACAGAAAGAACTGCTGAAGGAATTCGACTGCCTGTCGAAAGACAACTGCACCCCGATCACGAAAGGCTTTTTCGACAAGGTGAAAGAGCTGTTCGGGGACTCTTCAATAAAATAGCGATGACGGAAGGCGGGGTGGCCGAGGCGGGAGCCACCCCCGGTATCTCCTGTATGCATATGTTATACTGTTTATAGACGGCTCATTTCGGCGCATCGGACCGAGTCGAGCGGAACGATATCTTATTCGATGAGGAGGGCTGCATGAACGCACTCGAAATCGCCAAAAAGATGGAAACGGACGCCATCCAGTTCTATACCGATGCGGCGAAGAAAATGCACTATGCTGCCGGCAAGAAGATGTTCGAAGCCATTGTGGAGGACGAAAAGCGACACCTGACCATGATCACCCAACTCATCGAGAGCATGCAATTCACGCCGCAGGACGTGAGCCCGATGAAGCGGGTCAAGACCGTCTTCGAAGCCCTGAAAAACGATATGATGAAGAAAGTGGAAGCAAGCAAGGACGAGATGGAAGCCTTCAAGATCGCGATGGAGATGGAAAAGGAAGGCAAGGCGTTCTATGAAAAATCCCTTGCTGCTGCCACGACGGACAAGGAAAAGGCCCTCTTTGCCCGTCTGATCGAGGAAGAAAAGCAGCATTACGATATCTTCGCCAATACCTACAGCCACCTGAGCGACACCGGAAACTGGTTCCTGTGGGAGGAGCGGGGCATCGTCGAGGGCGGATGAGCAGAGACTCGTCCGAAGGCGGCTTTGCAGCGGTCCTTCGCCGCAGTGACGCCGAGGAATAGGACCGTCGCCTTGCAGGAACGAAAAAAGCCCGGCCGATCACGGCCGGGCTTTCGCGTTGCAGGCGCCTCTCACGCACTCCCTTAGCAGGAGCTCTTGCACTTGCAGGTGAGGGCCGTTTTCTTCGTAACCTTCTTGATCGTCATGGGGGTCTCCTCCTTTCGACGGTGATGGAGGGCCGAAGACCCTTTCACAGTCTCCGGCGCATCGTTTTCATTATACCATAGAGCGAGCACCGATAGGGATCTTTTGCGCCCTTGCCGCCGAGCAGTTCGGCCCGGTAGCGGCAGCCGCCGCGGCAGACCTCGAGGTAGTCGCAGTCGCACGCCAGGGCGCTCAGTTTCACCGGCGTGATCCGCTTCCAGGCGGCCTCCAGTCCGTCGGCGATGCTGCCGGCCGCCTGATCGTGATAAAAGGTGCAGCGCGCGATCATGCCGTCCGCCATGACGGACGCGAGATGGAGCCCGCAGGCAAAACCCGGGCTCGACGCGTGCAACCCCTCCCCGAAGCCGAATCCCAGGTATCTCCCTCCCTCTTCGGGACCGACAAAGAGGTCGGCGCGGTCTCCCAGGGCCTCCGTCATGCAGGGCGCGTCCACGGTCCAATCCCGGATGCCCAGTTCCTTGAAGAGCCCTTCCAGGGCCTCGAAGTCCTGGAGGTTGGCACGGTGCACCATGGTCGAGACGGACACGTTGAATCCGGCGTCGAGGGCGGACCGGAGCCCGTCCATAGCGCGCCGCCATGCCCCCCGGCCACGTAACGTGTCGTGCGATCCCTCAAGGCCGTCGATGCTTACCTGGATCTCATCCACCTTGAGGGACGCGAGGACCTCCTTGCGCAGCAGGGTGCCGTTGGTGAACAGCACCTTCCGGATTGCGAAATCCGGCAGCATCTCGTTGATGGCGGGGAATGCGGGATGGACGAGCGGCTCGCCCCCGGTGATCATCACGCGCAGCCCCTGGAGCTCCTCGAACTGCGCGAGCACGT
>JBJKRX010000009.1:0-8618 GCA_046704425.1 Nitrospirota bacterium
GCGGTACGGCCCGTTGGCCCGGTCCCGCGGGCCGGCCGTCCCCAGGGAAGAACGACCTTCGGATCGCCCGTGTTGGAGCCGTCCCAGGTCCCGCCGTCGCTCGCCCCGCCCCCGCCGTCCCCGGGCAAGGGCGGGGCAAAGAAGAAATGGCAGAAGAAGCAGCAGGAGCACGGCCAGAAGCAGGAGCGAGAGATCCGGGAACGGCCGTCGTTCAAGAAGATGCCCGATCTCAAGACCCTGCCTATGGGCAAGCGGCCGCACCGGAAGGACGACCGCCATGTCGCGACGACCGATCTTGCCGAGATCACCAAACCGCGGAAAAAGACGGTCAAGATTCAGGAAGGCTGTACCATTAAGGAATTCGCCGAGATCATGGGCCAGAAGGTGGGCGACGTGATCAAGAAGTTGATGACCATGGGTATGATGGCGACCCAGAACCAGCCTATGGACATGGACGCGGCACTGCTCCTGGCAGAGGAATATGGCATCAAGGCCGAGATCGCCACGATCGAATCGGCCGAGGACATTCTGGAGGAGACGGTCGATACGGCCGAATCCCTCGTCTCAAGGCCGCCGGTGGTCACCATCATGGGCCACGTGGACCACGGCAAGACCTCGCTCCTCGACGCCCTGCGAGAGACCAACGTCGTTTCCCGGGAGGCGGGCGGCATCACGCAGCACATCGGCGCCTACCAGGTGAGCCTCAAGGGCCGGGACATCACCTTCCTCGATACCCCGGGCCACGCGGCCTTTACGGCTATGCGGGCGCGGGGCGCCCAGGTCACCGATGTGGTCATCCTCGTGGTCGCCGCGGACGACGGCGTCATGCCGCAGACCCGGGAGGCCATCAACCACTCGAAGGCGGCCGGCGTGCCGATCGTCGTGGCCATCAACAAGATTGACAAGCCCGAGGCCAAGCCGGACCGCGTGAAGCAAGAGCTGTCCGAGTTCGAGCTCATCCCCGAGGAGTGGGGCGGCCAGACCATATTCTGCGAGGTGTCGGCCAAGAAGAAGATGGGCCTGGAGCACCTGCTCGAGATGGTGCTTATCCAGTCAGACGTGCTGGACCTCAAGGCGAACGCCGACAAGATGGCGCGCGGCACGATCATCGAGGCGAAGCTGGACCGGGGCCGTGGACCGGTCGCCACGGTGCTCGTCCAGTCCGGGACGCTGAAGGTGGGTGACGTCTTCGTGACCGGCGTCCAGTTCGGCCGCGTCCGCGCCCTCATCAACGACAAGGGAGAACGCGTCGAACAGGCGGGGCCGTCGGTCCCGGTCGAGGTCATCGGTTTCTCGGGGGTCCCGCTGGCCGGCGAGCGCTTCGTGGTGCTCGAAGAGGAACGCAAGGCGCGCCAGATTGCCGAGACGCGCCAGGCCAAGCAGCGGACCAGTGAGATGGCCGGCATGAAGAAGGTGACGCTCGAAGACCTGCACACCCAGATCGAAGAGGGCATGGTCAAGGAACTCGGCATCGTCATCAAGGCGGACGTCTCGGGCTCAGCCGGGGCCATCGTGGACTCCCTCGAAAAGCTTTCCACCCCGGCCGTCAAGCTCAAGGTCATTCATAGCTCGGTGGGCGCCATCACCGAGACCGACGTGATGCTCGCCTCGGCGTCGAACGCCATCATCATTGGCTTCAACGTGCGGTCCGAGCCCAAGGCCGCGGACCTCGCGCAGCGCGAGGGCGTGGACATCCGGCTGTACAATATCATCTACAACGCCATCGACGACATCAAGGCCGCCATGGAGGGTCTTCTCGAGCCGACGCTCAAGGAGACCGTGCTCGGCCGCGCCGAGGTCCGCCAGACGTTCCACGTCTCCAAGATCGGGACCATCGCGGGCTGCTACGTCGTGGACGGCATGATGACGCGTCAGAGCGACGGCGTCCGGGTGCTCCGGGACAACGTCCTGGTCTACGAAGGCAAGCTCCACTCCCTCAAGCGGTTCAAGGACGACGTCCGCGAGGTGCAGTCGGGGTACGAGTGCGGCATCGGCATCGAGAATTTCAATGACATCAAGGTGGGGGACGTCATCGAGGCGTACGCGGTGGAGAAGGTGGCCGCCAAGCTGTAACGCGGACCGCGAGGCGCACGGACGTCGCCGGGCATCATGTTCATCGGGGTCTGTACCATAGAGCTGCACGTGCCGGAAAGCGGCTCACTCAAGACGAAGCGACACTCCCTGCGCAGCCTGAAAGACCGGATCCGGAGCCGATTCAACGTATCCGTGGCGGAGATCGACGACAACGACCTGTGGCAGAAGGCCTGTCTGGCCGTCGCCGCGGTGAGCAACGACAAGGCCCACCTCAACAAGACGCTGGACCACGTGCTGAACTTGGTCCGTAGCGTGCCCGAGATCAGCCTGTTGGATTACCACATCGACATATCGTAGTATCATGTCCAAACCAACCTATAAACGCGCGGAGCGGGTCGGCGACCAGATAAAACACGAGATCGCCGACATCCTTATGCGCAAGATCAAGGACCCCCGGATCGGCTTCGTGACCGTGACCGACGTGGAGCTCACGGCCGATCTGAAGAACGCCAAGGTCTTCGTGAGCTGTTACGGCGGCAACGCGGCCGCAACGCTGGCCGGGCTTGTGAGCGCCACGCCTTTCATTCGTTCCGAGCTCGGGAAACGGATACGCATGAAGTCCGTGCCCGAGGTCCTGTTCCGCATCGATGATACGGCGGAGCGGGGGGCGCACATCATGGAACTGCTGCGCGAGATCGAAACGGCGGAGGAAGGGAATAAGGAGCCGGGTGATGCATGACGCGGCCGGGGTCGCGCGGGAACTGCAACGATGCAAGACGGTTCTCCTCACGGTGCACAAGAGTCCCGACGGGGACGCCTTGGGCTCTCAGCTTGCGCTCCTCCTGGCGCTGGAACGAAGAGGCAAGACGGTCACGGCGCATAACCTCGATCCCGTGCCCGAGATCTACCGATTCCTGCCTGCGCGGGAGCGGATCCGCGTCGGCCGCCCGGTCGTCGGCAGGTATGACGCCTGCGTGGTGCTCGACACCGAGCCGGAGCGCGTCGGGCTCTTCGACGGCCCGCCGCCCGCGGATCTTTTGATCAACATCGACCACCACGTCACGAATTCCGCCCCTTGGCCCGTCACGTGGCTCGAACCCGAGGCGTCCGCCACGGGCGAGATGGTCTTCCGGCTTATTGCCGAACTCGGCGTGTCCCTCAACCGCGCCATGGCGGAGTGTCTCTACACGGCCGTCTTTACCGACACAGGGTCCTTCCGCTATTCCAACACCACGCCGGAGAGCATGCGGATTGCGGCGAAGCTGCTCGAAGCAGGGGCCGATCCGTGGATGGTCACCGAGAACGTCTACGAGTCATTTGCCTACCGGCGGCTGAAGCTGCTCGGCCTTGCGCTTGCCGATATGGAACAGAGTCCGGACGGCCGCTCTGCCTGGGTCGTCATCACCGACGAGATGTACCGAACAACGGGCACGACCGCCGAGGACACCGATAATTTCATCAATTCCGTGCGTTCAGTCCGGGGCGTCGAGGTCGCCGTCCTGTTCCGCCAGACAGCGGAACGGGAGTTCAAGATCAGCCTGCGGTCGAAGGGGCGCGTGGATCTGACCGGTGTGGCTCAGTCCTTCGGCGGCGGCGGACACCGAAACGCGGCGGGGTGTACTGTGCAGGGCACGCTTGCAGAAGTGCGGCGGACGGTTATCGACGCGGTCTCCGCAGCCATCGCCGCGCAGCTCGACGCAAAGGACGAGGGCGCGGGTGGACGGCGTCCTTAACATACACAAACCTGCAGGCATGACCTCCCACGACGTGGTACAGTCCGTGCGCCGCATGCTGCGGGAAAAGCGGGTCGGCCACACGGGGACCCTCGATCCGCAGGCCACGGGCGTCCTGGTCCTGTGCGTGGGCAAGGCAACACGCATCGCCCGCTACCTCGAGGCCGGCGAGAAGGAATACGATGCGGTCATGCGGCTCGGCGTAACGACCGATACGCTCGACGCCGCAGGCAGGGTCCTGGAAACCCGGACCTACACCGCGCCCACACAGGAAGCGATCATTGCAGCCATGCGTTCCTTTACGGGCCGTATCGAGCAGCAACCGCCGTCGTACTCGGCCATCAAGGTCAAGGGCGTTCCCTCCTACCGTTTGGCGCGGCAGGGAACGGCCCGGCCGCTTCCGGCGCGGACGGTCGATATCTTCTCAATCACGCTCAGGACCTATAACGACCCGATGGTCGCGTTCTCCGTGCATTGCGCCAAGGGAGTGTACATTCGTTCCCTTTGCGCGGACCTTGGGGATGCGCTCGGCATGGGCGCCCATCTTGTCGAGCTGGTGCGGACCCGTTCCGGCGGATTTACGATCCCCGATGCCTTGCCGCTCGATCGGCTCGGGGACCTGGCGGCGGCAGGAAGGATTTCTGAGACCCTGATCCCCATGGATCGAGCACTCACGGACCTTCCGCTCGTCTTGCTCAACGGCAGCGATACGGAACGCGTCGTGCATGGCAACCGGATCTCGGCGCCCTCTCGGCTTGGAGCGGTCGATGGCGCTCTGGTGCGGCTACACGATCCCACGGGCCGTCTTCTCGCCCTGGCGCGGGTCGATGCGGGCCGTCTCCAGCCGGAGGCGGTCTTTGTCCCGTAAGGGAGCGAAACGAATAAAGTGCTTTACAACCCATGGGAAATATGATATTTTAACACGCTTTACGCAGAGGGAAATGTTCCGGAAAGGAGGGGATACGCATGGACAAGGAGCAAAAAAGCAGCCTGATCAACGCCTACCGCAGGCATGCATCTGACACGGGTTCTCCCGAAGTGCAGATCGCGATCCTGAGCAGCCGCATCGGCCATTTGACCGAGCACCTTCAGACGCACAAGCACGATCACCATTCGCGGCGGGGGCTCCTGCAGATGGTCGGCCAGAGACGGCGTCATCTCGATTATCTCAAAAAGAACGATCTCGATCGGTACCGTCAGGTCATCGATCAGCTCGGCATACGAAAATAGCGTCCCCCCGGGGATGAAGAAATGAGGTTTCATGGTAACAACGGTTGAAACGGAAATCGGCGGCAGACGTCTGATCCTCGAAACGGGGCTGATGGCGAAACAGGCGAGCGGCGCCGTCGTCGCAAAATACGGAGACACGGTCGTCCTGTCGACCGCGGTCGCCTCGAAGGTGGAACGGGAGAACGTCGATTTCCTCCCCCTCACCGTAGACTATCAGGAAAAGGCCTACTCGGCCGGCAAGATCCCCGGCGGCTTCTTCAAACGCGAAGGACGCCAGACCGAGAGAGAGATTCTGTCGTCGCGTCTCATCGACCGGCCCATCCGGCCGCTCTTCCCCGACGGGTACTATTTCGACACGCAGATCATCGCGTCGGTGCTCTCCCTCGGGGAAGAAAGCTCGATGGACCTCATGGGCATGATCGCCTCGTCCGCTGCGCTTTCGATCTCGGACATCCCCTTCAAGGGGCCGATCGGCGCAGTGCGCGTCGGTTTGGTGAATGACGTCTTCGTCATCAATCCCGGCCTGAAAGAGATCCCGACCTCGCGGTTGAACCTGGTCGTTGCCGGAACGGCGGACGCGATCATGATGGTTGAAGGCGGGGCACACGAGCTTTCGGAAGAGCAGATGCTCGAGGCCCTGGAAACGGCCCACCGGGAGATCAAGAAGATCGTGGCGCTCCAGAACGAGCTTGTGGCCAAGGTGGGCAAGCCGAAGCGGTCCGTAAAGGTCGTCGAGATCGACCAGGCACTTGCCGAGCAGGTGGCGGGACTCGCCATGGACCGCCTGCGCGAGGCGATCGTCATCCCGAACAAGATGGAACGCCAGAAGACGCTCGACGTGCTTCTGGATGAGATCAAGCAGAAACTCAAACAAGAGGACGATCCCACGAGGAGCCGCCAGATATCCGCGATCTTCCATAACCTGGAAAAGGACGAGGTGCGGAAGATCATTCTCGAGAAGAACGTGCGGGCGGATGGGCGGAAACCCGACCAGATCCGGCCGATCACCTGCGCGGCAGGCCTCCTGCCCCGGACGCACGGTTCCGCGCTCTTCACCCGCGGCGAGACCCAGGCGCTCGTGGTCGCCACGCTCGGCACCTCTGATGACGAGCAGCGGATCGACTCGCTTGAGGGTGAGTACTTCAAGACCTTCATGCTGCACTATAATTTCCCTCCCTTCAGTGTCGGCGAGACCAAGCCCCTGCGCGGTCCCGGGAGGCGCGAGGTCGGCCATGGCGCGCTCGCGGAACGGGCGCTCAAGGCCATGGTGCCGACGAAGCAGGAGTTCCCCTATACCGTCCGGGTCGTCTCGGACATCCTGGAATCCAACGGATCTTCCTCGATGGCCACGGTCTGCGGCGGGACGCTCGCGCTCATGGACGCCGGGGTCCCGATCAAGGCGCCGGTCGCGGGGATCGCCATGGGCCTTATCAAGGAAGGGGACACGGTGATCGTCCTGTCCGATATCCTCGGGTTGGAAGACCATCTGGGGGACATGGACTTCAAGGTAACGGGCACGAGCCACGGCATCACGGCGCTCCAAATGGACATGAAGATCGAGGGCATCACGATCGACGTTATGCGCCGTGCCCTGCAACAGGCCAAGGACGGCCGGCTCTTCATCCTCGGCAAGATGCTCGAAACGCTTTCCGCGCCGCGGAGCACCCTCAATCCCTTTGCGCCGCGCATCATCAGCATGCAGATAAACCCGGACAAGATCAAGGATGTGATCGGGAGCGGTGGTAAGGTCATCAGGAGCATTGTCGAGCAGACGGGCGCCAAGATCGACATTGAGGACGACGGGACGATCAACATTGCATCGTCCGACGAGGCGGCGGCGAACAAGGCCAAAGAGATCATCCGCGGGATCGTACAGGAAGCGGAGGTCGGCAAGCTGTACATGGGCAAGGTCCGGAAGATCATGGACTTCGGAGCCTTCGTCGAGATATTCCCCGGCACCGACGGCCTGCTGCACATCTCCCAGATCTCGGACAAGCGGATCGAGAAGGTGACCGACGAGCTCAAAGAGGGGGATCAGGTGCTGGTCAAGGTCCTCGAGATCGACCGGCAGGGCAAGATCCGACTTTCCCACAAAGAGGCCGTGCGCGAGAAGGGCGGCGCAAAGTAGGTCCCGGTTCCCGAGCCGGTATGGACAATCCGTGATGAGGAAATGGGTCGTTTCGCGTTGAGACCGCCTGTTTCCTTATTTTTTTGTGTGGAGGGTGTGTGACCAGGTTCGATGTAGCCGTCATTGGGGCGGGGCTCGGAGGGGTTGCCGCAGCGGCACGGCTCGTACGCCGTGGAAAAAAGGTGGTCGTGCTCGTTCCGGGAGCCTCCCGGGACGATGTCCTCGGCGTCGGAAACCGGGATGACTTTCACTTCTCCGCTGGTGCGTCACTGGCATACGGCCTGGAGCAGGACGGCGGAGCCCTGACGTTTCTGCACGACGCAGGTCTCGAGGAACGGGAACCGGACCGTGCGGACGGTTATCAGGTCGCGCTGCCGGATCATCGGATCACCGTCTCCGCCCTGCATCGGGAAATGCTCGAGGAACTGATCCGGGAGTTTCCCCGGGAGCGCGATGCGCTGAACCGACTCTACCCGGACCTCTACCGGGAATCGTTGCGGACCGTCAAGAGCGGATTCGCCGCGTTCCTGGCGGCCGCAAAAGGCGCAGCCGGATTTCTCCGCACCTTCCGTCTCAATCGTGAGGTGCGGACGCTGCTCGATCTGCAGGCGCTCTTTTTCTTCGGCAGGACCAGCGACCGGATCTCTTTGCCTTCCCTGATCGAGCTAACCTGCACCGCGCCGTTTACTTTCGACCGAGGATACGTGGCTCTGGCGGAACGGCTCCTCGGCGTGATCGAACGCCAGGGAGGCGATGTCCGGTATCAGGAACTCTCCCCGGCAATCGCCTTCCGGAACGGCCGGCCTGAGCGGATCGAGACGCGACAAGGGGCCATCGAGGCGAAGACCGTCATTCTCAGCAGTCGGCAGGAGGGAGGGCAGACCTGGCGGCTCGGCATCCGCGAGGAGGTCGTCCCGATCGGCATGGGCAGGTCGGTTCTGCACCTGCCGGATTTTACCGAGCCCGCGAACTTCTATTCTCTGTCGTTGAGCGCCCCGGGAGACCGTGCTGCAGCTCCGGCAGGCATGCGGGCGCTTACGGTACTGTCCTTCGGCACCGGTCCCCGGCTGCGCGACACGGATTTGCTCGCCGTCCTTGCTGACCTCATACCGTTTTTACCAGACCACCTGGCGTTCATCCAGGAAGTCGTACCTTCCGGTGGCGCAGTTGCAGCGCCGGGCACGGCCCTTCCCCTATTGGTCCCGCTCAAGGCGGAACCGCTCCTTGCGCGGACCGCGCACGGGACCTTCTATCGCATCCAGGAATCCCGCAGGGCCCCGGCTCGGCTGCTCGCGGCGGCCCGGGACCTCGCGGACAAGATCGGCTGATATTTACAGGTTTTGGAAAGGTAGATTCTTGTTTGCAGGGGGAAGGGGAAATGCGTGCATATGCGGGGCCCGGGCCAGCCCTAGGCCAGGACCGGCGATTCTTCTTCCTGGAACTCAATGGCATCATCCTTGAGGGTGGCGACCACGCGGTGCACATCCTTGAAG
>JBJKRX010000010.1:0-19889 GCA_046704425.1 Nitrospirota bacterium
CATGAAGGAGCTCCTCTTCTGGCAGGAGCGTGACGTGTCCGCCGCCGCGATCGACGGCAGCGTGGATCGGATCCAGGAATACTACCGGGAGCAGGGCTACGCGGAAGCGACCGTCGCGGTCCAAAAGACCGCGGGTCCCGGGACCTTGGACCTCGTGTTCGTGATCCAGGAAGGGCCGCGGGTGCGCGTGGCGCACATCTCCTTTCACGGCAACCGGGTGTTCTCGTCCGAGTCGCTCCGGGACCAGATGGCGCTGTGGGAAACACCCTGGTACTGGTTCTGGGTACATCCTCTCTTTCGCGCCGATCTCCTGGCCTCCGATGTCGAGGGGATTCAGGATCGCTACCGGGAGGCGGGTTATTCCGACGCGATCGTGCGCAGCACCGTGTCCCGCAGCGCCGACGGCAGGGAGGCGAATATCCTGATCGATATCGACGAGGGAGCCCGGGTCCTGACCGGCGACGTAACCTTCACGGGAAACCGCTACCTGAGCGACGGGGAACTCCTGCATCTGGTGAGACTCAAGCCGGGGGTCCCCTTCAACGACCGGATCGTGGACGAGGACAAGTACCGTATCCTCTCGGCCTACTCAAACCGGGGATATCTCTACGCACGGGTGAACGTGGAGCAGACCGAGACCGACCACCATGTCGCGCTCCACTATCACATCACCGAGGACCGGCCGGTGACGATCGGCAGGATCATCCTGCGCGGGAACACGCGCACCCATGACGCGGTGATCCGGCGCGAGCTGCTCGTGAAGCCCGGCGACCGGTACGATTACGGGAAGATCCTCGAAAGTCAGCAACGGATCTATCATCTGGGATACATCCAGCTGGCCGAGTTCACGCCGCTCCATCCCGGGGAAAAGGAATACACGAAGGACATGCTGCTCTCGATCCAGGAACGGCACGCCGGTGCTGCGGAGGTCGGGTTCGGTTACGGCGACCTGGACCGGCTCCGGGGGTACGTTGAGCTGTCGGACCGCAACCTCTGGGGCACGGCGCGCTATTCGAGCATCCGGTACGAGGAGAGCAGCATCCTGAAGCGCGCCATCTTCAACTACCAGGAGCCCTGGTTCCTGAACCGGCGGCTCGACGGGAAGTTCAGCCTGGTCTGGTCCGACTCCGCGCGGCTCAACTCGGACACCCGCGAGATCTACTATCATACCCGCAAGACGTCGGCCTCCTTCGGCGTCGAGAAATCGTACGGCAATCTCCGCCCCTCGCTTACCTACCAGTTCGAGAACGTCGTGAACTATGACGTGCTGGCTGCGGCGCAGATCAGCACCGAGGACAGCGGCCGCGTGCTCGTGAGCAGCCTGAGCCCAGCCGTGGTCTGGGACCTTCGCGACGATGTGTTCAATCCCCGGCACGGCGCGATCTACGGCATTACCGTAAAGGAGGCGCTGGGCGCACTGGCCTCGCAGGCCGAATTCAGCAAGGTGACGGTGCAGGGCGGATGGTATTTCCCGGTCGGCTCGTCGGTGCTTGCCCTGGCGGCGCGGGCCGGCCTGGCGTGGCCCTTCGGCTCGACCCAGGTGGTGCCGCTGCACGAGCGGTTCTATGCAGGCGGCAGCACGACCGTGCGCGGCTACCTCCAGGACTCCATCGGCCCGAGTGGGACCGACGCGAGCGGCAATACGATCCCCACGGGCGGCTCGGGGATGACGATCCTCAACGCCGAGTACCGGATCCACCCCGGCGAGGGGCTCGGCTTCGTGCTCTTCGTGGACGCGGGCAACGTCTGGCCCGGCCAGGAGATCGACCTCAGCCGACTGCGCTCGTCCTACGGCGCAGGCATCCGCTACGGGACCCCCATCGGTCCGTTCCGGCTCGATTACGGACAGAAGATCCACCGCCTGCCGGGTGAGAGCCCCGGGGAGCTCCACTTCAATATCGGCAACACCTTCTGACGGGCCTGGATGGACGGGGTGCGCGGATGGTGGTATTATTGCTCTAGCGCCCCTGCGGTTTCGGACGCGCCGAAACGGATTCCCTCTCTCCATGCGCATCCACGCCAAGATCATCACCCTCGTCTCCCTCGGGATCCTGCTGATCATGGGGATCACGATGTACGCCCTGGAGAACATCACCGGTGCGCTGTCCCGGACCCATCAGGAAACCGGCGAACAGTTCGGGGAGTTCCAGCGGCTCTGGACGATCGAACAGGGCGTCACGGACATGGCCCTGGCGGTCCACGACTACCTGGAGACCGGCGACGTCCGATACAAGGCCCGCTTCGCCTCCGCCCACTTCCGCGCCCATGACACGCTGCAGTCCCTGGGGCTGCTCGACCTCTCCCCCAAGGAACGCGCGGTCTACGGGGCGCTCACCGCGAACCTGGCCGCCCTCGAGTCGCGCGGCGCCGTGGTCTTCTCCCGTCCGCCGCCGGGCACGCAGGACCGGATCCGCGTCGCGCGGACCATGCAGGAGATCGACGGCCTGCTGGGGACGATCCGGAGCGAGATCGAAACGTACCACGAGGAGAACGCGATCCGCATGGGCGGGATGGTCATGCGGCTTTTGGACCACAAGCGGCGGATCAACACCCTCTTCCTCCTGGTCCTGATCACGGCGGTGGTGTTCCTCTTTCTCTTCGGCCTGTACCTGCACCGTACGATCTCGGCGCCGCTGAACCGGCTCCGGAAGGGGGCGGCCGAGATCAGCAAAGGCAACCTCGACTACCAGATCCGGCAGCCGGGCGCGGGGGACGTGGCGCGGCTGGCGGAGCAGTTCGACGAAATGGCGCAGCAGGTGAAGCACCTCTATACCGCACTCGAGGAAAAACTGCTTCTGCGGACGAACGAGCTGGCCGCCATCGACTCGGTGGCCTTTACCCTGAGCCGGTCCGGAAGCCTTCCCGACGTGCTCGCCAAGTCGTTGGACCAGATCCTGGCAAGTCTTGCAGGCCTGGAGCCGCGGGGCGGCGTGTTCCTCTGCGATCCGAACGGCGAGACCCTGCGGCTCGTCGCCCACCGGGGACTGACGGAGGAATTCGTCCGCCAGGAAGAGACGATCCGCATGGGCGAATGCCTCTGCGGCAGGGCGGCAGAGACCGGGGAGATCCTGTTCAGCGAGGACGGCTGCCGCGATCCGCACCACACCCGGGGGGGCGGGGCCGATCCCCATTCCCATATCATCATACCCGTCAAGGCACGCGGGATCGTGCTCGGCGTCGTGTTCCTGTATCCGCAGAAGACCTTCTCCCTCAAGCCGTCGGACGTGCAGATGCTGGACACGATCGGCGCCCAGCTCGGGATGGCCGTCGAGAACCTGCGGTTCTACGCCGAGGTCAAGGAGTCGAGCGAGAAGTACTGGGACCTGTTCGAAAACGCCCGGGACCTCTTCTTTACCATCGACGAGGAGGGGGTGGTGACCGCGGCGAACCGCGAAACGGAGCACTTCTCCGGGTTTGCGAAGCCCGATCTCGTGGGAATGAGCATCTTCGAGTTCCTGGCCGGCAGGGACGCGGACCGCGCCAGACGCATGCTGCGCGGCGAGGAGGGCGGGGCACGCCCGGTGGAGTTCGAGGTGCACCGCCGCGACGGAACCCGTGCCTTTCTCGAAGTGAGCGTCCGCAAGCTCAGCGGGGGCCGGACGCAGGCAGTCGGGTATCAACTCTCAGGGCGCGACGTCACCGAACGGAAGCAGATGCGCGAGAAACTGGTGCAGGCGGAGCGGCTCGGCGCCATCGGCGAGATCGTGATCGCGGTGCGGCATGAAGTGAACAACCCCCTGACCGCCGTCATCGGCAACGTCGAGCTCCTGATCGAGCGCTACGGCAGGGAGGACCCGGACCTGGCGGCACGGCTCGAGGTCGTCCTGAACAACGCGCTCCGCATCGCCGAGATCGTACAGCGGCTCCAGGAGATCAAGCGGGACAAGGTGGTGGAGTACGTGCGAGGCGTGAAGATGACCGATCTGAAGCAGGGGCAGGACGGAAAGGACGGACGGTGAAGGCGAACCGAACCCGAGCAAGGTGCGCCACGGTCGTTTTCCTGGCAACGGCGTTCCTCGGCCTCGCCGTCCCCAGCGCCCGCGCGGAGCTGGTGGACCACATCGTGGCCGCCGTGAACAACGAGGTGATCACGGCGAGCGAGCTGGCGCAGGCCGTGGCCCTGAACCGGCGTTTCGGCAAGCCCGGCGAAGGCGCGTCCGCCCTGGAGCAGAGCACGCTGCAGGGGCTGATCACGCGCCGGCTCCTGGTGCAGGAGGCGCAACGGTTGCGCTTCGTGGAGGTGACCGATGAGGAGACGGCCGCCGCGGTCAAACGGTTCGCGGACCTGTTCGCCTCACGGACGGCCTACTCCGATTTTCTCGCAGACAACGACCTGACCGAAGCGGAACTTGCCCGCATGCTCGGCGAGCAACTGCTTGTCAAGCGTTTCGTGGAAAAGAAGGTCGGCTTGTTCGTCCGGGTGTCGCGCACGGACGCGGAGGAGTGGTTCCGGACACACCCCCGCGAATATGCGGGGAAGCGTTTCGTCGACGTCCAGAAATCCATCACGGACTTCCTGCAGGATCGTGCCGTCCAGACGCAGCTCGACCAGTATGTGGCCGAGCTCCGCGCCAAGGCCGACATCCGCATCAATCCCCCCCTGCGCAGCGCATCCGGCCGTTGACAGCGGCACGGCCGGTATGCTACTCTGCTAAACCTGCAGACCCGGAGCGGGTCCCAGGCGGTACGCAGAGAGGAGGCACCATGAGCACCAAACCCGTCGTTCCCGTGATCCTGATCCTCATTGCCCTGTGGGGGCTCTCGGTCCCCCGGTCCGCAACGGCGGCGGAGGAGCTGTTCGACAACGCGGCGGCACAGCAGCATGTCGCCAAGGGCCTCGACCGCCTGCAGACGCGCGACTATGACGCCGCTATCGCGGAATTCGAGCAATCCGTCGAGATCGCCCCGAATGCGGAGGCATACTACTACCTGGGATATGCGTACTACCTGAAGGGCAAGAGCGAGAAAGATGGGGCGCGCAGTCTGCGGAAGTCCCGCGAGAACTTCGACAAGGCATACGAGATCGATCCGCAGTTCACGCCGCGGCACGAGCTGCAGGCAGGGCCGGCGCCCGCCCAGGAAGCGGGGCCGCAGGAAGGACCGGCATCGGCCGAGACCGTGACGAATGTGCCGCCGGCTACGGACAGCACGGGCACACAGGAACCGGAGCAGCAGCCGGAAGCGGGCGGGGGCGTCGTAACCCGCCAGGTCGTTACCGGTGAGACCGGGACGCAGCCGGAGGCGGAACCGAAGGCAGCGGAGCAGAATGGCGAAGCCGCGCAGAACCCGGGGCCCGCTCCGGCCGACCAACCCGCATCGCAGGAGACCGCGTCGGCTCCGGCGGCGCCTGCATCGGCTCCCGCGCAGACGGCGGAGTGATCCCGCACGTGCGGTTGGGCATCAGCCCCCGGACTGCAGGTCGGGCAGACCGCGCGTCAATTCGTGCTGGATGTATTGCCGGATGAAGGCGCGGTCCGCGGGTGCGATGCGCGTGAACTTGATCGCCATGCCGGGTCGCTTGAGCGGACCGGTATGGTCCCGGAAGCTGTACAGGACGCGGCCCTCAAGAGATATCTTGCGGTTCAGGAGATAGAGGGTGAGCGGCAACAGCGCGTCCACACCCCGCGGCGCGGGGGTGTTGACGTACATGCCGTTTTCCGAAAGGGCGCTCATGCATTCGGCGAACAGCTCGTCTCCCACGATGAGCTTGAGGCAGGCATCGAACCGGATGTAGCGGCGGGGATGCCGTTCGGATGCCTCCTGGATGACGGCATAGAGTTCTGCGGGTTCCACCGGTTTGTGCAGGAACGCAGCGCAGCCTGCGCGCAGGCAGGCTTCCCGGAGCTCCGGCGCGTGCGAACGGGCATAGACGACCACGGGGATCGCGGGGGGCCGGGTGTCTTCCTTGATCCGCCGGATCAGCTGGGCGCCAGCCATATCCGGCAGCTCGGCCTCCGTCAGAACGAGCAAGGGCCGGGCGACCTGCATGAGCGCAAGGACCCCCGCCGCCGATCCGGTCGTGAAGATATCGTACTGCAGCCGTTGCAGCAGCGTCCCCGTGGAGTAGCGGTGCGCGACGTTGCCGTCGACCACCACGATAAAGCGCCGGTTCCCGTGCTCCGCTCCTTCCGCCTCCTCCATGGCTGTTCCCCCTGGTCCCTTCCGTGACACCGTTCCGCCGGAGCGCTGATGCTCCCGCAGCGATCAACCTTCACACGATATCGTCGCTCTCGGCATAGGACTCCGGATCGACGCTGAAGTCGAGGAGCTGCCAGGTGCCTTGGTGGCGGATGAGCGTTAAATGGATGATCGCCCTGCCGGTCGCGAACTCGGCCTCGGCATCGTAGTCCGCCGTGATTGCGCAGCCCGAGGAGAAGGAGAGCGAGAGGGTCGCATCCCCGCTGGACCCGTCGTAGGAGGTGAGGGGGCCCAGGCCGTGCAGTGATGCCAGATAGTCGGCAAGTTCGTTGTAGTCCGTATCCGCGTCGAACTCGGGACTGGCGATCTTGTGCAGTTCTTCCACGTCCCAGTGCGCGGCGATCGCGGGTGCCGCCCGATCGACGAAGGCCTTGCTTTCGCGGTCCAGTCGCATGCCGATCGCGGCGATCGCAAGGAAGACCGCGAGCAGGACGAGAAAGGCCGCGAGCAGGAGCGATGCTGCGGCCCTGAGGATGTTCTTCATGGTGCGTCTGCTCCCCGAAGCGGCTTGCCCGCCGCAGAGGAAAAGAACTCGTCCAACTCCTGCTCTCCGGCACGGGGATCGTGCATGGCAGCCTCGCGCGCCTCTTCCCACCTCCGCAGGAGCAGCTTTTTGTTCTTCGCCGATGCAACTCTTCGTTTGAGTGCAGCCAGCCGGGCGCTGACGCGCGCGTTCTCCCGTATCAGGGTGCGGTACTTTACCGGGTCGGGCCGGGGGATCGCAAAGTCCCCTTTGGTCTTCCAGATATCTCCCAGCTTCAGCCAGGCCGCAAAGTCCTTGATCCTGCCGCCATCCATGAGCGTGATCGGCGACGTGGCCCGGATGTGCTGCACGTGGATGCCGCGGCTGGACGCCGTAACCTCCTGGCTGCCCGTGAAGGGCCAGGCGCCCTGATCGTCGAAGAAGCGCCACGTGACGTGTGCGACCTGGGTGGGCGATCCGTGGCAGCTTGTACAGGTGCGGGCCTTGCCGAGCGGGTGCGCCACCTCCTCAACCTGGAGCCAGGCGAGATAGTTGTTGTTCCCGCCGGGGAAACCGAAGGTGCCGAGCAGGGCATAGGCGTCATGGGTCTCGCCCTGCGGCCAGCGGAAGGTGAGGCCCGGCTGCGACTCGATCGTATCCTTGATCCCGCCGACGCTGTTCGGCCAGATCTTGACCGGGATCCAGCGGCCGGTCTGGTCCCGGATCAGGATCGGCGGCTTCTGGGGACCGTAATAGAGCGAATATTTCTTGAAGGGGTTCGGCTCGGACTCGATCAGGCCCGGGCCCCAGGACGTCATCTCGTATCCGCCCAGGACCTGCACGTGGCAGGCGGCGCAGGCCAGGTTCTTGTGCACCCCCTTCGCAAGCGCCTCTTCCGCGTCGACATGGCAGTCCTGGCAGCCCGCGTTGCGCTCGAGGTGACCCATGCCGCCGGGTCCGGTCTCGTGGCAGTCCACGCAGGTGATCTTTTGGGCAACATGCACGTCCGGGGGCATGCCCGGGGGCTCCGAGAGATCCTGCCCGAGGTAGCTGTCGCCCCGTCTCCGCTCCATGGTCCCGGAGTGGCAGACGAAGGTGGAACGTCCGCCGCCGGAGCAGTTGATCGCGGGCGGGATGCGGCTGAAGGAATGCACGCCGTTCTTGCGCGAAGGCGTGTAGTGGCAATCGAGACAGCCCGCGTGGCAGATGTTGCAGGCCTTCTGTTTCGCGATCGCCTGCGCGTTCGTGAAGGGAAGGTTGATCTGCGCCCGAATCCGATCGGTGTTCACGAAGGAGAACCGGTCGCCCTCGGCCCGGTGGCGCGGCTGGACGTCCGCAAAGGAGGGGCCGCAGTTGTTCGGTCCGTGGATGTCGGTCCAGAAGCGCATGGAGCGCTGCCGGAAGTTGGCCCCCATGTTACTGGTCGCGAACTGCTTCACCTCTTCGGGATGGCAGGCGGGTTTGCCGCAGGTCTCGCGCGCACGGGCAGGGTCGTATCCCAGGGTGACGGGGTTCCGGTCCTGCCAGAGGAGCGTGCCGACCGCGGGATCGAACGATCCGTCCGCTAGTCGCGGCAGCATGCGGCGCTGTTGGTCAATGCCGGACGGCAGGATCCGTTTCACATGGCCGTCGCGGGGGATGGGGTGCAGGTTCTGGTCGAGCACGATCAGTTTGAGCATGCCCTGGTGGGCGCCGGCGGGGTCGTCCGCGAGCCCGTTGCCCAGGTGGCAGTCGCGGCATTCGGTGTTCGGGTGGTGCGATTCCTTCTGCACTTCGGCCCGGGTCATGACGAACTCGGGATGGCCGAGCGCGGTCATCCGCGCCTTGTCCGCGTGGCAGGCCACGCAACGGTCGCTCGAGTGATAGCCGTGGTAGAGATAGGCGAAGACCAGGACGAGCGCGAGCTGGCCGAGCAGGATCGCCATCCCCGTCCGGGTGCCGAACCATTTCCAGAGCTTGCCGATTGCCATACGGAGGACAAGATACCACAAAAGAGACGGGCGACCAAAGGGGAGTTTCCGCGCGTCACGGATTCCGGCCGGGCGGCGGGCCCGACCCCGCGTAGGCGTCGCTCACTGCGCGGTGCGCCTCCTGGGCCGCGTCCTTGCGCGTGAACCCCGCGCGCATCGGGATCGCGGTAAGCGGAACGACCTCGACCACGACGCTCTTGAGCGCGAGGAAGCGGGGGAGGTGGCGGAAGAAGGTAATGCCGCCGTAATAGAAGACCGCGTCACAGGCGGTCCGGTCCGGCCGGACGCCGTTCACGCGCACGTAGCGCAAACAGACGGGCCGCACCGGCACTGTGCTTTGGACCGCGGCGGCGAAGAGCGAAACCTTGAAGGGCTGCACGCGGTCGCCGTTCGAGGTGGTGCCTTCGGGAAAGAGCGTCACGGGGATGCCGGCGCCGAGCAGGCGCGCGATCCGGGCGATCTCACGAAGCAGACCCTGGGGTCTTCGCCGCTCCACGAACACGCTGCCGCCGAGCCGCGCGAGCAGGCCGAGCAGCGGCAGGCCGCGCAGCTCCACGGAGGTTACGAAGGCCGCAGGCGCCAGGGACGCGAGCACGAGCACGTCGATATAGGAAACGTGGTTCGCGACGATCAGGCCGGGCCCGGATCGAACCAGCCGCCGGTGGCCGCGGACACGCACGCGCACGCCGAGCACCATGAGGAGAAATCGCGAAAAAAGCGAGGTGTTCCTGACCAGGAGCCTGCGCCGCACGATCGGGCCGGCAGGGAGGAGTGCGAGAGCGCCGGAAAAAACGAGAAAAAGAACGATGAGCGGGATGATGACGATCATCTTTGCTACGCAACGCATGCACGGCTCCTTGGGCGGGCGAATCCCGCAGGCTATCATAGATCGCACATCTTTGCAACAGGAATGCGATTCCCTCGCGCGGATCCCCGGTCCGTGCAGCGCTGCTGGCGCATCTGGGGTGTTGTTTTCTCCTGAAAATACCGCAGATTGCCGCACAAGCGTCGCGCCCAGGCAGGGTTTACAGAACCCCGGGCATTGGCTATACTTGAAACAGGAGCACGGTCTTTCCGGAAACGAGAGGAGCTTCCTGATGAGCGTCATGGCGGAGTTCAGCGTAGTGCCGATGGGAACGGGAACGAGCGCAAGCAGCCTGGTCTCCGCGGCGATCAAGATCGTGGCAGAGAGCGGCATTTCCTACAAGACGAACCCCATGGGCACCGTGCTCGAAGGTGAGTGGGACGAGGTCCTGGGCGTCATCAAACAATGTCATGACGCGGTAACGCAGCAGGCAGGCCGTGCGATCACGACGATCAGGATCGACGACCGGCCGGGACAGGACGGGCGACTGGAGCGGAAGCTCGCAGCGATCGAAGAGAAGCTCGGGATGCGGCTGAACCGCTAGGATGAAGGAGGGCGGCAATGAACGGCCTGAAGACACAGAACGGTGTCGCGGAACGGCTCCGCATCCAGGAGCGCGCGTTGGCGGACCTCGCGGACGCCCTCAAACGGCACGAGGTCGAGACCGCAGCGGAGCGGGAGGTCCTGCGGGCCGAGGTGAAGGCGCTCACGCTGTTTCTCTCCCGGAATTATCCCGGATTCAAGAAGGAGTTCGCGGAACTGCAGCAGAAGGTGACGTGAGGAAGGGCAGCGGGGAGCGTCGATAGGAGGAGGCACGTATGCGTATTGCGAAGAAGCCGAACAGGGAACACCGCACCGCGTACAAGAAACGGGAGACCACGTGGGATCCCTACAATCCGCGCGGCGCGAAGGGCAAGGTCCTGGTCTGTGACGCATGCCACGCCGTGTACCGCAATAAACGCTGGTATGCGGACGAAGGGCTGTTCGCCGAAGCAACGCACGACCCCACGGCGGAGCACAGCACGTGTCCCGCCTGCACCAAGATGCGGGACGATTTCCCGGGGGGCATCGTCACCCTGAAGGGCGATTTCCTCCGGCCCCACAAACAGGACGTGCTGAACCTCATCAAGAACGAAGAGGGGCGGGCCCGCGGGTTCAACCCGCTGGAGCGCGTTATGTCCGTGAAGGAGAACGACGAGGGCAGTATCGTGATCGCGACGACGAACGAGAAGCTGGCGCAGCGTCTGGGGCGCGCACTCAAGAAGGCGTTCAACGGCGTCGTCGCCTACCGTTGGTCGCGGGACACCAAGCTCGTACGGGTGGATTGGGAGCGCGCGGCATAGATCGCAGCTCAAAGGGCGTTGATCCGGATTAACGGAAGAGGGGGGTCGGTCTCCCCAGAGGGACCGGCCTTTCTTGTTTTGGAAAGGCCGATCGCAGCCGCGTCATTCCTGGTCTGAAGGGTCCTCCTGCCCCCGCTGCAGCCCCTCCAGATACTCCTCCCACTCCACGGGGAGAAGGTATTTCTTTTTTGCGTTGCACTCCTTGCACGCCGGCACGACGTTCGCGTGCACCGATTTTCCTCCGCGCACGATCGGGACGAGATGATCCATGGTCAGGTCCGCGGGCCTATAGGTCCTGCCGCAGTAATGACAGCGGCCTGTGGAACGGCGGCGTTTCCACCACTGGGTTTGGCGCAGATCGCGGGCCTTCTCCTTTTCCTTCTTGATCTGTTTTTCGTCTACAGTGATGAAATAATGGTCAGCCATGTACTGATATTGTACGGATTCCCCCTGCCCTTGTCACGGGAAAAAACTCCCCTCTGCCCATACTGTCGTCCCACCGGGTAACATTATATAAATTAATATTTTTCTTGACATTGTTCCAGCTAAACTATATACTCTTGGCAGCGGGTGGTATAAAGTGGGGCTTGGTGGGGTGTATTGGGGGTCGGTATGTTCCGCGGCAGTTACGAACATACGGTGGACGCGAAGGGGAGAGTGAGCGTTCCCTCGAAATTTCGCGATATCATCGCCGACCAATACGAGGGCAGGCTTGTGCTCACCATGGACTACGACCGCTGCCTGACCCTCTACCCGCTCGAGGAGTGGGAGCGACTCGAGGAGAAGCTCAAGTCCCTGCCGCTCATGCAGCAGGAGGTGAAGGACTTCCGGCGCTTCCTGCTGTCCTCCGCGGCCGAGTGCGAGCTCGATCGGCAGGGCAGGCTCCTCATCCCGCCCGCGCACCGCGAGCACGCGGCCATCGCGAAGAACGTGATGCTCGTCGGGATCATCGACAAGGTGGAGATCTGGGACGTAGGCGCGTGGAAGGCGCGCACGATCCAAAACGACGGCAAGATCGGCGAAACGCTCGCGGCACTGGGACTCTGAGAACGGACAACGATGGAACCAAAGCTCAAAGTGTACCAGATGAATCTCGAGGGCGAGATCGACGCCGGAATGATGGCGGAGATCAACCGGGTCATCGGCCAACTGATCAAGGGCGAGATGTACGGGCTCATCCTGAACTTTGCCGCGGTCGAGCACGTGCATTTCACGATCCTCCCCTCGCTGGTGGAGGAGAAGCGGCGGCTCCAGTCCTTCGGCGGCGATATCCGGCTCGCAGCGCTTTCCGACTATATTAAGAACATCTTCCGGACCACGGGGGTCCTCGACGCATTCCAGGTATTCGATACGGCGCAGCAGGCCGCAAAGAGCTTCGGCGTCTCCAAGCCGGCGACGAACCTCCCGCTCGGACTGTGATCCGCCCATCGCGGGCCGATCTGCGGAAGGGGCGCACGTCCCGGTCCTGCTGCACGAGGCCGTAGGGCTTCTGGCGCCCCATGCGGGCGGCGTCTACGTGGACGGCACCCTCGGCGCGGGCGGCCATGCCGCCGAGATCCTGAAGCGCTCGGCGCCGGACGGGATCGTGATCGGCTTGGACCAGGATGCCGGCGCGATCGAACGGAGCAGCGCGAACCTCGCCTGGGCAGGCAGCCGTGCCGTTATCCGGCGTGCGAATTACCGCGACCTGCCGGAGGTCCTCGCCGGGCTGGGGATCGCGGCCGTGGACGGCGTGCTGCTCGACCTCGGCGTTTCGTGGTATCACCTGAAGACGCCGGAGCGGGGGTTCAGCTTCCTGCTCGACGGCGCGTTGGACATGCGCATGGACGACCGCCTGCCGCAGACCGCCGCGGACCTGGTGAACACCCTTCCCCGCACGGAACTGGCGCGGCTCCTGCGGGAGTACGGCGAGGAGCCCAGGGCGAACGCGGTGGCGAAGGCCGTGGAGCAGGCACGGTCCCGGGGACCCATCATGACGACGGCGGAGCTCGCCGCGATCGTCGCGGGCGCCTATCCCGCCCGCCCGGTCCGACGCGTCCACCCCGCCACGCTCACCTTTCAGGCCCTGCGGATCGCCGTGAACGACGAACTGGGGGCGCTCGCAGACGGAATGCGCCGGATCCCGTCCCTCGTGAAGGACAACGGCCGCATCGTCGTGATCTCCTTCCATTCGCTCGAAGACCGGATCGTGAAGCAGTCTTTTGCCGCGCTGGCCAAGGGCTGCATCTGTCCTCCGAAACTGCCGGTCTGCGCCTGCGGCAGGAAGCCGGAATATGACGTCCTGACGCCGCGCCCGATCGTGCCGGGACCGGAGGAGATCGCGCGCAATCCGGCCGCGCGGAGCGCCAAGCTCCGGGCGGCGCAGAAGCGCGAAGGCAACGCCAGCGGAGCGCGAAGAGCGGCGCCATGACGATGCGGGTCGGCAGCATAGGGACGTATGTGCTCGAGCGTTCGGCGCGGGGGAGTCTGCGCCGCGCCCTCGTCGGTCTTGCGCTCATCGCCGTCTTGCTCCTGTACGTGGCGGGCAAGGTGATGATCATGCGGCTCGGGTACCGCATCGAAGCGCTCCAGAAGGACCAGCAGCGCCTGGAGCGCGCGAACCGCGAGCTCCGCATCGAGGCGGCGTACCTTTCATCCCCGTCGCGCATCGAAGCGATCGCCCGGAAGCGGCTCGGCATGATCCGGCCGTCCGGGAAGGACGTGGTGATCGTCCGGCGGAAGCAGCCGGCGCACCCCCAGTGACCTATGGAGCAGCGGCGCAGGATAATCGCGGTATTCATCGTGCTGGGCCTCGGGTTCGGCTCGGTCGCGGTTCGCCTTGCCTACCTGCAGATCTACGAACATGCGAAGCTGACGGCCCGCGCCGAGGAACAGCAGGAGCGGATCATGATGCTCCCTGCCAAGCGCGGGACGATCTTCGACCGGACGGGCACGGCGCTGGCCGTGAGCCTCGACGTGGACTCGGTCTACGGGGTGCCGTCGCAGGTAACCGATCCGGCGAAGCTCGCCCGACGGCTTGCGCGCATCCTGGATGAAAGTCCGCGCACCCTCGAGCGGAAGCTCGACAGCGACCGTCACTTCGTCTGGCTCACCCGCAAGGTGGGGCCGACCGAGGCCGATCGCGTGCGCCGACTCGGGTCGCGGGAGGTCCGGCTGCGGCTCGAACCGCGCCGCTTCTATCCCCAGAAAACACTTGCCGGCGTCGTGATCGGCTTTACCGGCATGGACAATACCGGGCTCGAGGGCATCGAGCGGGAGTACGACAACGAGCTCCAGGGGAAGAGCGGCTGGGTGCTCGCGGAAAAGGACGCACAAGGCGCGACCGTGTTTCCCGGCGGCCCGGGCCTGCAGTACAAGCTGCCGCGGACCGGCAGCGACATCGTCCTGACCATCGACGCGGTGCTCCAGCATATCGCGGACAAGGAGCTCAACGCAACGGTCGACCGCACGCGGGCAAAGGGCGGCGTCTGTATCGTCATGGACCCCCACACCGGAGAGATCCTGGCCCTGGCGGTCCGCGCCGCAGGCCGCAACCGTCTTCCTTTCAATCCCAACGATGCGCCGAGCTACCGACCGGGCGAATGGCGCGACCGGGCGGTGACCGACTCCTTCGAACCGGGTTCGATCTTCAAACCCTTCCTGGCCGCGGCCGCGATCGCGGAAAAGACGGTACACCCCTTCGAGCTGTTCGACTGCTCCGCGGGCAAGATCCGGATCGCCGACCGGACGATCAAGGATGCGGAAGAGCACGGCGTCCTGTCCTTTACGGACGTGATCGCCGAGTCGAGCAATGTAGGCACCATCCAGGCCGCCCTGCGGCTCGGGAAGGAGCGGTTCTATAGCTACATCACCGCCTTCGGGTTCGGCAGCAGGACCGGGGTGGACCTGCCGGGCGAGGTCGACGGTCTGCTGCGCCCCCCCGGGGAGTGGTCGCCCGTTGCGCTCGGTGAGATCGCGATCGGCCAGGCCGTCGGCGTCACGCCGATCCAGATGGCGACTGCCTACTGCGCCCTGGCGAACGGCGGCGTGCTCATGAAGCCCTATGTGGTGTCCAAGATCGTGGGGCACAACGGCGCGCCCAGCACTACTTTTTATCCCCAACCCGAACGGCGGGTCATTTCCGCAGAGACCTGCAGGAAGGTGGACGCCATCCTGCGCCAGGTCGTCGCGATCGGCACGGGCGTCAAGGCGCAGCCCGTGGGCTATACGGCGGCGGGCAAGACCGGCACGGCCCAGAAGGTGGACCACAAGACCGGCGAGTACTCCGATAAAAATTACGTCAGCTCCTTCGTGGGGTTCGCCCCGGCGAATGCGCCGCGGCTCGTGATCCTTGTGATGGTGGACAGCCCCGAAGGTCCTGCCTGGGGCGGCACGGTCGCGGCACCGGTCTTCAAGGCCGTTGCGGAGCAGGGACTCGCCTATCTCGGGGTCCCGCCGGACGACGGGAGCAGGACGCTCTTGGTGACCCGATGAGATTGACGGATCTGCTGAAGGCAGCGGGATACGGGGGCGGCCTCACGCACCCGGCGCTCGAACGCGAGGTGCGGGCCGTGGCGCACGACTCCCGCGCCGTGACGAAAGCGGCGCTCTTCGTGGCCGTGCGGGGCTATCACTCGGACGGCCACCGTTTTATTCCGCAGGCCCTGGAGCAGGGGGCCCTGGCCGTCGTGGGCGAGCGGGGCCGGCTGCCGCAGCACGCGGGCGACGCGCTTCTGATCCCGGTGGACGACTCCCGCAGAGCGCTCGCGCTCCTGGCGGACGCCTTCTACGGGCATCCGTCGAGACGGCTCGCGCTCGTCGGCATCACGGGCACGAACGGCAAGACCACGAGCGCCTATCTCACCCACTCCGTGATCGCGGCCACGGGCGCGCAGGCGGGACTGATCGGGACCATCGCCTATCGCGTGGGGGCGCGGGTCGTTCCCGCGCCGAACACCACGCCGGAATCGCTCGAGCTCCAGGCCCTGTTGGCCGAGATGGCGGACGCGGGCGAGCACTACTGCGTGATGGAGGTCTCGTCCCATGCCCAGAGCCTCGGCAGGACCGCGGGCTGCACCTTCGCAGCCGCAGCGTTCACGAACCTGACCCAGGACCACCTGGATTATCACGGCGACATGGACGCCTACTTTGCGGCAAAGCGCTCCCTCTTCGCGGGTCTGGGGCAGGACGCGACGGCCGTGGTGAACGGCGATGATGCGCGCTCCGGAGAGATCCGGCAGGCGACCCGGTCGCGCGTGCTCACCTTCGGGATGACCGAGGCGGCGGACATCCGGCCTGCCGGGCCGATCCGGCACGACCGCGCGGGTCTCGCGTTCACGGCAGCCACGCCCGCAGGCCCGGTTTCGGTCGCGTCGCCGCTCGTGGGGCGGCACAATGCGTACAACATCCTGACCGCGATCGGGCTCGGGGTGGGGCTCGGGATCGCGCCGGACGCGATCAGCCGCGGGATCGCCAACCTCCGGGCCGTGCCGGGCAGGATGGAGATTATCAATGAGGGGCAGCCCTTCGGCGTGCTCGTGGATTACGCGCATACGGACGACGCGCTCCTCCGGCTCCTCGAAGCAGTCCGGGAGATCGCCGCAGGCAGGATCATCACGGTCTTCGGCTGCGGCGGGGACCGGGACCGGACCAAGCGGCCGAAGATGGGGGCCGCAGCAGCAGCCGAGAGCGACATGGTCGTCGTGACCTCGGACAACCCGCGGAATGAAGATCCGCAGGCGATCATCGCAGAGATCGAGCCGGGGCTTGCCCAGGGAGGCATGCGACGGGCAACGGGCAGGACCGCTCCCGGAGAAAAAGAGTATCTCGTCGTGCCTGACCGCCGCGAGGCTGTGGCAGCGGCCCTTGCCCTGGCGCGGCCCAACGACCTGGTGGTGCTTGCGGGCAAGGGGCACGAGGACCAGCAGATCGTGGGCGAGAAAAGGCTGCCCTTCGACGACCGGAAGGTCGCGCGCGAGGAACTGCGGCGCATGGGCGCGGCAGGGACCGCGTAACACCGGGGGGGGCGGCGATGGACGAGCAGGACCACAAGGCGATCAGCGATCTGGCGGATCGGGCGGAACGGCGCGAGATCACGGGCGCGTCCATCGATTCGCGCAGTGTCAAAGCAGGCGAGCTCTTCGTCGCGCTGCCGGGCGAGCGCTGCGACGGACACGACTTCGTGGCAGACGCGCTCCAACGCGGCGCCTGGGGCGCGCTGGTCGCGCGGGACGCGCTCGCGGCCGGACGCATTGCGCTCGCGAAGCTCCCGAAGGTCGTGGCGGTGGCAAACCCGCTTCTTGCGCTCCAGGAGCTGGCGCTGCTCCTGCGCAGACGCATTCCGATCCCCCTCGTGGGGGTCACGGGTTCGAACGGCAAGACCACGACCAAGGAGATGCTGAGCCGCATCCTGGAGCAGGGCGGCCCGGTGCTCCGGAACGAGGGGAATCTGAACAACCATATCGGCGTACCGCTCACGCTCCTCAGGCTCCGGCCGGGGTTGCGGGCCGCAATCGTGGAGATGGGCATGAGCGCGCCGGGCGAGATCGCGCTGCTCGCCCGGATCGCCGCGCCGCAGGTGGGCGTGGTCACGAATATCGGCCCCGCGCACCTCGAGTTCCTCGGCAGCATGGAAGGCGTGGCCGACGCGAAGGGAGAGCTCCTGGAAGGCCTGCCGCCTGACGGCACGGCGATCGTGAATGCGGACGACGTCTTCGTCGACCGGCTCCGGAGCAAGTTCTCCGGCCGCACGATCTCCTTCGGGCTCGGACAGAAGGCCGTGGTGCGGGCCAAGGACATCCACCAGGGGGTGGACCAGGTGCAGTTCACGATCGCGTACAACGGAAGCGAGATCGCCGTGCAACTCCGCACCGTGGGCGCCCATAACGTATACAATGCCCTCGCGGCCGCTGCCGGGGCGCTTGCTGCGGGCGCGTCCCTTGAGGACGTGCGCGCGGGGCTCGGCGTCTTCGTCCCCGTCGCGGGCAGGTCCGAGCTTCGCACGATCAAGGGCAGGACGATCCTGGCCGACTACTACAACGCGAACCCCGCGTCGCTCGCGGCAGCGCTCGCTGCGCTTGTAGGGCTTGCGCCGTCCGGCAGGACGGTGGCGGTCCTGGGCGACATGCGCGAGTTGGGCGCGGCCGGCGAGGAGGCCCACCGCGAAGCGGGCCGCAGGGCCGCCCGCTCCGGCGTTTTCGCGGTGGTCACCCTGGGCCGGCTCGCGCGGCTCATCGGCGAGGGCGCCCGGGAGGCGGGCCTCGACCGCGTCTACGAGGCCGCGACGCACGACGAAGCTGCGGAACTGCTCTTTCGCCTTGCCCAGCCCGGGGACGCGGTCCTGATCAAGGGGTCGCGGGGCATGCAGATGGAAAAGATCCTGGAGGGGTGCTGATGCTGTATCATCTGCTGTATCCGCTGCACAACTATTTCGGCGGCTTCAACGTCTTCCGGTACATCACCTTCCGGAGCGGGGGCGCGGTCCTGACCGCGCTGTTGGTCAGCTTCCTGCTCGGCCCCTTCGTGATCCGTCGGCTTCGTCTGCTCAAGATGGGCCAGCAGGTGCGCGACGACGGGCCGCAGACCCATTTGACGAAGCAGGGCACGCCGACCATGGGCGGCGTCCTGATCATCGCGGCGATCGTGACCTCGGCCCTGCTCTGGTCGGACCTCGAGAACCGCTACGTCTGGGTGGTCCTGTTCGCCACGCTCGCCTTCGGCGGCATCGGACTGTGGGATGATTATCTCAAGGTGGTGAAGAAGCGCTCGACCGGCCTCCGGGCCTACCAGAAGTTCGGGCTTCAGATCGCGGCCGCTGGACTCATCAGCGCCTACCTCTACACGAACCCGCACGACCCCTATATCACGCACCTGTCCGTCCCGTTCATGAAACGGTGGCTGATCGACCTGGGATGGTTCACCATCCCCTTCACGGTCGTGGTGATCGTGGGTTCGTCGAACGCCGTGAACCTGACCGACGGCCTTGACGGCCTTGCCATCGGACTCGTGGGGATCGCGGCAACGGCCAACGCGGTGATCGTGTACCTGAGCGGCAACCGGATCATCGCCGACTATCTGCGCATCCTCTACCTGCCGGGCAGCGGCGAGCTCACCATCTTCTGCGGTTCCCTCGTCGGCGCGAGCCTGGGGTTCCTGTGGTACAACGCCCACCCCGCCGAGGTCTTCATGGGGGACGTGGGGTCCCTGTCGCTCGGCGGCGCGCTCGGCACCCTGGCGGTGGTGACCAAGCACGAGCTGATCCTGATCGTGGTGGGCGGCATCTTCGTGGTCGAAACGATCTCGGTCATTCTCCAGGTCGGTTCGTACAAGCTGCGGGGAAAGCGCATCTTCCGGATGGCGCCGATCCATCATCACTTCGAGCAGATCGGATGGCCGGAGTCCAAGGTCATCGTGCGGTTCTGGATCATCGGGATCATCCTGGCCTTGATCTCGATCGGCACGCTGAAGCTGCGGTAGCAACAACGGGTGGCGGGGGGCCGGGTGCGAAATGACTGGCAGGGAAAACGCGTGACCGTCGTGGGGCTCGCCCGGAGCGGGGTCGCCGCGGCACGGGCGCTTGCGGGACTCGGGGCGCGGGTCACGGCCACGGACCGAAAGCCCGCGGCAGAGCTCCCCGAGGCGCAGGCGGCCCTTGCCGGCACCGGCGTGGTGATCGAGGCAGGCGGCCATCCCGACCGGCTCTTTTCCGATACGGATTTGATCGTACGCAGCCCGGGTGTGCCGTGGCTTTCACAGCTCGCCGCGGCCCGCGAACGCGGGGTACGGGTGATCAGCGAGCTCGAGCTTGCCTGGCTCCTGTCGGAGGCGCCGTACCTGGCGATCACCGGCACGAACGGCAAGTCCACGGTCACGACGCTCACGGGCCTGATGCTCGCGCGCGCCGGGAAGGCGGTGCTCGTAGCGGGAAACATCGGGACTGCGCTCACGGAAAACCCCGCCGCGCTCGCGGGCAAGGACTGGATCGTGGCCGAGCTGTCGAGCTTCCAGCTCGAGGACAGCGACACCTTCCGGCCGCGCATCGCCGCGATCCTGAACGTGACGCAGGACCACCT
>JBJKRX010000011.1:0-6890 GCA_046704425.1 Nitrospirota bacterium
GATATCGACGTCCGCGACCCCGTCGCCGTAGGTGAAGAGGAACGTCCCGTCGCCGAGGTAGGGTGCGACGCGTTTCAACCTGCCGCCGGTCATGGTCTCGGCGCCGGTGTCCACGAGCGTCACCTGCCAGGGCTCCACGAACTTCTGATGCACCTCCATGCTGTTCCTCCGCATATCGAAGGTCACGTCGCTCATATGGAGAAAGTAGTTCGAAAAATATTCCTTGATCAGGTATCCTTTGAAGCCGAGGCAGATGACGAATTCGTTGAATCCGTAATGGGAATAGATCTTCATGATGTGCCAGAGGATCGGTTTCCCGCCGATCTCGACCATGGGTTTCGGCCGCACGGTGGTTTCCTCGCTCAGTCTCGTTCCCAGCCCGCCGGCAAGTATCACGACTTTCATGGCGTACCGTTCTCCTTTTCGCAAGAGGTTCGCCCGCGCTCCCCCTAAAAGACCTCGCGGATCGATTCTCGGTCGGCCCCTTCACGCAGGAGTGCCCGACGGATCGCGTCCCGGTGCAGATAGGACACGACGACGACGCAGTCGTATTGCAGGGTGCGGAGGGACGCGATCGGCCCGACCGGTTTTCCGAAAAAGGACGCGCGCGTTTCCAGATCGATGACGCCGACGAGCGCGATCTTCGTTTCCTGCAGGGTAAGATAGGCGATCTCGGCAACCTCGTCCGTGCCGGCGAAGACGACCCGGGTTTTCCCGGCCCCTTCGAGCTCCCGGAAGAGAGACTGCAGACCCCGGCGCGCCTCCCGGTAGATCCGTGTGTAATCTTGTAAAAGACGGTAGGTGAGGCGCGTCTTCTCCGCGAACCCCGTGGGGGTGAGGTAATAGGCATAGCGCTTCGGGGGGATGGTCGTGACCGTGACATATCCCTTGGCGATCAGGTTCTTGATGTAGGAGTTGACGAGTCCCAGGGCGATGCCGAGCCGTTTGCTCAGGTCCCGCTGCGTGAGGGAGTCGTTCTGGGAAAGTTCGTCGAGGATCTGCAGGGACCGGAAGGGGTCCGAACCTGTCTGTGTTTGGGCTGAGCGGTTCATGTTCAAGGAATGAACATACCATGTCGATTCCCGGGCTGTCAATATTTTTTTCCCTATTGTCGGACTCTTCAAAGCGGACAATGGATTGCGCGGCGAGAAAAAAACTTTACACCAGAAGGGGGATGATGCTATCATTGTCCCGTTGCCGAACGGACCGCCGATTAGGAGAGAGGGAGCGTCTTGTTTATGGAACCGAAGATCGGTCTCGCATTGGGGGGAGGGGCGGCGCGGGGTCTGGCCCACCTCGGGGTCCTCAAGGTCTTCGAGGACGCCAAGCTGCCGATCGATATGATCGCCGGCAGCAGCCTCGGCGCCCTGGTCGGCGGGCTCTATGCCACCCGGCCCGACGCCTCCTACTGGATGGACCGGCTGGAGCAGTACATCCACAGCTTCCGGTCCCGCAAGTCCCGCCTCGAGTTCCTCCGCAAGATCGACCACCCCGACCACAATCACCACGGCTTCTTCAGCGACATGGCCACCCTGGTCCGGAAGGGCTACTTCTGGGGCGTCACGGCCACGAAGGAGGCCTTCATCGCGGAGAAGGAGTACGAGGATCTGATCTATCCGCTGATCCCGGACGTGGCCATCGAGGAGGCCGGGATCCCCTTCAGTTGCGTGGCCACGGACATCCGGAACGGCCGGCGGCACATGTATACCAAGGGACGGCTCCGGACCGCGATCACCGCGAGCTGCGCACTGCCCGGCATCTTCCCGCCCGTCGCGGACGGCGACATGCTGCTCGTGGACGGGGGCTGGGTGGAGCGCGTCCCGGTCCTGTGCGCCTGGGACATGGGCGCGGACATCGTGATCGCCGTGGAGGTCTCGAGCGAGGTCGCGCCTTTCGAGGAACGCTCCGGCCTCGACATCGTGCTGCGCGCGGACGCCGTGACGCGGATCTACCTGAACGAGATCCTGGCGCGGGAAGCGGACGTGCTGATCTCGCCCGCCGTGGGAGAGACCCACTGGGCGGACTTCAGCGATCCGCGCGCGCTGTACAAGGAGGGCGAGGTCGCGACCCTCGAAAAGCTCATCTCCATCCGCTCGGTCATCAGCCGTGCCGTGCTGCCGCAGAAGAAGCTTGCCGATCACATTCGGACGATCCGCGACAAGATCATGGAGAAGGTGGTGGGGAAGCAGGAAGAAAGTAAGAAGTGAGAAGTAAGTAAGAAGTGAGAAGTAAGTAAGAAGAAAGAAAGCAGGCCCTACGCACCCCATGTCCACTCCCCTTATCATCGCCCACCGCGGCTATTCCGCAGAAGCCCTCGAAAACTCCCGCGATGCCTTCCGGCGCGCGCTGGACTGTCCCGTGGACATGATCGAACTCGACCTCCATGCCGGCAGCGACGGGGTCCTGTACGTGATGCACGACCGGACGACCGGCAGGACCGCGGACCGGGACGTGCACCTGGAGCGCGCTTCTTCGGCAGAGATCGCAACCATCCATCTCCGGAACGGGGAAACGATCCCTACCCTGGCCGATGTGCTCGCGCTCGTTGACGGGAAGGCGGGGCTGAACCTGGAGCTCAAGGGCAGGGGCACGGGTCACCGCACGGCCGAACTGCTCGCAACATCCGGGTATGGGGGACACGTGCTGATTTCGTCCTTCAAGGAAGACGAGGTGCGCGCCGCCTTGAGCCGCATGCCCGAACTGCCCGCGGCCCTGATCTACGACGTCTTCTCCACCCACGAGGTCGCCCTGTACCGCGCCCGGGGCTACCGGATCGTGAGCCTCCGGCGGAACACGGTGAGCGAGAAGCTGATCGCGGCATTTCACGAGGCGAATATCGGGGTCTACGTCTGGACCGTGGACGACCCGGAGGAGATGCAGAAGCTTATCGCCTGGGGCGTCGACGGGATCTATACGAACGACCCCGGGGTCTTGCGAGGCCTGGTCTCGCGCTAGAAGGAACTCAAGGAGGCTCGATAATGAATACCGCACAGAAATATATTCTCGTCATCGTCCTTGTCTGCATTGCAGCCCTCGGCGGCTACGTCGTCGGCGGAAATCATCGGCAGAAGACGTTGGACCACGATTTCCGGCTGCTGAACTTCGGCGTCTGGGCCACGGAAGTGAAGGTCAATGTGCGGGTCCTCGACCTGCTGGAGGCGAAGAAGTACAAGGATGCTGACGACATTCTCGAAAATATGCTCGACGTCCAATTGGCGAGCCTCAGCGGATACGACCAATTTGCCGCCGGACATCCGGACAAGGACATCATTGCGGCGATCGATATGGCGAAAAAGCACCGGGAACAATATCCCGCGCATAAGGTGCATCCGGATCTGGCGCCGGGTGTCGCACGGGCATTGAACATGGGCGGAGGGAACATGAAGCCGTAACGTTCCGCCGAACAGATCCGCGTCCCGGCGTCCAGCAGGGTTCCCCCCGGACGCCCGAGGACCCTTTCCAATATTGTCGCATCCCCTCAAGCATCCCCCCGCTTGAAATCATCTGCATTTCCGGATTTATTCTCACTACCCGGTTGGGCAGTTCACAAAAAAGCGCGGTTACGGTATTGTTGATCTGCATTGCGTCGTTCGGACTGCCTGCACCGGCATGCAGGAGGGGCCATTCGCAAAGCGGCCTTTTCTGCAGGCTCGTTTGCCCGAGCGGCACAAAATCTATTTCCGGGAGGAAAGCGTATGGCGCAAACCAAGCCGTGGTCGTTCAATGTGCACTTATTCGATATCGGGCTGGATGAAGAAAACAAATTCCCAAGTCAAAAGCAGTTGGATGACGCGTTGGAAAGCGCCAAGAAGGCGTTCACCGCCATCCGTGACCTGGGCGGCACGTTCGTGCGCACGGATTTTTCGTGGAAATTCGTACAGCCCGACAAGCCCAGGAGCCTGGCCGACCCGACGGACCTCAAGTTCAAGAGGCCCGTCATCGATTTTTTCAGGCGTTACGTCGAGGCCGCCCGCGCCGGCGGCATCGAGGTCATCTGCATCCTGTACCAGACTCCGAACTGGGCCAAGGACGAATGCAGGCGCGATCCGAACGCGTTCTATCTGTATTACAAGGACTACTGCAAGACCATTGCCACGGAGATGGGCGGGACGGTCCACTATTATCAGCTCTGGAATGAGCCGAACAACCTCTTTTCGTTCACGGACGCGAGAAAAGACCAATTTGCCGCCACGGTCAACTTCCCGCAGATGTTTTATATAGCGGAGACGGGGCTCCATGAGGCGGGATATCCCTGGGAATCGATGCTGAACTTTCTGGTGAACGTGGTCACGGATGCGGAACTCGTCTCACAGAGCATCGACCTCACCTTCGGGACCGTGGTCAACGGCATGAAGCTGTTCAGGGACTGGGTGTGGTTTTTCGGGCTTATCAGCCAGGAGCAGTACGATGCGCTCACCAAGGCGATTGCGGACCTCGGCATAATGGAAAACCTCTATGCAAACTGTTTTTCCTGGAAACGGTCCCTGAACTATTTCGTCGATATGAACCATGAGGTCAACAAGAACAACCGGATCACTATTTACGGCGTCGATCATTACCCGGGGACCTGGTCCAAAAGGCCGTATGAGGATTGGTCTCCGCTCGACGATATGCACGGCATCATTTCCAAGCACGGGCCGAAGAGCCTGGCCGTCCTGGAGACCGGATTTCCGACCTGGGAGATGGACTCTGAATTCAAACCCAGCGTGGAGATACTCGAAGGACTGGCCCTCAAGCTGACCCTGCAGATCGCCAAGCCGGTCATCGACCTCATCAGGCCGTTTCTCGACTGGCTTTCCAGCAGTCTTCCGGAATTCATCAGGAAGCTGTTCCCCACCCCGGAACAGATAGAAAAGATGTTCACGGACACGATCAATCCGACCATCGTGGCCGCTCTCAAATACACCTTTCTCAGTCCCCATACCTATCAGGAGCAGGCGGTCTGGATCGACAAGTCCCTCGGCAGCCTCTATACCCATCAATACTGTTCCGAGCTTAAATTTATGAACTGGTACGAGTTGAAGGACCATGACAGCACCCCGCCGTCGGTCCCCCAGGACATCGCCGGGCTGTTCGACATCCCCGAGAAGAAATTCGGAATTCTGCTGCGGGACGAGCACTGGACCCCGAAAAAGGGGTATGCAAATCTCAAGAGCCGCATCCATTCGGCAACCCGGAAGCTTCCGGCTGCATAGCGGCACGTGCCCGGGGTTCCCCGCGGGGAACCCCGGTTCCAAAATGGTCTTCCCTCCGGGGTTTCCGCAAGCTGCACGATAGATATCCCCGTATTCTCTTGACATTCCACGGCACTTGCATATAATCGGGAAGATTCAGTCAGGCGGATTGGCCCGTCATTGACCGAAAATGGAAAATGAGCAGGAACGCGCCGTATGGCGAAAATCGGAATTTTAACCTGTACAAATGCGACCCAAGATCTCGGCTGCTCATCCGTGAGTTGCCTCGCGGATTTTCGGAAACGCAAAGGGGCATTCGCCGAATATCCGGAGAGCGAAACGCTCACTATGGTCGATATTATCTTGTACAAAGATGCAGGGGGCTCATAAAGCATCGAGCGGGACGGGGATGTTGTTCCGAATCAGCACGCCGGCGGCCTTGTCCTTGCCGGACCAGCAAGAAGAGGAGGATTCATGACAGGTCGTAAAATACGTTACACAGCAGGTGGACTTTTCCTTTCGCTTATCCTGCTCGCCGTACCGGCCTTTGCCGCGCGGCAAGGCCGGGTGACCATGCAGGTCGATCTCAAGGCCCCTGCAAAGGCCAAGATCGTGCGGCTTTGGGTGCCCTATCCGATGTCCGATGAAAATCAGGACATCACCGACGTTTCAATCAGCGGCAACTATACGACGTCGGGCGTGTACCGCACCGTGGGGAGCGGCGGGGCGGTGCTCTACGCGGAATGGCGGGGACCGCGGAAGGTCCGCGACCTGACCTATTCCTTCCGGGTGGCACGGAGGGAGAGGGTGACGAAGGCCTTTCCCGCAACAGCTCAGGCGGTATCCACAGCAGAATACCGCCGCTATCTCGATACCGCGTACCTGGGAGGCGCGGAGGCCGAGATACGGAAGATCGCTGCAACGATCACGCGGGGAAAGACAACCACCCTGGCAAAGGCCCATGCGGTGTACGACTGGGTCGTTGATACCATGCGGCGCGACCCCGATGTGAAAGGGTGCGGTCTCGGCAACGTCGAACAACTGCTTACGAAGAAAAGCGGAAAGTGCGCCGATATCTCTTCCGTATTCATCGCGCTGGCGCGCGCATCCGGCGTGCCGGCCAGGGACATCCAGGGGATTCGGCTGCCGAAAGGGAAGGAAGGCGACATCACCAAGTGGCAGCACTGCTGGGCCGAGTTCTACCTCCCGGGATACCGATGGGTCGTCGTGGATCCGGCCGATGTGCTGAAACATAAGCTCGAGCAGAAGCTCTCGCCCGCCGCGGTCAAGCCGCTCAAGAAGTATTTTTTCGGGGCCGTGGATGAGGACCGGATCGCTTTAGAGAGCGGGGATTTCGTTACGCTCAATCCGCCCCAGCACGGGGGACCGCTGCGGTATTTCATGTATCCCTACGCGGAGGCCGACGGCAAGCCCCTGAACGAGGACCTCTTCGGCATGAATATCGGCTATACCATACGGTTTACGGACGGCAATTGAGAGCGGCGCAAGCCTCCTACGTGCGGGGTCGGATCGCGGGCAAGACGCATAACGTACAAGTGGATTACAATAGCGATACGTGGCCGCGATGAACTCAGGTTATCGCCTGCCGCGACAGTGCGTCATGTCAGTGTCAGTACGTCGGGAATCGTGCGCGCGGTTCAGCACTAGGGGGCAGAGAGGACGAATAGTTCATATCGGTCACTACGTCCCTAAAGT
>JBJKRX010000012.1:0-5115 GCA_046704425.1 Nitrospirota bacterium
AGTTTTATGCCATCGATTCCTGTTGTCTTTGGGGCGTCGCTCTGTTGATGCAACACCCTCCGTCTCCTGTGGCCGGTCGATGCGGGACGGTTCCGAATACGTGATGAGGAACAGAGGCATGACGAACGTCGTACCAACGGTGTCGGTGGTGGTCCCCTTCCGGAACGCGGAGGCCACGCTTCCCGAGTGTCTCGACTCGCTCCAGGCGCAGACCTTTGCCGATTTCGAGGTGCTGCTCGTGGACGACGGGTCCACGGATGGGTCCGCAGCGCTGGTGCGCGAGCGGGAGCGGAAGGACCCGCGCCTGCGGCTGCTCGGGCCGGACTACCGGGGCCTGGTGGCCGCACTCAACCACGGCATCGCGCAGGCCGCCGCTGACCTGATCGCACGGATGGATGCCGACGACGTGATGCACCCTGACCGTCTGCAACAGCAGGTGGCGTTCCTGCACGGCAGGCCCGAGATCGCGCTCGCGGGCTGCTGCGTGGAGCTCTTCCCGCAGCAGGCCGTGCGTGCGGGGTACCGCGAATACGTCCGCTGGCAGAACCGATGCGTCACGCCCGAAGAGATCGCGGCGAACCTCTTCGTGGAGTCGCCCCTCGCGCATCCTTCGGTCATGATACGCAAAAGCGCGCTTGCGGCCGTGGGCGGCTACGCGGACGGTCCCTTTCCCGAGGACTACGACCTGTGGCTCCGGCTGCACGAGGCGGGTTTCCGCATGGGCAAGGTGCCGAACGTGCTTCTGTCGTGGCGCGAGCGGCCGGACCGGACCTCGCGCGTCGATCCGCGGTACAGCGACGAGGCCTTCAGCCGGCTGCGTGCCCGCTACCTCGGCCGCGACTCCCGGGTGCGCTCGGGCAGGGACGTGGTGGTCTGGGCGGGCAACCGGCCCACGCGGCTTCGCGCGCGGCTCCTCTGGGACCAGGGGATCCGGTTCTCGGCATGGGTGGACGTGAACCCGCGCAGGATCGGCAGGACGATCTGGGGCCTTCCGGTCCATCCCCACGACTGGCTCGACCGCTCACCAAAACCCTTTGTGCTGGTCTACGTGCGCAAGCACGGGGCGCGCGACGAGATCGAGACGGCGCTTACGACGATGGGATATCGCTGCGGCGCGGATTATCTTGCCGTGGGGTAAGGGAAGACAACAGTGAAAAGCCGAACCTGACCGCAGAGACGCGGTGACCGGGAGGAAGTAAATCGGGTTTTCTCTGCGTCCTCTGCGGGGAGCTATTTTTTTCATTCAGCCTCTCTGCAGGATTGTTCGACCATGAAGAACCAGCAGATCGCGGAGATCTTCAACGAGATCGCGGAGCTCCTGGAGCTCAGGAACGAGAACGTCTTCCGGATCCGCGCATACCGTCGGGCAGCCCAGACCGTTGCCGGACTGGCCAGGGACGTGGCATCCCTTTCCACACAGGAACTGGAGCAGGTGCCCGGTATCGGGAAGGACCTGGCTGCCAAGATCCGTGAATACGCCGAGACCGGCAAGGTCGCGAAGCTCGAGGAACTAAAGACCGCGATCCCCGCAGGCGTGCTCGACCTGTTGCGCATCCCGGGCCTGGGGCCGAAAAAGGCGATGCAGCTTTTCGACTCGCTCAGGATCGCCGGTGTGGACGAACTGGAGGCCGCGATCCGCGCGGGCAGGCTGACCGCGCTCCCCGGGTTTCGGAAGAAGACCGAGGAGAACATCCTGCAGGGCATCGCGGTCGTGAAACGGGGGATCGAGCGCAGGCCCCTCGGCAGGGTCCTGCCCTTGGCCGAGGAGATCGTGGCGAGATTGCGGGACAGCGCGCCGATCGATCGCATCGAGATCGCGGGCAGCGTCCGGCGGCGCAGGGACACGGTAAAGGACATCGATATCCTCGTCGCGTCAAAGGATCCCGATGCCGTGATGGAGACCTTCGTGAAGCTCCCGTCTGCGGCCCGGGTGCTCGCCCGGGGAGACACCAAGTCCTCGCTCGTGACGGGCGAGGGGGTCCAGGTGGACCTGCGCGTGGTGGAGGCCGATTCCTTCGGCGCTGCGCTCCAGTACTTCACCGGCAGCAAACAGCACAACATCAAGCTGCGCGAACTGGCGGTGCGGGCGAAGCTCAAGATCAACGAGTACGGCGTGTTCCGGGAACCGGGTGAGAAGCGGATCGCCGGGAAGCAGGAAGAGGACGTGTACGCTGCGCTCAAACTGGATTTCGTCCCGCCCGAGCTGCGCGAGGACCGGGGCGAGATCGAGGCCGCGCGCGCGAAGAGACTGCCGAAGCTGGTGACGCTTGCGGACATCAAGGGCGATCTCCACGTGCATACCAAGGCCTCCGATGGGAGCCACGATCTCGCCGTGCTCGTGCAGGAGGCGCGAAAGCGGGGATACCGCTACCTTGCGATCACCGACCACTCCAAGGGCCTGGGCGTAGCGCACGGGCTGGATGAAAAACGGCTCAGCGCGCAGGTCGCATCGATCCGGGCGGCGAACGAGAAGCTGCGCGGGTTCCATGTCCTTGCCGGGACCGAGGTGGACATCCGGACGGACGGCAGGCTCGACCTTTCGGACGAGATGCTCGCGAAGCTCGATATCGTGGTCGCCTCGATCCATGCGGGGTTCCGGCAATCCCAGGAGGAGATCACCCGCAGGATGCTGGCGGCTGTCCGGCACCCCGCGGTCTCGGTGATCGCCCATCCCACGGGCAGGCTGATCGGAGAGCGCGACGCCTACGCCGTCGATCTCGACGCGGTGCTGCGCGAGGCGGCGAAGTACGGCACGGCCATGGAGATCAACGCCTATCCCCTCCGGCTGGACCTGGACGACGTGGCCTGCAGGATGGCGAAGGACTACGGCGTGCCGCTGGTCATCAATACGGACACGCACGTGACGAGCCAGTTCGACTTCATGGCATACGGCGTGTCGGTGGCGCGGCGGGGATGGGTGGAGAGAAAGGACGTGCTGAACGCGCTGGGATACGAGGATCTGATGCGGCGGCTCAGGGCGATGCGGACGGGGAAGGTGCGATTATCAGTGAGAAAGGAATCGGTATGAGCGAACTTATGGAAGCGATCAAGAGCAGGCGGTCCGTTCGGGCCTATGAGACGAAACCGGTGCCGCGCGAGATGCTGGACGCGGTCATCGAAGCGGCGAACGAGGCGCCTTCGGCCATGAACAGCCAGCCCTGGCGGTTCGTGGTGGTGCAGGACCCGGAGGCGAAGAAGAAGCTCCTGGCCGCTGCCATGCCCAAGGCGAAGACCATGACCGAGGCGGTGAAGGAGATCGATCCGGAGCGGTACGAGGCGATCAAGAAACGGTACGCCGAGCTGCCCGACCCGGTCTACTACTCGGCGCCGGCGATCGTGTTCGTCATCGGGAAGGGGAGGTACGCGGCCCATTCCTGCCCCCTGGCCTGCGAGAACATGATGCTTGCCGCGCACGCCCTGGGGCTCGGGAGCTGCTGGGTCGGTTTCGGTGCCTTGGCCGTGGACGCGCCCGCGGTGCAGGCGCTCCTGGACCTGCGCGACGGGGAAGAGGTCTTCGGTCCGATCCTGCTCGGCTATCCCAAGACCCGTCCCCCGCGGCCCCCGAAGAAGGACCCCGTCGTCAAGTGGGTGTAGGGGAGGGGCGCTGCCCCTTCCTGCTCATCCCGCAGTTGCCAGTGCCTCTTCCCGCATAACTACGTTCACCGTGGTCCCCTTGCCGTGGTTGCTCTCGACTCGCAGGTCCCAGCCGTGGGCCTGCACGAGGTGCTTCACGATGGCGAGCCCGAGCCCGGTCCCTCCTTTGCTCCGGGAGCGGCCGGGGTCCACGCGGTAGAACCGCTCTCCCAATCGCGCGAGGTGCTGCGGCGCCACGCCGATGCCCGTGTCCTGCACGTACAGCACGAGCGTGCCGTCATCCTCTCTGCTGCCGACGACCACGCTGCCCTGCTCGGTGAACTTGAGCGCGTTGTCCACGAGGTTCGTCAGGATTTGGATCAGCCGGTCCCGGTCCGCCTGTACGATACGCCGCGCGGGCAGGAGCTGCGTTTCGAGCGTCAGGTTCCGCTCCGCCGCCCTGGCCCGAAAGAGGGCGAGGACATGATCGACGACCTCCTGAATATCTACGGGCATTTTCTGCACCGTGATGACGCCAAGCTCGATCTTGGAGATGGTCAGGAGGTCTTCCACGAGGTTGTTGATGCGCTCGCTGTTCGCCTTGATGATGCGCAGGAACCCGGTCGCGTGCTCCCGGTCGTCGAGGGCTCCCTCAAGCAGGGTGTCGGCGAACCCCGCGATTGCCGTGATCGGCGTCCGGATCTCGTGCGAGATGTTCGCCACGAAGTCCTGGCGCACCCGTTCGAGCTTCTTGAGCTTCGTGATGTCGTGGAAGACCACAATGAACCCCGACAGGGTCCGGTCTGCGGACAGGAGGGGTGACGCCTGTACCGTGCAGAAACGCTCCGTGGGTGTTTCGAAACGGACCTCGGCCACGCCGGGCGTTTTGGCCCGCTCTACTTTTTCCATAAGCCCGAGGAAGGCGGTGTTCCGCGTCACCTCGATGTACCGTCTGCCGCGGAAGGGCGGTGCGTCGGGAAAGAGCCTCCCTGCGGCCGCGCTCGCCAAAACGATGACCCCCTGCGCGTCCAGTACGAAGAGAGCGTCGGGGATGCTGCGCAGGATCTCGTTCAGCCGCTTCTGCTCCTCCTCGCTGGCAACGAGGGCCGCGCGGAGCTCCGCGGACATGGCATCCAGGCTGTCCACGATCTCGTCGAACTCGCCGTCGCTTCCGCGGAAAAGTTCCCCGTTCCGTCCGCTGCCGGCCGCGGAACGGGCGTAGTCGCGGATCTGGGCTGTGAGCCGCCGGATGCGCTCCAGGTGCCAGAGCGAGAAGGCGCCGGTGGCGAGCAGGAGCAGGGCCGCGACCAGGATGATCTTGAGCCTGAGCGCGCGGACCGCGCGGTCCACCGCGGTGAGCGGCACGCTCATACGGATGAAGCCCGCGGTCTTCCCGTCCCGGACGATCCGTCGGGCGGCGTACAGGAGCTCGTACCCCAGCGTATGGCTCAAACGGATGGATGACCCCGTGCCGTTGCGGGCTGCCTCCAGGATCTCGGGCCGGGTCCCGTGATTTTCGAGGCCCGTCGAATCTGCGTCGGA
>JBJKRX010000013.1:0-16415 GCA_046704425.1 Nitrospirota bacterium
CAAACTGATTTTGGGCCGGGAGTTGTGTGCAGATAATAGAATTTGGGGCCTACCCTCAGAAAATAGTACGATTTCCGATTAGAGTGTGGCATGTGTATTAGCTGTGCGTTGATTGTTTAATTCCAGAAGAAGTATTCAAAGCGCATCATATTAGATATTTGAAATAATGTAATTTTGGAAGGTCAATTTCGCCCCAATTTTTATTTGCATTCCCCCTCCCTCCCTGCTAATCTGACCCCGACCATGGGCAAAGCCAACGTCAACCTCTTCCTTCCTGCCGCGGGTCTGGGCGAGCGGCTCCGGCCGATCACGAACCTCCTCCCCAAGCCCCTCCTGCCGATCCTTGGGAAGCCGATCATCGAGACCATCCTGGAGCGGCTGACCGCTGCTGCGGACGGAGACATCGGTATCAATCTGCACTGGAAGCCGGACCTGATCCGTCAATGGGCAGGGCAATCGCCCTGGCAGAAGCGCATCACCTTCTTCCCAGAGGAATCCCTGCTCGGCACAGGCGGGGCGCTCAAGAACGCCGAAGGCTTTCTGTCAGAATGCCCCTTCATCGTGCATAACGCGGACATCCTTCTTGAGGTCGACTTTGCAAAACTCATAGACGAGCACCTGTCCTCGGGCAACATCGCGACCCTGGTCTGCCATCGCCTGCCTGAGCTGAGCAATGTGGTGATCGATAGCCAAGGACAGGTTTTGGATGTCGAGAACCCCGGAGAGTCACGGCCCGATCCTACGAACACCGCGGACAAGGTGGCCTACACAGGCATTGCGATCTACTCCCCGGAATTCTTGAAATTCCTTCCTCCCGGTGTCTCGCACACAACGGTAGCCTGGATCGCTGCATCGCGGGCCGGCAGGCGCGTGCGCATCTATGACGTGACCGGGTCGTACTGGAACGACGTGGGAAACCCGGCAACCTATGCCCGGGCCGTGCTGGACGCTCTTACCAAAGAGGGAGAAACCATCTACCGTTCCTCATCGGCTATTTGCGATCATGTGCATGTGGACGGCCAGGTGGTACTGGAATCCAATTGCCGGATTGCTCCGGGGACGAAGCTCAGGAACTGCATCGTCCTGCCGGGCGCTGAGGTCTTTGGCGAGCACGAGGATTGTATCATCGGACCCGGCGTGATTGTGAATCTGCCTGAATCTGCCATGCAGCCCGGAATCCGCGCTCTTGCCACAAAGACCATTCACCTCACAGACCCGCTCTTTGCAGGCCATTTCGGCAGCCATGCACCCCTTTCGGACCTGCCGATTCCCGTGTATCTCATCGGCACAGGCGGCTCGGACCGCAGCTATTATCGCGTAAGGCACGGCGAGGAATCAGCGGTCCTCATGGAATGCAGGCCCGACGATCCGGACTTCGAGCGGCATCTCGTCTACTCCCGGTTCTTCGCATCCCACAACGTGCCTGTACCCGCGCTCCTTTCGTCCCATGACACGACCAAGCAGGCACTCTTCGAGGACCTGGGAGACCTTTCGCTCTATGCCTATCTCAAGATGCCGCGCGACCCGGAGCGGATCGAACAGGTCTACCAGGACGTCCTGAAGATCGCTATCCGCCTGCACTCCCGCGCGACCAAGGACGTGGGCAACTGCCCCCTGCTCCAGGCGCGCATCTTCGATTACGACTACCTGCGCTGGGAGACGAGCTACTTTCTCGACCGCTTTGTGAGGGGCCTGCTCAGGCACGAGCCGAAGGACAGCGCGGTCCTGGAGAAAGAGTTCCATCTGCTGGCAAAGACCGCGGACGCCTTCTCCAAGACCATCATCCACCGCGACTTCCAGAGCCAGAACATCATGCTCTATCACGGCACTGCCCATGTGATCGACTTCCAGGGCGCGCGCATGGCGCCGCCGGCATACGACATCGCCTCGATCCTCTGGGACCCCTATGCCCGGCTGGAAGAGGGCCTGCGGGAACGGCTGGTGAATTACTATAGAGAGGGAATGAAGGAGAAGGCCAGGGGGTTCGACGAGCAGGCCTTTCACGAGAGCCTCCTCCCCTGCCGCCTCCAGCGCCACATGCAGGCCCTCGGGGCCTACGGCTTCCTTTCCGTCGAGAAAGGGAAGCGTTATTTCCTGAAGCACGTACCCGAGGCGCTCCGGCTGCTCAGGGAAGAGGCCGTCTTGGCCAGGGAGACCTACCCGGCATTACACGCCCTGATCGAGGAAACGGCATCAGCGAAACTGCCGCTTGCATTCGATCAATCGTTCTGTTAATATTCCGGTCGCCGATTGCCGTTAATTCCATGAAGGACTGAGAGGATGAACATGCTGCGCATCGCGACGATCTGTTTTCTTCTACTTCTTCCTACTACGCTTTTTGCTGCCGAGGTCAACACCCCCGGACGGCTCGGGGCCGGCATTATCCTGGGCGCGCCCACCGGCCTGACGGCCAAGTACTGGGTCAGCAGGACCGAGGCCGTGGACGCGGCCATCGGGTTCAACGACCTTTCGGTCCACGCGGACTACCTCTGGCACAACTGGGACATGTTCCCGCGGCCGAAGCAGGGACGCCTGGCAGCCTACGGCGGCATCGGCGCGGAGATCGGAGAACACCATTACCGCGACCACGACTATGCGGACCTCGGGTTCCGGGCGGTCGCCGGGGCGGCCTACTACGTGGCGCGGCAGCCCATCGAGTGCTTCCTGGAGATCGCGCCCGAGATCGTCATTACCCGCGGGCCGGACATGTACCTCGAGGCGGACCTCGGGGCGCGCTACTACTTCTAGGCGCCTTTTGCCTTCAAGAGCTGTTCGATCTCCGCGATCTGTTCGTTGAAGCGCTTGCACTCGTCCTCGTACTCGGCCGTGAGGTTCTGGGCCTTCTCCGCGCCGATGTGCACCGAGGTCTTGCCGAAGGTGAAGGCGTGCATGTCCTCCAGGTCGCAGAGGTTGTCCTTGAGCCGCTTGAGCTCGACCTTGAGCTCGTCCACGGTCATTGCTTCGAGCTTTCCCGCCATCGAACACCTCCAGGAAGTTTACTTCACTAATCTACCGGAAATTGTAGCACACAGTATATCTTAATTCACTGCGGGGCGAAAACCTTTTTCCCACCGCAGAGGACGCACCCTACATTCGCGCTTTGCACTCATAAGCGTTGGGCGCAGGCAGAGGGGGAACACCGAGGAAGATTACGTCAAAAAATTGAGATAGGGGGAGAAGCTTAAACCTTTGTTCTCGGCAGAGAAAGGCTACGAAAGAGCTTCTCCCATCGGCAAGACATTGCACCTTATTGGCTATTCTCTTGATGCCGGACTTGAGATGAACGACGTTGAAATTGATGAGCAGGCCGACCTTCTTGTCGCTGAGCTTCAAGTAGGAAAGGAGCTGGGCCATATGGATCGGGAAGACCTTGTCGACCGCCTTCAGTTCGACGATGACGCTGTCCGCGACCAGGAGGTCGATCCGGTACCCAGCGTCGATCTTTACCCCGTCATAGTGCAGCGGCAGCATCGCTTGCGAGAGGGCACGCAGGTCGCTTTTCCGCAGTTCATGCAGAAGACAGGCCTCATACGCGCTCTCCAGCAGCCCCGGCCCAAGAGCAGAATGCACCTTCATCGCCGCATCGATGATCTTCCCCGTTACCCGGTTGATATCCATACGCAGCTCCTTTTGATGTTCAGCCTCTGCCGACCCCCCCAATCCCAGTCTTTATCTTTGGCTTTGCCTTCCTCGCCCCTTACCCCCTGTGCCCTCTTCTCTGTGGTTAAACCAGTCCCGCCCCTGTCGTTGACCTTGCCGTCCTCGATTTTATTCCTCTGCGTCCTCTGCGGTGAGCAAAGGTTCTTGCTTTTACTCCCGTAATATGATGTTATGTAGATTTCCTCGCAGTTTCCCCTCTGTGGTGAAAAAGTTATTTGACCTTTCTGATATACTCCAGCGCCTCCCGCCTATCCTTGATCGCCCCCTCCGCCTGCTGTTCCTTCACCGCCTCCAGTATCTCCCGAAACCGCGGCCCCGGCGTCATGCCCAGATCGATCAGGTCTTGGCCGGTCACGAGCGGCCTCTCCTCCACCTTCCGGAACTGGGTGTAGTAATAGGCCAGGGCCTGCGTCATGGGCCCTTCGGTGTCGCTGAACTTCTCCTTCGGCATGATGAGCGAAGTGGCGCGCGCGTCCGCCTGGGCGAGCAGGAGGCTCTCGGGCAGGGCGTCACCCACGTCCCGGCAGTAGCGGTACAGGGCGTTCCTGCTCGGTCCAGCCGGGGTCGCAAGGTTGAAGATCCGCATGTGCTGCCTGATCACGGCTACGACGGCCTTTTCCGTGTTCCGCGAGAGACGGAACCGGCGGCAGACCTGCGCTGCCTTTTCCGCGCCCAGAATGTCGTGTCCGTGGAACCGGACCTTACCGTCGGCGTGGCTATAGGTCTCGGGCTTGGCCATGTCGTGCAGGAGGCAGGCGAAGCGGAGCGCCGCCTTTCTGGGCACGAGCTGTTCGAGCGGCTCTTCGAGATGGGCCATTACCTCTTGCGCGTGTTCCGGCGAAAGCCGGGGCAAATCGTCCAGCACGCCGTCCAGAAAGCCCGCGGTCTTGAACGAATGGGTCAAGACGTCATGTACATGGTACATGCCCGGCGCGAATCCCCGGAGGGGTTCGAGTTCGGGAAAGAGTTGCGAAAACAGGCCGAGAGAGTCGAGAAAACCCAGGTGGCTATCGGCTGACCGCTCGGCCAGGATCAGGAAGAGCTCGTCGCGGATTCGCTCGGGCGATGGTTCCTTGATCTTCGCTGCCCGCTGCTGGATAGCCTCTGTTGTCTGATCGTCGATCGTAAACCCGAGGGTTGCCCCAAACCGCGCGGCCCGCAGGAGCCGCAATGGATCGTCGTCCAGGACTGCGGGAGTTACGACCCGGATGACCCTGGCGCACACGTCCTCCCTGCCCTGGAAGAGATCGACCACGGTATCGAGGGAGCCTGTCCGGATGAACTCGCGCAGATCCAGTGCCATGGCATTGACCGTGAAGTCCCTGCGCTTGAGGTCTGCCGCAAGGTCTGCACCATCGAAGTTCGTGAAGTCGAACTGGACAAGGGCTTCGCCTTCCTGTTTGACCACGCGCGTGATCCCGCGCTCTTCGTCGAGGAAGAAGAAGCTGCCCTGGATCCGGTCCGCAAATGACCGCGCCACAGCTTCCGTGTTCGCGGGCATGAGGAGGTCGATGTCCCTGATGCCCGACCGCCCGAGCAGGAGGTCCCGCACGGTCCCGCCCACAAGATAGAGCGGGTCCGCGGTCAGGGAGAGGAGCTTTTCCAGAAAATGAAAAGGAAGCGCTTTATCGTTCATGATCTTAGGACCGAATTAGCCACAAGATGCACACAACACCGAAAAGCATCTCGCGCAGAGACGCAAAGAACGGCGCAAAGCAAGATTTCAAGGTTTGCTTTTCTTAGCGGCTTCGCGACGCTCGTGCTCAATGGTTATGAGTGCGTCAGCGCGAATATAGGGTATAGCGCGAAAATAGTCTTGTCCGTTAGAACAATCCCATCTGTCGGTCGGGTTCCTTCTGCTTCCTGGCCTGGTCCGGGATGACCCGTCTTTCGATGAATTGCTCGGGGATCTCGCTGAGATAGGGCGATGGAGTCTGTTCGAGCCTTTGGCCGAAAAGGAACCGCCTCCGCGCAGCAGTGAGATAGAGCTCGTCCTTTGCCCGCGTCATGCCCACATAGAAGAGCCGCCGTTCTTCCTCCTGGTCCGCGTCTTCCCGGATGATCGTACAGGGCAGGAGCCCCTGCTCGCATCCCGTGAGGAACACGATCGGGAACTCCAGCCCCTTTGCCATATGCAGGGTCATGAGCGTAACCGCATCCGCGCGGGGATCGAAGAAGTCCGCCGGGGAAAGGAGCTTTTCTTCCAGCGACGCAGCGGGCGCGATCGTATCGTCATCGGCCTCTCCGAGCAGGGACCGCAGAAAGGCCGTGGTCTCCTCGATCTCGCGTGACTGGATCGCTCCCCTCTTCCCGATCACCTGATAGGGAATGCCGGAAGCACTGAAGGCATCCTCCAGCGCCTTTGCCTGCGCGTTCGTCCGGTAGATGATCGCAAAGTCCGAGAATCGGCGCGAGCAATCCACGCTCTGCCGGGCAGCCTCGTTCTTCCGCATCTGGTCGTGGCTCGTACCTCCCATGCGCGCCTCGATCTCCTGGATGATGAGGCTTGCCTCGCGGGCTTCGTCAGGCGCGGAAACCGCGATAACCGGCATCCCCTCTTCCCGCGTGGCAACCAGCTCTTTGTTGAGCCTCTGCTGATTATTTTGTATCACGCAGTCCGCGGCCTGCACGATCCTGCCCATGGACCGGTAGTTCTGCGTAAGGGTGATCCGCGTGCTGTCCGGAAAGTCCTTTTCAAAGCGCAGAAAGTTCCCGAGGTCAGCCCCGCGGAAGGAATAGATGGCCTGGTCCGCGTCGCCCACGACGCAGAGGTTCGGGCCTTTTCCGGCAAGGAGCATAAGGAGCCGGTACTGGAGGGGATTGATGTCCTGGTACTCGTCCACGATAATGTGACCGAAGCGGTCTTTCCGGTCCGCCTGTTCGAGCATCTCGCAGGGGATCCGGATGAGGTCGTCGAAGTCGCAGGCATTGCGCTCCTGGAGTGCGGCTTGGTACTTGTCGAAGAGAGCCTGGAGATCGTCCGCTGCTGCCAGGCTGTTCTTGATCCGCGAGATCCCATCCGCGGCCTGCTGCGCCTTCCTGGCCGAAAGCCCGGTGATCTCCTTAAGAAGAGCGACCTGTTCGTCTCTATTAAGAAGCGCAAAGTCTTTGCGTCCGCTCTCGCGCAGGAGTCTGAGCCCCAGGAAATGGAAGGTGCCGATGCAGACCTGTGAAACAGTCTCCCCGAGCAGGGCCCTTGTGCGCTCCTGCATCTCGCGCGCTGCCCGGTTCGTGAAGGTCACGGCGAGGATCCGCTCCGGCCGAACGCCCTCTTCCGCGAGCCGCGCGATCCTGCGCACGATCGTGAGGGTCTTGCCCGTGCCGGGCCCTGCCGCGACCATGACCTGCCCCTTGACGGTCAGGACCGCCTGCTGCTGCGCTTCGTTCAATCCATCCAGGAGGGAAGACATGAAAGCGAACCTCAAAATACTCTATTCTGAAAACCCGGATTTTCCGCTGAGACGCAGAGGCGCTGGGACGGCATGCGTGCTTTAAAGATCAGATCCTTGTTTTCTCTGCGTCTCCGCGTCTCCGCGCGAGAAATGCTTTGCATTTGATTCATATCTTATCAATACGCCTTCTGTGGCAATCAGTTGAATTGGTTTCAGAGAAGTTTCATCTGTCCTTTGAGCGTCTTTCGCTCCCCGTCCTCGAAGATCCGGATCGTCCCGAACTCGCCGTCATACCCCGGCGCGATATGGACCTTGCCCACGCGCATGCGCGCGATCGCTTCACGAATAAGCGGCGTGCCTGCCCGCTCGATCTCGTCGAGCGGCGTATCCAGCAGGATCGTGAACTCGTTCCCGAGCCGTTCGAGCAGGGCGTGGTACTGGGCAGCCACCTTCTTGCTCGCGGCGCCCACGCGCAGGGTCTCACCGATGACCTCGGGAAGCGGGATGATCGAGGCAAAGGAAGGCGCGCCCTCGGGCCTGATGCCCTCGGCGCGGTCCGCGAGCTTCTCCACGCGATGCATCACGCCCACGGTCACCTTCCTGCCGCAGACCGGGCAGCATCCGTCGTGATGGATCGTCTCCTTGGGCGCGAGCCGCACCCCGCAGTCGCGGTGGCCGTCGAAGTGGTACTTCCCTTCCTCGGGAAAGAACTCGATGGTCCCGAGGAACCCCTTCCGCGTCCGGATCGCCTCGCACAGCGCCGGGTAGGAGCGCTCCGTGTCCAGGATGTTCGCCTCGCGCCCGAGCTTGGCCGCCGAATGCGCGTCGGAGTTCGAGACGAGGGTGATCCGGTCCAGGGCCGAGAGCCGCCAGTTCATGAGCGGGTCCGACGAGAGCCCGGTCTCGATGGCGTGGATCTGCGGGGTCAGGTCCTCGAAGCATTCCTCCAGGCTGTCGAAGCCCGAGGCAGCGCCGAACACGGAGAAGTGCGGGGTCCAGGCATGGGCCGGGATGAAGAGGCAGTCCGGCGAGGCGTCGAGCGCGATCCGGAGCAGCTCCTTGGCGTCGAGCCCCAGGATGGGCCTGCCGTCGGCCTTGAGGTTCCCGATCTTCGCGAGCGCGAGATTCAGCCGCGCCGCTGCAGCGAAATCCGGCGCAAGCAGCACGGCATGGACCTTCCGCGTCCTGCCGCCCTTGCCGTAGATGCAGGAGACCTCCGCGGACAAAAGGAACGATACCTCTGCCGCGCACGCGGCAGGCACGTCGCCTACGCGGAACTCCTCTTTGAGCATAAAGAGACCGGGCCCGGAGGGCTCCAGCTTCTCGGAAAGCTCCTTGAGCCATCCGGGGTGCGTGAAGTCCCCGGTCCCGATCACCTGGATCCCCTTGAGCTGGGCCCAGCGCCAGATGCCCTCGGGACACATGTCCTTGCTCGTTGCGCGGGAGTAGTGGGAGTGGACGTGCAGGTCGGCAATGAATCGCATGGCGGATTATAGCATGAAATCTTCAGTGGGTCATTACATCAGCGGGAGGGAGGGCTTTTCTTTTGCCTTACCCCTGCGCCGGGCATCTTGCAGGCGATCGCTGTGCGTATGTATGGCATAGTCACAAAACGTCGGATGCCGAAGAGCCAAGGCAGACACGGCCGAGCCCGTCTTCCCGGGCGAGGGGAAGTGCTGCGAAACACCACAGAATATCACGCAACAGAAACAGCAATACATGCTTAGCACGGCAGAGCTGCAAGGTGCCCAAAAAATACAAAGAGGAACAGGCCGCAGCAGATGCCGATTACGAGCGAGCCCCGGTCATGGGATAAAAAAAGGGCGGCCTGTGTTGGCCGCCCTTCGGATATTGCACGATACGATCGTTCTCTCTTACTTCGTCCCCGAATCCCCCACGCCCTTCTCCTTGAGCTTGGCATGGGCGGCAGCGAGCCGCGCGATCGGCACGCGATAGGGGGAGCAGCTCACGTAGTTGAGCCCCGTCTTGTAGCAGAACTCCACGGAGGCCGGGTCGCCGCCGTGCTCGCCGCAGATGCCGACCTTGAGGTTGGACCGCGTGGCACGGCCCTTGGTCACGCCCATCTGCACCAGCTTCCCCACGCCTTCCTGGTCCAGGGTCTGGAAGGGGTCCTTTTCGAGGATGCCGTTCTCCGTATAGTAGTTGATGAACTTGCCCGCGTCGTCGCGCGAGAAGCCGAAGGTGGTCTGGGTGAGGTCGTTCGTGCCGAAGGAGAAGAACTCCGCCTCTTTCGCGATCTCGTCCGCGATGACCGCGGCGCGCGGCAGCTCGATCATGGTGCCGATCATATAGTTGATCTTGACGCCCTTCTTCTTCATGACCTCTTCGGCCGTGGCCTTGATCAGAGCCTTCTGGTTCTGGAGCTCCTTCTGCAGGCCGACGAGCGGCACCATGATCTCGGGCACCACCTTCTTGCCCTTCTTGGCCAGCTCGCAGGCCGCCTCGATGATGGCGCGGGACTGCATGCGCGTGATCTCGGGGTACACGATCCCGAGCCGGCAGCCGCGGTGGCCGAGCATGGGATTGAACTCGTGCAGCTCCTCGACGCGGTGGAGCAGCTTCTCTTTCTTGGTGATCGAGGCCTTGGGCGCCCGCTTGGCCTTCATGACCGCGATCTCGACCATGAGGTCCTCGCGCTTGGGCAAAAATTCATGAAGCGGCGGGTCCAAGAGCCGGATGGTGACCGGGTACCCGGCCATGCTCTCGAAGAGGCCCTTGAAGTCCGAGCGCTGCATGGGCAGCAGCTTGGCCAGGGCCTTCTCCCGGCCCTCGGTGGAGTCCGCCAGGATCATCTGCACGACGTGCGGCAGCCGGTCGTCGGCGAAGAACATGTGCTCGGTCCGGCAGAGCCCGATGCCCTCTGCCCCGAACTCGCGCGCCATCTTGGCGTCCCGCGGGATGTCCGCGTTGGCGCGCACGCCCATGGTCCGTACCTTGTCCGCCCACCCCATGAGCGTGCCGAAGTCGCCGGAGACCTGCGGGTCCTTGGTCGGCACCTTGCCGATGATCACGCGGCCCGTGCCGCCGTCGATCGTAATGAAGTCGCCCTCCTTGACCGTGCGCTTCCCGACCGTGAACCGCCCTGCCTTGAGGTCCACCTTGATGGTCTCGCACCCGGCGACGCAGGGCTTGCCCATGCCCCGGGCCACCACGGCCGCGTGGGAGGTCATACCCCCCCGCGCGGTCAGGATCCCCTTGGCCGCGTCCATGCCGTGGATGTCGTCCGGCGTGGTCTCGGGCCGCACCAGGATGACCTTGTCCTTCTTCGCCTGCTTCACCGCATCGTCGGCCGTGAACACCACCTTTCCGGACGCGGCGCCGGGCGAGGCGGGCAGCCCCTTGGCGATCACCTCGATCTTCGCCTTGGGGTCGATGATGGGGTGCAGGAGCTGGTCGAGCGACGCGGGCTCGACGCGCAGCACCGCCTCCTCCTTGGAGATGAGGCCCTCGCTCACCATGTCCACGGCGATCTTGACCGCCGCGTGGGCCGTGCGCTTGCCGGTCCGGGTCTGGAGCATGAAGAGCGTGCCTTCCTGCACGGTGAACTCGAAGTCCTGCACGTCGCGGTAGTGCTTCTCCAGCATGGTCGTGGTGTCGCGGAGCTGCCGGTAGACCGAGGGCATCTCCTTCTCGAGGTCCGCGATGGGGTGCGGCGTGCGGATGCCGGCCACCACGTCCTCGCCCTGGGCGTTCGTGAGGTACTCGCCGTAGAACTCCTTGGCGCCCGTCGAAGGGTTGCGCGTGAAGCCCACGCCCGTGGCCGAGGTCTCGCCCATGTTGCCGAAGACCATGGACTGCACGTTCACGGCCGTGCCGAGGTTACCGGGGATGTCGTTCAGCTTGCGGTAGGTGATGGCGCGGGGGTTGTTCCAGGAGCCGAAGACCGCGTCGCGGGCCATGGTGAGCTGCTCCCAGGGGTTCTGCGGGAAGTCGCGCTTCGCGACCTGCTTCACCTTGGCCTTGAACTTGGCCACGAGCCCCTGCAGGTCTTCGGCCGTCAGCTCGATGTCGAGGTTGACCCTCTTCTTCTTCTTCACCTCGTGGATGATGTGCTCGAAGACGTCCTTATCGATGTCCATCACCACGTTGCCGAACATCTGGATGAACCGGCGGTAGGCGTCCCAGGCGAAGCGCGGGTTGCCGGACATCTGGATCAGGCCGTTGATCGTCTGGTCGTTCAGGCCCAGGTTCAGGACCGTGTCCATCATCCCGGGCATGGAGAACTTGGAGCCCGACCGGACCGAGACCAGGAGCGGCCGGTTCCGGTCGCCGAAGGTGAACTTGCGGCCCAGGGCCTCCTCGATCTTCGCCATGTACCCGCGCATCTCGTCGTCGAGGCCGTCGGGCACCCGCTTCCCGATCTCGTAGAAGACATTGCAGACCTCGGTGGTGATGGTGAAGCCCGGAGGCACCGGGACGCCCGCGTTCGTCATCTCCGCGAGGCCCGCGCCCTTGCCGCCGAGCAGGCCCTTCATCTGCCCGTTCCCGTCGGCCTTGCCGTTGCCGAAGAAATAGATGTATTTCTTGTCGGTCGCCATAGCATCTCCTCCTGAAAAGTAATGTCTAAATTCGAAATCCGAGACAAATTCCAATTTCAAAATCCAAATACCGAAACGTTTGTAATTTTGTTTTTTGATATTGGAGCTTATTTGAGATCTGGTGCTTGTTATTTGGTGCTTTCTTTTTCTACGCTTAGTTCCAGCCGCGCAAAATCGGCGATCGCCGAGAAGAGGCCCGTGATGCCGGCCAGGAGCGCCAGGCGGTTCTGCTTCACCTTTGCGTCCTTGTCCATGACCATCACCGAATCGAAGAAGGCGTCCACCGGCCTGCGGAGCGACGCGATGTCCTCCAGGGCGCCGCGGAAATCGAGCGCAGCCGTGCGCTCCTTCGCGCGCTCTTGGACCGCAAGGAAGGCGTCATGGAGCGCCTTCTCCGCGTCCTCGCGCAGGAGGCCCGGGGCCACGGTCCCGCTGAAGTCCTTGGGCACGATGTTGCCGGCCCGCTTGAGCGCCGTGACGAGCGGCGCGTAGTCTTCCGAGGCGCGGAGCCCGTCCAGGGCGGTCACCTTCTCGCGCGCGATGAGCGGATCGTCGAATCCCACCGAGAGCGCCGCCTCCACCACGTCCGGCCGGCGTCCTTCCGTGCCGAGCATGCCGGCGAGCCGCTGGCGGAAGAAGTCGAGCGTCGCGACAGTAACACGGTCGCGCTCCTGCCCCTTCAACGAGAAGCCCTTCGCGGCCTCCGTGATCAGATCGCGGAGCGAGATCCGGATGCCGCGCGTCTGGAGCAGGTGCAGGATTGCCATGGCCTGCCTGCGCAGACCGTAGGGGTCTTCGGAACCGCTCGGGACGAGGCCGATCGAAAAGCACCCGGTGATCGTGTCGATCCGGTCCGCGATCCCCACACAGACGCCTTCCGGGGACTCGGGCACCCGGTCCCCGGAGAACCGGGGCAGATAGTGCTCCTCGATGGCAGCGGCAACGCGCGGGTCTTCACCGGCGTGCCGGGCGTAGTGCCTGCCCATGACGCCCTGGAGCTTGGGGAACTCGCCCACCACGCCCGTCAGGAGGTCCGCCTTGCTGAGCTCCGCGGCCCGCTCCGACGCCTTTGCGTCCGCACCCACGATCGCGGCGAGCCCTTTGGTGAGCGCCATGACGCGTCGCGTCTTGTCGTAGACCGAGCCGAGCTTTTCCTGGTACGTGACCTTCTTGAGGCCCGCGGCCCGCTCGGGCAGCGGCACCGTAAGATCGTGATCGTAGAAGTACGCGGCGTCGGCCAGGCGCGCGGCGAGCACCCGCTCGTTCCCTGCGCGCACCACGTCCGGGTTCTCGGCCTTGGTGTTGCTGATGGTGATGAAGCAGGGCAGGAGGTCCCCCGCCCTGTCCGCGACGCTGAAGTAGCGCTGGTGCTCGCGCATGGCCGTGATCAGGACCTCTTTGGGGACCCGCAGATAGTCCTTGGGAAAGCTGCCGAGGATCGCGACGGGATACTCCACGAGGTTCGCCGTCTCTTCCACCAGGTCGGGATCTTCGAGCAGGGTCCCCTTTTGGGAGGCCGCGAGCTCCTGGGCCTGCTTCAGGATGCGCTGCTTGCGCACCTCGGGATCGAGCACGAGATAGTTCGGTTCGGCCTGCTGCGCGTAGGACTTGAAGTCCTTGACCAGGAACGCGCCGGGACTCAGGAAGCGATGGCCGCGCGAGAGGTTGCCGCTTCGGATGCCGTCGAGTTCAAAGTCTAACACAGAACCGCCCCAGAGGGCAAGCACCCAGTGGATGGGCCGGGCGAACCGGATATCCTTGTCCATCCAGCGCATGGTCTTGGGGAACGGGAGCGAGAGGATGAATCCCGGCAGCTCCTTTTGGAGCCAGTCCGCGGTCTCGCCGCCCAGTTCCTCGATGCGGGCGGCCACGTACTCGCCCTTGTCCGTGGTCTTGACCGCAAGGGCCTCGACGGAGACCTTGTTCTTTTCGGCAAAGACGATCGCCGCCTTGGTCGGCTTGCCCGCCGCGTCGAAGGCCACCTTCCTGGGCGGACCGATCACCTCGCGGGACGCGTCGTCGCGCCGCGCAGAGACCTGCGGCGCGTGCAGCACCAGGCGCCGGGGCGTCCCGTAGGTCCGGATCGACGCCTGGTCCAGGGCCACGCGGCCGTTTGCGGCAAGGGCCGCGAAGAGCTCCTGCAGCTTGTCGAGCGCCGGACGGAGGAACCGCGCCGGGATCTCTTCCATGCCTATTTCGAGCAGTAATTCCTTGGTCATGATCGATTATTTCCGCAGCATCGGGAAGCCCTTGGCCTCCCGGTCCGCCAGGTACCCGTGCGCGCAGAGCCGCGCCAGCTTCCGCACCCGGGCGATGTAGCCGGTCCGCTCGGTCACGCTGATCGCGCCGGCCGCGTCCAGGAGGTTGAAGGTGTGCGAGCACTTGAGGCAGTAGTCGTAGGCAGGCAAGACCACGCCGGCCGCGACGAGCTTTTCGCACTCCTTCTCATAGGACTCGAACTGGCGGAAGAGCATCTCGCGGTCCGACAGCTCGAAGTTGTATTTCGAGAACTGCACCTCGGTCTCGTGGTGCACGTCGCCGTAGCGGACCCCCTTGGTCCACTCCAGGTCGAAGACGTTGTTCACCCCTTGGAGGTACATGGCGAGCCGTTCGAGGCCGTAGGTCAGCTCCGCGGTCACGGGCTTCAAGTCGATGCCGCCCACCTGCTGGAAGTAGGTGAACTGGGTGACTTCCATGCCGTCGAGCCAGACCTCCCACCCGAGCCCCCATGCCCCGAGCGTGGGGGACTCCCAGTCGTCCTCCACGAAGCGGATGTCATGCTGCAGGGGATTGATGCCGATTTGCACGAGGCTGTCGAGATACACCTCCTGCACGTTCTGGGGGTGGGGCTTCAGAACCACCTGGAACTGATAGTAGTGCTGCAGACGGTTGGGGTTCTCGCCGTACCTGCCGTCCGTGGGCCTGCGCGACGGCTGCACGTAGGCAGCTTTCCAGGGCTCGGGTCCCAGGACACGCAGGAAGGTCGCGGGATGGAAGGTCCCTGCCCCGACCTCGGTGTCATAGGGCTGCTGAATGACGCATCCTTTCGAGGCCCAATAGCTCTGGAGAGTCAATATAAGTTCTTGAAATGTCAATGAGTAGCCCTATCCGGAAAGAGAAGGAAAGATGTGAAAAACAGAGTGCTATTATACAAAAAACCCCTGTCTTGTCAAGCAAATATCAGCTTTTCCCTGGATAATAGATCCATTAAATAAAATTATGGAAATTGGCCGGGAAACAGCGGCGGGGACGGCAAAAGCTGTGCGAATGGGCGGATGCTACACCTGCCACATCATGGCTTCGAAGTCGTCGGTCGGGACCTTGAACTGGAGGTAGCCGCGGAAGGGCCACTTCTCGATCTCCGCGCCGTTCCGTTCGACGGTCAGGAAGATCCGGATCTCGTCGTCCTGCTTCACGCCGAGCAGATCGAAGGGCACGGCGAGCTCGATGATGTCATTTGCCGCGACCGTGTTGATCACAGCGATCTCCCGCCTCTCGCCGTTTTCGTCCTGATGGAGGGAGGCGCTCACGCGGTGCTCGCGCGGGACGATCCGGATCTCCACGTCCCTGCCGGGGGGACTCAGATAATTGACGAAGAACGCGAGCTCTTCGACCTTCTCGTCCTTCAGGCTGCCGCTCGGGTCGATGCGCAGGAACATGTTCTTGAGGTCGAAACCGTAATAGAGGTGCGTGACGACGGCCTGGCCGCGGTGCATGGCCCCGCCGCCCTGGCTCACGTCGTAGAAGCCGGCCGGCAGCCATTCGAAGTAGTTCGTCACGACGCCGTCGATGGTCGGGGTGATGAAGGCGGTGAGCTCCACCGTGGGCAGGGCCTGCCGGTCCTCGCGCAGGACGGGGATCTGGAGCTCATCCGGGACGTCCAGGCCGATGATGCGATAGACATTCATTAAATGGGTCCGGAACAGGAGGTCGAACTCCTTGTCGTTGTCGGAAAAGTGGTCGTCCCCGTACCACCAGCACCAGTCGCTCCCCTCGGCGATGTAGATCTCCTCCCAGGCCGCGGCCAGCTTCTGGGGATCGTTGTTTTCCGCGGCATAGCCGGTCAGTGCCTCGCGGGTCCGGGAAAGGAGGTCCCACGCGCGGTTGTCCTCTTCGTGGCCGATCCAGATACGGTAGTTCGCATTGATCCAGGAACCCGCATGGAGATGGGAAAGAGGGGTACGGGCGGGATGCTCGCGGAGGTATTCATCCACCGTCACGCACCGGAGTTCCTGCTCCCCGCTCAGGCGCTCGTACAGATAGAGGAAGAAGTCCCTCCCGTCGTTCTGGTAGTACTCCCAGGCGTTCTCGCCGTCCAGGATGATCGAGACCAGATGGGGCCCGTCGGGGAGGCCGCGCCTGACCCGGTGGAGCCGGTCGAGAAGGTCGTGCACGGCGTTCTTGTAGTCCCACTTCGAGTAGACGAAGCCGATCAGATCGGACAGGGTGTGATCGCGGAACACGATCGAGACCTGCCGGTCCCCTTTGCCCGCCAGGTACGGCTGGTACAGGACCGCGGGGTTTTTCATGATGCCGGAAAAATCGCGCTCGATCGTGATGCCGAGGGAGCGCGCCAGCACGCCTTCGTCGGTGCCGATCCACCGGATTCCCGCGTCGGCAATGAGCGGGATGACGTCCTCGGCCACCGACCCCTCGGCGGGCCACATGCCGGACGGCCGCGCACCGAAGAGGTCCGCGTGGTAGGCGAGGGCGCGCTCGATCTGGGCCTTCGCGTCCTCGGGGTGCGTGAAGCGGTCCGCGGGAAGAGGGATGTCCGGGACCGCCGCCTTGGCAAGGTCCGTAT
>JBJKRX010000014.1:0-4456 GCA_046704425.1 Nitrospirota bacterium
CATGCACGGTTTGATGAGGGGGCTCTGGAAATAGAGTATGGGTGGACTAGTGAGGCACTGCCAACCGAAAGGGGCAGAAATAGATAGGCCCATCCTGCAGCCACTACGCCAGGGCTCCACTCTACGGGAAAACCATACGTGGTTATACGAGTGCGAGGGGCACTTTAGAATTTTGTGGGCCGAAAGGACTTCCAGGAGAACTATTGATCGTCGCCAATTTTGGCAACTATCACCTACAGGATGTAACTACCAAGGATTGATAGATCGATTGCGTCAATGTTTCAATAGGAATTGCGGACCCCTGTTTATTGCCCGGTCTTTTCGTCTGAATCAGATTTGAGCGCCGCGATGTACGGCAGGGCCCGGTACTTTTCCGCGCAGTCCATGCCGTATCCTACCACGAAGCGGTCGGGGATCTCGATACCCCGGTAGGCGATCGGTACGGGGGAGGCGCGGCGGCAGGCCTTGTCGAGCAGGACCACGGCCTTGAGGCTCGCGGGCTGCCGCGCGGCGAGCGCCGCAAAGAGACACTGCAGCGTGTCCCCCGAGTCCACGATCGTATCCACGAGCAGCACGTGCTTGCCGGCGATGTCCATGTCCAGGTCCTTCTTGATGCGCACGTCCCGGGACGAGCTCCGGCCTGCGCCGTAGCTCGCTGCCTGCACGAACTCGATCGTGGTGGGCACGGTGATACTCCGCGCCAGATCCGCGCAGAACAGGGCGGCGCCCTTCAGGACGCAGACCAGGACCACCTCTCCGCCGGCGTAGTCTTGGGAGATGCGGACAGCCAGTTCCTTGACGAGCCTTTCGATCGCGGCCTCGTCCAGAAGGATTTCTTCGATTTCATCCGCCATAGGTGCGCTTCCTGTCGGCCTCATGCCCAGAGGTTGACGAGCTTGATCCGTTCACCATCCACCAGCCCCCGGTCCGTACCGGACGGCGGATAATCCTCTTGACAAGCAAAACCGGTTGATTTATAACTAGTTGCAGTACGGTACGCAACGTCCTCTTGATTCGTTCAGCAGCATTCAGACAGTTCCGGCTTCCTTCTGTTCGTTCTTTCGTCATCCGTTTCGAAATTTTATGGAAGATCACAAACTTAGGGTATTCTGCGCCGTCGCAGAGACAAAAAGCTTCTCCAAGGCATCGGAGCTCATCCACCTCACCCAGCCGGCGGTCAGTCTGCAGGTGCAGGCCATGGAGGAGTTGTACGAGACGCGCCTGTTCGACCGGTCGGGCAACTCGATCAATCTGACGCCTGCCGGAGAGATCCTCTACCGTCGCGCCAAGGAGATCCTGGCCCTCTACGCCGAGGCGCAGAAGAACATCAGCGAGATCACCGGCGCGATCAAGGGTTCGCTCTCCATCGGCGCCAGCTCCACGATCGGCAATTACCTGCTCCCCACGATCATCGCGGCCTTCAAGAAGAAGACTCCCCAGGTGAACATCTCGCTTGTGGTGGGCAACACCAAGACGACCACCGAGAAGCTGAACGCGGGTGAGATCGACATCGCCCTGGTGGAGGGGGACGTGAGCAAGCAGCGGTTCTCCGTGGATACGCTGCTGTCGGACGAACTGGTGGTGATCATGTCGCCGGCGCACCCCTGGGCCGAGCGGCGGAACATCCCGGGCATCGACCTGACCAAGGAGCCGCTCATCCTGCGCGAGGAAGGGTCCGGGACGCGACAGATCATCCTGAAGCACCTGGAAGAGCACGGGATCAAGCTCGACCATCTCAAGGTCGCGCTCGTGCTCGGCAGCACCGAGTCCATCAAGGGTGCGGTGGAAGAAGGGGTAGGGGTTTCGATCGTCTCGGCCTGGGCCGCGCGCCAGGCGATCAAGCACGGGAGCCTGAAGGCGACCACCTTCAAGGACGTCAAGTTCCACCGGAACTTCAGCATCATCTCGCCGAAGCGCAATTACTGCACCCATACCGCCAAGGAGTTTTTGAACTTCCTGAAGGTCTATCCCATCAAGGCTCCGCTGCCCTGAGCGGACCCGTTCGCTCCGATCCTGCTTCTTCTGTTCCACTCTCCCCGTGCACCGGCTCGTCTGTTCGGGTACGTTGGCTGTCTATTTCTCGGCAAAGGCAAAGAGTCTCCGGAACGCGAACGATGTCCCGCCGTCGGCCCCGTGGCGCGCGAACTCCTCGCCGAACTCCTCCAGGAAATGTTCCTGTGCGCCCTCGGGAAGGACGGCGAGATAGGGGCGGAGCCCGGCGGACGACCACCAGGTGAGCACGTCCGCGAGGGCGTGGAAGGCAAGGCGGTATTCCCGGCTGAAGACCCGTATCGCCCGGAATCCCGCCTGCTCCAGCATGTCCCGGAACTCCTCCACCACGGGGAACCGCCAGGGAATGCGCCAGCCCTCGAAGAACCGTTCGTACGCCAGAGATGCGATTGCGCCCTGGATGGAGTCGAAAAATGCGGTGCAGAAATCCTTTGCCGGCATCTGGAACGCGATCCGTCCTCCGTTGCGCAGGGAGTGGAACACGCGGCGGATCACGTCCTCCTGTTCCCTGATCCACTGGAGCGCGGAATTGGAAAAGACGAGGTCGAATTCATCCGTGAATTCCATGGCCTGGGCCGGGATCCGGAGCAGGCGCAGGTTCCCCAGTCCTTCTGCGGCCGCCTGCGCCTTGTCCAGCATCTCGGGCGACGGATCGATTCCCGTGACACGGCCCGCAGCCGCGAGGCGCGCAAGCTCGATGGTGAGCTTCCCGGTGCCGCAGCCGAGGTCGAGCAACGACTCCTGCTCCCGTATCGCGGCCTGGGCGATCAGGTCCCTGCCCGCGTCGATCTGCGGCGCCTTTGCGGTATCGTACTGTTCGGCGTTCCACTGCATGATGGTACCTCCCTGCATGGACTGGTTTGTTTCAATGCAAAGCGAAAAGTATCGTTGTCACGGAAAAACACGATGCGGAGCGATGCAATACTCAAGAACCGCGGTGCACATCTATGGAAAAACAGAAAGGCCACGGAACCGGACTTCCGTGGCCTTTCGGGTTCTGCTTCTATCGTGCGATGCGTCGGCTAATAGAATCTCCCCCCAGCCACGGTTTGCTCGTGCCGTGCTGCCTGCAGGACCTGATTACGATTAAGGGGGGTTGCGATCTTCATGGGGAGACTATAAGCGAACGACCGGGAGGTGTCAAGGGATATTTTCCGGTCCTCCACGCCTACGCGCGGGAGAAACATCGCCTGGGACGGCTCTCCTCGTGCCGGATCATCTTCTTCCGGCAGGATGAGAAGGCTTTTTCTTTGCCGATGACCGGGATTTGGTCCATGACAGGTCCCTGATCGATCCCTTGATGGGGTCATCCTCATGGGATACGTTCAGGGGAGCGGTGGCAGGGAAGGAAGGCAGAATGGAGAACGACTCCGCAGCTCGGGCGGGTTTGGGCTCCTCTGTCGTTTCCTCCGCGTCAGGGGATTCACCCGCCTCCGATTCTTCGTACGCGCAGGTATAGCACATCCACAGATGCTCGGCGCCGTGGAGGTTCATCTGCCCGCCGCACATGGGGCACTTCTTTTGCAATGCCGCATCCGGCGCCGGCGAAGCGGAAGGCGCGGAATCTTCGAAGTCTGTCAGGACGCTTCTGATCTGCGGGCTTGCCGTGCCGGTGCCCGCTTCCGAATATCCACAGCCGTAACAGCGCCACATGTTTTCACTCGCGAAGAATTTCATGTGCCCCCCGCACATGGCGCATTGCTTTTCCGTTTCCGGCGCCTGCCGCGGTTGCGGCGCGGGGAACCCGCCCGTCAGTCTGTCGTTTTGTTCTGCCGTGTCCGGGAAGATATCGTTTGGTGCGACGGCGGCAGCGGCCGGAACCGTCCGGACTGGTTTGGCAGCCGGGCCTCCGGCGATGTATTGCTCGACCTTTTTTTTGATATCGGCCACGTCCGCCCTGATGTCCGCGAAGAGCTTTCCCACTTCCTGCTCGACGACCCCGGCGTCCTTTTTCCGTGCGGCCAGAGCGGCGCGAATCTCCTGTTCCTCGCGCTCGAGCCGCGCCAGCGTTTCACGCAGCTTCGCCATATCGTTTTGCAGTTCCCGTGCCCTGGCTTCCATGGTCTGGATTTCGTCGCGCCCGCCGGCGAGGGAGGACAGCAGGACCTTTTCGAGTATTTTCAACTCCCCCTGCTGGTCGCCGACGGCCTTGACGATCTCCGGCGAACCCAGCTTTGCGGTTGCCGATAATGCCTTGACGGCAGCATGATAGCGCTGCCGCTCGTCCGGGATGACCTCACGGAATGAGTTGAGGAGCTTTTGGAATTTTCCGAAGACGGTATCCTCATGCTCCGATGCTTGTCGTATTTCGTCGCGGAGCCGGAGGAGGGTGGCGGACAGATCTTCGCCTTGCCGGGATTTTGCAGCAAGATCGGCGACGATCTGCGAAAGGATTTCGGTCTCGTTCTTCACCTCACCGTCCATTCCTTCCCTCGCTTTCGAGCGC
>JBJKRX010000015.1:0-16279 GCA_046704425.1 Nitrospirota bacterium
GGAGCGGCCGCGCGCTTCCCTTGGCGCGGTCCGCACCCTGCAGCCGGGGGACCGCGTGCGCGCCGTCCGCGCGAACCGGATCGGCCGGGTGCTCGGCACGCGCGGTCGCGATCTGACGCTCGAGATCGACGGCAAGACCGTGCGCGTCTCGTCGGACGACGCGCTTCTGCTCGAACGCGCGGCCCCGGACCGGAACGCAACGACGACGCCGGGCTGGTCCGCGGCGCACGCCGGCGAGGACGGGCCGTCCGACCGGTTGAACATCATCGGCCTGCGCGCGGACGAGGGGCGCGCTGCGATGGAGCGGTTCCTGGACCGCGCGATCGCCGCAGACCTGTCGCTCCTGACCGTCATCCACGGCAAGGGTACGGGCGCGCTCAAAACCGTGGTAACGGAGGTCCTCGCAGGCCATCCGCTGGTGGCGTCCGCCCGGCCGGGCGGTCCCGCAGAGGGCGGGGCCGGCGTGACCGTGGTGGAGTTGAAACGATAGCGTGTTCTCCGATGACGTCATAAGCCGCGTCCGGGACAGCGTGGACATCGTGGAGCTGATCTCCGGGTACGTGACCCTCCGGAAGACCGGCAGGAACCACGTGGGGCTCTGCCCCTTTCACAGCGAGAAGACGCCGTCCTTCAACGTGAACCCCGAGAAGCAGATCTTTCACTGCTTCGGCTGCGGCGCGGGCGGCGACGCCTTCAAGTTCCTCGAACTGCACGAGGGGATGTCCTTTCCCGACGCGGTGCGGCTCTTGGCCGGCCGCGCCGGCATCACCCTGCCCGAGATCAAACGCAACCGCGGGGCGGACCAGAAGGCCGAGGACGAGCGGAAGCTCCTGCTGGCGATCACGGCCGAGGCCGCGGCCTATTACCGCGAGGAGCTGGCCGGGCCCGCGGGTGCAGCGGCGCGCGCCTACCTGACCCGGCGGGGCGTGGACGACCGCATCGTGCAGGAGTTCGGGCTCGGCTTTTCCCGGCCCGAGTGGGACGGCGTTCTGCGCCGGCTCACGCGCAAGGGATACAGCCCGGCGCAGATCGAGCGCGCGGGGCTTGCGGTCCGCCGGAGCGAAGGAGACGGACACTACGACCGGTTCCGCGGCCGGCTCATGTTCCCCATCCGCGACCTGTCCGGGAACGTGATCGCCTTCGGCGGCAGGGTCATGGACGACGGCCTGCCCAAGTACCTGAACTCGTCCGAGACGCCGCTGTACAGCAAGAGCAACACCCTCTACTGCCTGGACGCGGCAAAGGACCAGGGCAGGAAGCAGGGCTACTTCATCGTCGTCGAGGGCTACCTGGACGCCCTGGCCTGCCACCAGCACGGGATCCGCAACGCCGTGGCCGCGCTCGGCACGGCCCTGACCGAAGGGCACCTGCGGCTCATGCGCCGGTTCGCCCAGAAGCTGGTGCTCATCTTCGATCCGGACCCCGCCGGCGTCAAGGCCGCCCTGCGCGGCACGGACCTCTTCGCCGCAAGCGCGATGAAGGTGAACGTGGTCTCCCTGCCCGACGGGGACGATCCCGACACGTTTTTGCAAAAACACGGCAAAGAGGCTTTCGCGGAGCGGCTGCGCTCGTCCGCCAAGTTCATGGACTTCGTGCTGGCCCAGGTGACCGCGGGCGGGACCAGCCTGCCCGTGGACGACAAGGTGACCAAGGCGGGTGAAATGCTCCGGATCATCGCAAAGCTGCCGAGCGGCATCGAGCGGGACCTCTACCTGAAAAAAACGGCAGAGGCCCTCGATCTCGACGAGACGGTGCTGCGGCAGGAGATGCCGCGTGTACACCGGCAGGATCCCGCGCCGGCGCCGGCGGCCCCGCGGAGCGTCCGGCCCAAGGCCGAGGAGACGTTGATCCACCTCATGCTGCGCGACCCGGCGATCGCGCTGCATCTCCGCGAAGAGCTCGGGCCGGACGACTTTACCGATCCCCTGCTCCGCCGCGCTGCGGACCGGATCTTTGCGGCCGTGGCCGCGTCCGGGACGGTGGACGCGCGCGCGCTCACCGGCCAGGGAGACGAGGAGCTCGACTCCCTCCTGCTCCGCCTGTCCGTTCTCGACGCGGAGTGGGACGACCTGGAAAAGTCCTGCCAAGACTGCGTCTCGATCCTGCGGCAGCGCGATCCGGAAAAACAGATGCGCCAGATCGTAAAGGCCCTGACCGATGCCTACGAACGGCAGGACCACGACGAATACAAGCGTCTGCTCGAACTCCAGCAGGAGCTGAGCAGGCGGCCCGGGCGGCGTATCCCGGGTCTCTAGGGGAGCGCGGAGGGGGAGGCCGCATCTGTGCGGCCGTCGGAGAAGGAGCGGGGGGCTATGCCGACGAAGAACAGGACGGACAAAGGGAAAAAGACGAACGGCGCGCCAGCGAAGAACGGGACCGTGAGCGCTTCTCTTTCCGGGACCGCCGATGCGACGCTGCACGAGACGGTATCGGCGGAGCAGCTCGACAGCATCATCCATCTCTTCGAGGACGACCTCGATCTGGACCTCGGTGACGGGCCTCTGGACGGCAAGGACCGCCACCGGCTGGAAGTGGAGCTGAACGACGAGCCGGAGCCGGACGAAGAGGCGCTGGACGAGATCGCCGAGGACGATGAGGCCGAGGAGGATTCGCTCGATTTTATCGCCGGGAAGACCGACGATCCCGTGCGACTCTACCTGAAAGAGATGGGAAGCGTCCAGTTGCTGTCCAAAGAGGGCGAGGTGGCGATCGCGCAGCGGATCGAGGAGGGCAAGCGCGAGGCGTCCCAGCTGCTCTACGGCCTTCCCTTCTCGATCCGGACCGTGCGCGAGCTCGGCGATCGCCTGAAACGGGGCCGGGTGAGCGTGCACGACATCCTTTCCGCGAGCGACGACGATCTGGAGGATTTCGCGAGCCAGCCCGAGGAGGAGCTGCACGCGCGGATCCTCAAGCTGATCGCCGAGATCGACAAACGCACCCGGGAGCTTCCGACGCTCGAGTCCGCTGCGCGCAAGACCCGCCTGCCCGAGCAGAAACGCGAGCGGCTGCTCCACAAGATCCAGGCGACCCGCGACGCCCTGTTCACGCGGCTGGAGACGTTGAATCGGCACTGCCGCCAGTCCGACCGGCTGGTCATCCGGCTGCGGGAGCTGGTCGGCGAGGCGCTGCTCTCGGAGCGCGAGATCAACGGCATCGGACGCAAGACCGGCCTCGACGCGGCCGGTCTCCAGGACCTCTTCCGGCGACTGCACCTGGGCGAGCGCGAACGCAGGAACGCGGCGCGCCGGCTCGGGATCAAGCAGGAAGCGCTGCTGGCGCACGAAAAGACCTACCGCAACGCGGTCAAACGCATGAAGAAGGTGGAGGCCGATTCCGGCGTCCGGGCGGAGGAGCTGAAGAAGACGCTGCGCTCCTTCGAGCGGGCCGAGGAGCGGACCAAGATCGCCAAGAGCGAGCTGGTCGAGGCGAACCTGCGGCTGGTGGTCTCCATCGCGAAGAAATACACCAACCGCGGCCTGCAGTTCCTCGACCTGATCCAGGAAGGCAACATCGGGCTCATGAAGGCCGTGGACAAGTTCGAGTGGCAGCGCGGCTACAAGTTCAGCACCTATGCCACCTGGTGGATCCGCCAGGCGATCACCCGTGCCATCGCCGACCAGGCCCGCACGATCCGCATCCCGGTCCACATGATCGAGACCATGAACAAGCTGATCCGGACGTCGCGCGAGCTCGTGCAGAACCTCGGGCGGGAGCCTACGACCGAGGAGCTGTCCGCGCACATGCAGCTGCCGGTCGATAAGGTCCGCAAGATCCTGAAAATCGCGAAGGAGCCGATCTCTCTCGAGACGCCCATCGGCGAGGAGGAAGACAGCCACCTGGGCGACTTCATCGAGGACAAGATGGCCGCCTCCCCGCTCGAGGCCGCCATCCGCGGCAACCTCCACCTGCAGGTCCGGCGGGTCCTGCACTCGCTGTCCGAACGGGAGGAGAAGGTCCTGCGCTGGCGCTTCGGCATCGGCGAGCAGACCGACCACACCCTGGAAGAGGTGGGCCAGCAGTTCGAGGTCACACGCGAGCGGATCCGCCAGATCGAGTCCAAGGCGCTCCGGAAGCTGCGCCACCCGAGCAGGAGCAAGCAACTCAAAAGCTTCATGGAGTAGACCGCATCGGCACTGCTTGACATTTTTCGGATGGTGTGCGAAGATAGACGCTCGTTTTGCCGGACACGCACCGGAGCGCGCCGCTTCGCTCTTCACGCTTCGGATTTCGCACATGCCGCAACAGCAGGGCCCATAGCTCAGTTGGTAGAGCTACCGGCTCATAACCGGTTGGTCCCAGGTTCGAGCCCTGGTGGGCCCACCAGAATCCTATGAAAGGAACGCCGCACATGGTGTCGATCGCTTTTGCAGCAGATTCGCTTCACCGCCGCTTTGCGGCGGACCAAGAGGACGACCGAATACTGCGCCACGCGGCGCTTTTTTTATTTCAGGAGGCATGATGGACGAACAACTGGGCCTGCTCATTGAACTTCAGGAGATCGACCGGAGGATCCGCGGCCTCTCCGACCAGAAAGACCGTCTCCCCGTCGTCCTGGCGGAGATCGAAGAACGGAGGGCAGCCGGCAAGGCCGATCTCGAAAGCGTCAAGGAACGCCTCGCCGCGGCCCAGAAGGCGAAACGGGACCGGGACGCGGACCTGGAGCAGGAGGCGCAGAAGGTCCAGAAGCTCAAGGCGCGCACCACCGATATCAAGACCAACAAGGAGTACCAGGCGCTCCTGAAGGAGATCGAGACCGCGGAACAGGGCAACAAGGCCATCGAAGACGAGATCCTGGTCCTCATGGAGAAGATCGACGCCGCTGCCGCGGAGATCAAGAACGCGGAACAGCGGACCCGGGACGCGGAGGCCGCCCTGGCCGCCGAGCAGAAGCAGCACGAAGAGGAATTCGCCGCCATCGACAAGGAGCTGGCAGCGGTGGAACAGGAACGGGCCGGCGTCATCGGCCGCGTCCAGCCCGGGATCTTGCGCCAGTACCAGAACCTGCTCGCCACGAAAGGCGGTATTGCCATGGCCGAGGCCCGGGGCGAGGCGTGCTCGGGCTGCTACATGAGCATCCCCCCGCAGGTCTTCGTGAACGTGAAGAAGAACGCGTCCATCATCACCTGCCCCCAGTGCAACCGCATCCTCTACTATAAAGAGGTCATCGCCCCGGACGCGGAAGCGCAGCCCGCAGGCCGGCCGAACGGGCAGGCCGCGGAATGAAGGCCGTCCCATGGAACTGACCATCTATACCGACGGCGCGTCGCGGAACAATCCCGGCGAGGCCGGGGCCGGCGTGCTGATCCTGCACGACGGCGCCCCTGCCCACGAGATCGCGCGCTACCTGGGCCGGACCACGAACAACGTGGCGGAATACACCGCCGCGATCATCGGGCTCGAGCAGGCCGCGGGCATGGGCGCCACGCGCGTCCGGCTCTTCGCGGACTCCGAGCTCCTCGTGAAGCAGTTGAACGGCCTGTACAAGGTGAAGAACGAGGGGCTCAAGCCGCTCCACGCGCGGGCCAAGGAGCTGATTGCGCGGATCGGGTCCGTTGAGGTACAATACATCCCGCGGGAACAGAACCGGCAGGCCGACGCCCTGGCGAACAAGGCGATCGACGAGAAGTAAGTTCCCTTCGTTCTTTCACATGCAGAGCGGGTGAGGTGATCGCTCCCCGGCAACGGGGAGAGGAAAGTCCGAGCTCCGCAGGGCAAGGCGGTCCCGAAACGGGACAGGGGGCGACCCCATGGACAGTGCCACAGAAAAGAAGACCGCCCGCAAGGGCAAGGGTGAAACGGTGGGGTAAGAGCCCACCAGGTCCCCGGGCGACCGGGGATGCTTGGAAAACCCCGCCTGGAGCAAGACCGCATAGGGAAGCGTCCCCCGCAAGGGGGTAAGGACGGCCCGTCCGAGACTTCCGGGTAGGTCGCTTGAGCCCCTGAGCAATCACGGGCCTAGAGAAATGATCACCGCCCCGGGCGACCGGGGAGACAGAACTCGGCTTACGGCCCGCTCTGCTCTTTTTGCTTCGATCCCGCGTTCTCGCGGTGCAATACGGACACCTCTTCTTCCGGAGGTTTCCCATGAGCAACAAGGAATTCAACAGCCGTCCTTTTGCAAAGCTCAGGAAGGACCTCGCCAAGGCACAGACCGCCGTAGCGCCTCCGCCCCCTCCCCGTCCGAAAAAAGAATCCCCGGTCAGCGACGCAGAGCTCTTCTCCCGCGAGATGAACGACGTGCGGGAGATCGCCGAATACAGCAATCTCGCCTGTCTCCCCCGCCGCAGGAATACGGCAGCAGCTCCAGACGGTATCGATCCGGAGCACGAAGCGATCACGGCGCTCGCCGAGATCGCCGACGGCAAGCGGCCCCTCAACCTGCAGGACACCCAGGAATACGTGGAATGGGTGCACCCCCGGCATCATACCGAGGTGGTCCCGGACCTGCACGCAGGCCGCTTCGCCGTGCAGGCCTTTCTCGATCTGCACGGTCTCACGGTCGCCGAGGCCGAGGACGAGCTGGACCGCTACCTGGGCGACTGCCGTGCAAAGGGCCTGCGCTGCGTCAAGATCATCCATGGACGGGGGCTGCGGTCGGTCAAAGGCCCGAAGATCAAGGAAGCAGTGGTCAAACGCCTCTCCGGCCACCACCGCAAAGATCTCATCGCCTTCGTCTCCGCCCGCCAGTGCGACGGCGGCCTCGGCGCGCTGTATGTGCTGCTCACCCCGCACACTGTTCGCAGGTCCGCGTAATCGACTTTTCAAACAGCATTCGGGAGCGTAGGAGGTGACCGTCTATTCCCATGAAAGCCTTCCGCAGCGTTTCTCTCATCGTCGCCATTGTGGCGACTGCCACGCTTCTCGCGTGTCCGCTTTCGGCCCAGGGCAACGGTCCATCGCAGAATTCAATGACCCGTTGGCAGCGGCTGCGACGGCTTCGGGAGATCAGGAAAAATCAAGAAGAGAACCGGGCCGCTATCGTCAGCGAGGAGTCGCTCGGCGCGCATACGGAGAACATCGTCGAAGACGCCTATGGCGGTCGCGACATGATCCTCTATGTTCCGTCGCATCTGCCGAAGGCGGGTCAACGCTCGATGCTGGTCGCTTTGCATGGAGGTCTGGGAAATGCCCGGTTCATGCAGGAGCATCTGAAGATGGACGGCGTTGCCGAAAGATACGGCTTTATCGTCGCCTACTTGAACGGTTCTTCCGCATCCTCCCGGCTCCCCGGCAGGTTCCGCGCCTGGGATGCGGGCGGGGGATGCTGCGGCGAGCCCTTTCTCGACAAGGTCGACGATGTCGGCTACCTCACCGGAGCGGTCCAGTATCTGGAACAGAAGTACGGCGTCGATCCCGCGCGCGTTTTCGGGACCGGCCATTCGAACGGCGCGATCATGACCCAAACGCTGATGTGCGAGACCAACCTCTATCAGAAGGCCGTTTCGCTGGCAGGATCGCTCATGGCGGAAGTTAGCCGGTGTCCTGCGGCCCGCGGCAAAGAGATCCTCGCCATCCACGGCAAATACGACCAGAACATCCCGCCTGAAGGCGGCAGGGGAACGCAGGGCGTCACCAATATCTCCTATCGCTCGGAGGCGGCCTCACAGGCGAAGTTTCAAGACTCCGGCGGGACCTATGACCTGCTCTGGGTGGCGAGCGATCACTCCCTGGAGCACATGGCAGCAGCCGTGCAAAAGACCGAGGGAATCAGCCTTGCAGAGAAAGAGGCGCGATTCTTTGGGCTTTCACAACAACGGTAGGAAGTAGGCAGGCCTCTTCATGACAGCAACCATCAATGATTTAAGCGCTTATCCCCCTGCAGCCCTCTACGCTCTCTTCAAGGACGTGTACACCTCAACCGATCTCATGAGCGAGACGCTGGAGGACAAATACCCCGACCTTCGCGCCTTCGAGCAGGATATGGCGGTCCTCCAAAGCCTGCCCGGGGCCGTTGCTCTGGCAGCGGAGATCGATCAAAGGCCGGTTGCCTACCTGATCATCCGTCCCCGGCGCCAGGCGAAGCTCCGGCATACGGCGGACCTGAACGTGGGCGTTGCGGCTTCTGCGCGCGGGCAGGGGGTCGGCGGATCGATCCTTCAGGCAGGGCTCGAGCGGGCACTTGCCGCACCCAAGCTGGAGATCGTCTATCTCATGGTCAGGTCGGACAACGCTCCCGCGATCCACCTGTACCGGAAGCTGGGGTTCGAGACCTTGGCTGTCCTGGACCGCGATATCAAGAGCGGTGGTTCCTACTTCGACGGCATACTCATGCGCAGGTTCGTCAATGATGAGGAAACACAGTAAAGGGAAATGATTCGTGCTACGAGATAAAGCTCCGCGAATCACGGTCGATCACTCCAGTCGCTTGGCAAAATAGCGTTCGGCGGGACAGCCGATTTCGCGCTGTTTGCAGTATTTGCAGGCGATCTTGCTCCTCACCACATAATTCCCGCCGAAGGACAGCACGACCAACGCGACGATCAAGAGCGCCGTACTCCAGGAAAACGCGAGGACCAGGAGCACCTCCCCGCCGACGAGGGGAACCAGCGCTGCCAGCATATCAGGCAGCAACTGCTTCCACGTTATTTGCCCGGCACTGAACCGCGTTGGATCACCCTTGGCAAAGAACAGCGGGGCCGCCTTCCCCTTGCCGAAGGCGCACCATTTGCCGTAGTACCAGCAGTCGACACAGCTCTTTTGCATGATATGGAATTCAACGCCCAGGCAGTAGAGCAGATAGAGCGCGATTGCAGCGATCCCGAAGCCGGAAAGGATGGCCGCGCCGACGGCATAGAGAGAAATGGTCACGAGGATCGAGACGAGGATCATCGCGGCAGGAAACTGCTCGTATGGCTTCATCGGTTCCATGACGATGGGGATGGTGCGTTTCCGCTGATCTGCCTTTCGGGCAACCCGCTGCACGTTGCCGTTGCTGCACAGGCCCCCTACCGCTGCGTCCGGAACGGCCGCCGGTCCCGCGCGCACAGGACCTGCACCGCGTGCCTGCCGCTCATGGCCGCGACCGGCAGCCCGCCGCCCGGCGCCACCCAGTGGCCCGCCATCCAGAAGTTGTCCAGGCCCGGCAGGGTCCGGCGCATGGCCTTGCCGAAGCTCCAGGTCTTGGGCTTCACCTGCCATCCCTCGATGCTCCCCTGCCAGTTCCCGGTGTAGCGCACGAAGGTCGTGGGCGAGGACACGTCGCGCATCTCCACCTGGGTTGCCAGGCCCGGAAAGCGGCGGTCCAGGATCGCGACGACCTGGTCCGCGATCCGCTCCTTCTCCGCCTTGTAGCGTTCGTCGTCCTTCCGTAGCTCTTCCCAGTAGAGGAAGTCCGTCGTGAGCATCACGGTGAGCGCGGTCTTGCCTTCGGGCGCAAGCGTGGGATCGTTGTTCCAGATATGCAGGTTCAGGTAGCGGTGCTGCACCCCGCCCACGGAGAGCGGCTCGGAAAGCGCCAGGGAGAGTCCGTTGGCCGCAGACGGGATGTCGGGAAAGGTACGGTTCACGCCGAGCGCAACGAAGACGAGCGGCGGAAAGGGGATGAGCTTTGCGTAGTAGCCCCGGATCACGTCGTCCACGTAGCGGCCGTCGAGCAGGTCGAAGATCGTGGCGTGGCCGTCGGCAGCCGAGATCACGTAATCGGCCCGGTGCACCGTGCCGTCCGCGAGCCGCACGCCCACGGCGCGGTTGTGCTCGGTCAGGATATTCTCCACCCGCGACAAATAGGTCATCTCCCCGCCCAGATCGAGGAAGCGCTTCTCGATGTTCCGGCTGAAGGCGAGCGAGCCGCCCACGGGATACCCGGCCGCTTTCCGCTGCATCCAGCCGAAGGTCATGAGCATGAAGGTCATGGGGAAGTCGGGCAGGAAGAGGAGCGGAAAGGCGTCGCGCAGCAGGGGATGCGTGAACCGCTGGCCGTACTCCCGGAGCGTGATGCGGTTCCATTTATTGACCGTGCGCAGGAGCGGAAACCGCGTGACCACGAGCCGGACCACGTCGAAGAGGTTCATCAGCTCCTGCGCCTTCTCGATCGGCGGATCGAAGCGCGCGAAGACGCGCATCGCGGCCGCGAACTCGTCGATCACGGCGGCGTCCTTCGGCGCCAGCTCCTTCCAGTGGCGCGCCAGGCGGTCCGGGTCGGTATAGAAGACGACTTGTTCGCCCGTTGCGGACTCGACCCGGCAGAACTCCTCGTAGTCCGCCACCGGCATCTTGTCCAGCGCGCCCAGATCGTCCCAGATCGCGTGGAACTCCGACGCGGGGCCCGATCCCACGAGCCAGTGCACGCAGCCGTTCACCGTGTAGCCCTGCCGCTTCCAGCTCGTGCAGAGCCCTCCCGGCTTCTTCTTGTGCATCTCGAAGATGCGCGTACGGAATCCGCACATGCGGGCGTAGCATCCGGCGGACAATCCCGCGATCCCGCCGCCGATGATGATGAGCGATTTTTCCTCCATGGCCTCCCCCGTTGTATGCTGCAGGTACCGATTGACCGCGAAGGTGTGATGAAATGCTTACACCTTTCTTCCTTCCCTTGTGCCCCTAATTACTAAAGGCAACCACAGAGGGCACCGAGAACAACCGAGATGCAAAAGCGCTTACCGCGAAGGCGCGACGCGCGCGAAGAAAACAAAGTCCCCTGCTTTTACTCGGTTGCCTGCCTCTTTATTTTCCTCTGCGTCCTCTGTGGTGAACAAAGGTTTTGCCTTTGATCTTCTTGCTCTGCTTCCTCCCGCTCTTACACCGCGCCGAGCTTGTTCAGAAACCCGAACATATCGAACCCCGCGGCCAAGAGCTCCTGGGCCCGCGCCATCTTGCGCGGCTCCCGGATGCTCGTCTTGCCCATGCGCAGCTCGATCTTGTCGATGGCGCTGAAGGTGTCGTCCGGCACGGACAGGATCGGGACCCCGCGGGCCCGCGCCTTGCCGAGCACCACCTCGTTCGTCTGGAACCCGCCCGTCAGGATGATGCAGGCCGTGCTGGTCTCCAGGGCCGCAAGCTGGATGTCCGAGCGGTAGGCGCCGGTGATCACGGCCTTGTTCTGGGTGCGGCGGAAGTAGTTGAGCGCGCTGTCCACGTCCATGGCCCCGATCAGGAAGTTCTCCACGAACCCGTCGAGCCGGTCCTCGCAGCAGAGGACCCTGCCGGCCAGGATCTCGTTCAACTGCTGCACGGTCACGGCCTCCAGGAACTTGTCCCGCGGGATCACGCCGAAGACGTTCACGCCCTTCTTTTCGAGGAACGGCCGGACCGCGTCCTTCGCGTGGCCCAGGACGGCCTCGGGCGTCTTGTTGATCACGCCGCCCAGGAAGCGCTTGCCCAGCATGGTCTTCGCGCCGAAGAGCGCGTCCGCCGAGACCTCGCCGCGCCAGGGCTCGACCACCAGGACCTGGGCCTTGAGCGCGTCGGCGAGCGAAAGCGCGTCAAGCCCGAGCAGGGAACCCGCGAAGAGGTCCTCTGCGCCGCCGATGATCAGGAAGTCCTTCTTCTTGAAGGCGCTGCACGCGTCGAGCACCTTCTTGCGCGCCTCGATCTCCTTTCCCTGGAGGAGGAGCGTCTCGGTCTCGTAGCTCATCACGAAGGGCGAGACGACGCCGAGGGGCTCGTCGAGGCCGAGCTGGTCCTTGATGAACTGCGCGTCCGCGTCGTAGACCGCGCCTCCGATGGTGACCGGCGCGGTCCCGAGCGGCTTGACCAGGCCGACCGTGCGGCCCATCTCCTTGAGCTTGAGCGCGAGGCCGAGGGAGAGGAATGTCCGGCCTGCGTACCCGGTGGTGGATGCGACCAGGATGGGGATCATGAATGCCTCCTCGCTGAAAGCGATGCTAAGATCAATATATCAAAACAGCAAGATCATTCTCGCGCCAAGCCGCAAAGACGCCAAGGAAAAGCAAATCTTGAAACCGCTTTGGCCAACCTTGATTTTCTCGACTTGTCTCCCTCTGTGTCCTCTGTGGTTCACGGTTTTCCTGGCTTGTCTTTGCCCTTGAAGATCATCCGCGCGTCCAGCGCGACCGTCCCCTGCTCCAGTGCCAGGAGGGGATTGATGTCCAGCTCCTGGAGGTCCGGGAAGTCGGTCACGAAGCAGGAAAGCCCCACGATCGCCCGGGCGATCGCGTCGAGGTCCGCGGGCCGCTCCCCGCGCGCGCCGCGCAGGAGCGCGATCGTCCGGATCTCGGTCAGCATGGCTTGCGCGTCGCGCAGGGTCACGGGCGCCACGCGGAAGGCCACGTCCTTCAGGACCTCCACGTAGATGCCGCCCAGGCCGAACATGAGCAGATGGCCGAAGGTCCGGTCCAGGGTCACGCCGAGGATGACCTCCTTGCCCCCCTGCACCATCTCGCTCACCGTCACGCCCGCGAGGAATGCCTGGGGCATCACGCGATGGGCGTTTGACGTGATCTCGGTAAAGGCGGCTTCCGCCTCTTTCGCTGTTTTCAGACCAACGCGCACGCCGCCCACGTCGGTCTTGTGCAGGATGTCCGGCGACGCGATCTTCATGACCACGGGGAACCCGATCTTTTCCGCAGCATGGACCGCCTCCGCGGAGGTGCGGGCGAGCATTCGCTTCGGGAACCGGAACCCGTAACACGCCAGGACCTTCGCGGCATCATCCTCCCCCAGCCGCGTCTCGCCACGCTCGCGGACTGCTGCCACGATCGCGGCCGCCTCGGCAAAGGAATGTTCGTAACACGCCAAGGCCTCCGGTCCCCGGGCCTGCCAGGCCGCATAGTCCGCCAGCTTCCGGAACGCCTTGATCGCCAGCTCGGGATAGGAGAAGTTCGGGATCGATGCGTCCTTCAGGAGCTTGATCGCGCTGCGCACCCGGGCCTCGCCCATGAACGCGGTGATCATTGGCTTGGCTGTGGTCTTGGCAACGGCGATCACGGCGCGCGCCGTCTCCTCCACGTCGGTCATGGCCTGGGGCGTCAGGATCACGAGGATCGCGTCCACGTTCGGGTCCTGCGCTGCCTGCTCCAGGACCACGGCGTAGCGCGCGGACGTGGCGTCGCCGATCACGTCCACGGGGTTGAAGACCGTAGCGTTCGGCGGCAGCCTGCCCGCCACGGCCAGGATGCTCTCCTTGGTCATGTACGGCAGGTCCACGTGCATCTGTTCCGCCGTGTCCGCGGCGATGATCCCGGGCCCGCCCGCGTTCGTGACCACGAGCAGCCCCTCGCCTCTGGGGACCTTGCCCTCGGCAAAGGCCAGGGCAGTGTCGAAGAGGTCCTGCACGCCCCGGGCGCGCATCACGCCGGTCTGGATAAAGGCCGCGTCGAAGGCCGTGTCCGAACCTGCCAGGGCGCCGGTGTGCGACGAGGCCGCGCGCGCGCCCGCCGCGGTGCCGCCGGACTTGAGCAGGATGATCGGCTTCACGGCCGTGGCCCTGCGCGCCACGTCCATGAACCGCTTCCCGTCCACCACGTCCTCGATGTAGCCCAGGATGAGGCTCGTCTCCGGGTCGTCGATGCAGTATTCGATGAAATCGATCTCCGAGAGGTCCGCCTTGTTGCCGAGGCTCACGAACTTCGAGAACCCGATCTCGTTGCCGATGGCCCAGTCCATGATCGCGATGCCCATGGCGCCGGACTGGGAGAAGAAGGCGATCTTGCCGCGCGGCAGCATGTCCGCGGCAAAGGTGGCGTTCATGCTGTTGGCCGTGTTGATCAGGCCGAGGCAGTTGGGCCCTAGGACCCGGATCCCCTGCTCGCGGCTGATGGTCTTGAGCTCCTCTTCCAGGATTGTTCCGTCCGCTCCCGCCTCCTTGAAGCCCGCGCTGATCACGATCGCGGCCCGGGCGCCTGCCTCGGCGCACTGCCGAAGCGCCGCGGGCACTGCCTTTGCCGGGATCACGATCACAACCAGGTCCAGGGGCGCCTGGATCGCCGCGACCGAGGGATAGGCCTTGGAGCCCAGGATCTCCGTTGCCGTGGGATTGACCGGGTAGAGCGCCCCTGTGAACCCGAACTTCTTGAGGTTCGCAAGCACCGCGTGGCCCACCTTGCGGCTGTCCGCGGAAGCGCCGATCACCGCGATCGATTGGGGATTGAAGAGGGCGTCGAGCATGTTAGGGTAAGTGTAATGGAGAATGGGGCCGCGGTCAAGCGTTAGGCGCGGCCGCGCGATAGGCCCGGATCTCCGTCAGGAAGGCCTCGCCGTAGCGCGCGAGCTTGCTCTCGCCCACGCCGGAAATCCGGAGCAGCTCCTCCGCGGTCCGGGGGGCCTGCCGGCTCATCTCGTGGAGCGTCTTGTCTGAAAAGACGATATAGGGCGGAACGCCCGCCGCATCCGCCAGGCGCTTGCGCAGGCCGCGCAGCCGTTCGAAGAGCTGGTGGTCGACTGCGTGCCCCTCTTCCATGGCCGCCTTTTTACGGCGTCGACCGGACGCTGGGCGTTCTTCCCGAATTCTGCCGAAGATCGTTTCCTTGCCAGTAAGGACGGCCCTGCCCTTGTCCGTCATCTTGAGGACTGGATAGCGGTCCCCGTGCTGCTGCACGATCTCCTGGGCCAGGAGCTCATCCACCACGAACCGCCAGTGGTCCTTGTCGCGGTCGCGCCCCGCGCCGAAGGTGGGAAGCGCATGGTGGCCGAGATCGCGCATGCGCTTCGTTTCCGTGCCTGTAACGATGTCGATCACGTGGCCGATCCCGAACCGCTCCTGCGTGCGCGCCATGGCCGAGAGAAAGATCTGCGCGTCCCGCGTGATCTCGGTCAGCGCGACCTCGCTCGTGCAGACGTCGCAGGTCCCGCAGTTGTCCGCAGGGTAGGTCTCGCCGAAAAAGGACAAAAGCTGCCTGCGGCGGCAGACGTGGTGCGAGGCGAAGCGCACGGTCTGGTTCAGCTTGGCGAGTGCGATGGCCCGCTCTTCTGCGTCCGGGATCTGGTCGATGAACCAGCGGATCTTCGGGATGTCCCCCCTGCCGAAGAAGAGCAGGCAATGGGCCGGATCGCCGTCCCTGCCCGCGCGGCCCGTCTCCTGGTAGTAGGCCTCGATATGGCGCGGCAGGTCCGCATGGACCACGAAGCGCACGTTGGACTTGTCGATCCCCATGCCGAAGGCGATGGTCGCCACGATCACCGCCACCTCGTCCCGGTTGAATGCCTCCTGGTTCCGCTCCCGCGCCTCGGCAGGCAGGCCCGCGTGGTAGGGCAGGGCCGTGATGCCCGAGGCGTCGAGGAAGGCTGCGGTCTCCTCCACCGCGTCCCGCGTTGTGCGGTACACGATCCCGGTCTCGCCCGCGCGGCCGCGCAGGAAGGCGAGGAGCTGCGTCTCCAGGTGCTGCTTGGGCTCCACCTGGTAGAAGAGGTTCGGCCGGTTGAAGGAGGCCCGCACCGCGTGCGGGTCCCGCAGCCCGATCTTGGCGATGATGTCCTGCTGCACCTTCTCGGTGGCCGTGGCCGTGAAGGCCGCGATCGGGACGCCAGGGAACAGGCGAGGGATGTCCGCGAGGCCCAGGTAGTCGGGCCGGAAGTCGTGGCCCCACTCCGAGATGCAGTGCGCCTCGTCGATGGCAAAGAGCGACAGGGCCATCCCCCGGAGCGCCTCGCGAAACTGCGGCATGGCAAAGCGCTCCGGCGCGATATAGAGGAGCTTGACCTTCCCGGTCCGGAGCCTCCGGAAGACCTCCGCCGCCTCGCGAGCACCGAGCGAGCTGTTCAAATACTCGGCTGCGATGCCGTTCTCCTGCGCCGCGTCCACCTGGTCCTTCATGAGCGAGATGAGCGGGCTGATCACGATCGCGGTCCCGGCGAGGAGCAGGGCGGGCAACTGGTAGCACAGGGACTTTCCCCCGCCCGTGGGCATGACCGCGAACACGTCCCTGCGATCGAGGACGTTCCCGATGATCTCCTCCTGGTTCGGTCGGAAGGAGGAGAAGCCAAAGGTGGTGCGGAGGACGGAGCGAATGGAGGAATCGTCGGATGGGGAAGGCGTGGTCATGGGTTTGTCCAGATGAATCGATGTTGCATTGTACCGTGAAAGCTGCCGTGAAAATATAGCCGTATCTCTGAGGCAAGTCAATTTCCTTTTTACATTGCATTTGATTTCTGCTAGACTATCAGCGCTACGATAGCACATGACAGCACACTCGCCAGGACCGGTCGGGGAATCGACCTACTGCGTCACACGGAGCGCATCATTCTGTCTGCCACGGGAAAGTGGTACAATATATGGAATTTGAGTGGGATCCTGGCAAATCCGAACAGAATCGCAAGAAGCATGCCTCTCTTTTCATGAGGCTGCGACTATCTTCGCGGATCCGCTTGCGATATCTTTTGCGGA
>JBJKRX010000016.1:0-14159 GCA_046704425.1 Nitrospirota bacterium
TTGTCGTCCCGGACGACACGACGATGCCGAGAGTGACGTTTGCCGTCATCGTGCTCATCAGCAAAGAGTAATTACTGTCGTAGCTCTTGATCGTGAGACCCGAGGCAGTCTCGCTGATGTTCGCCGACGCGGCTGTCCCTGATGCGGTCATGGTCATGGTGCCGTCATACTAGTCCCCTTCCTCGCGACAGGAGGAGAAAAGGATGTTCATGGTGTACGAACCACTCACGCTGTCGACACTGCCCCAGAAGCTGTATTGTCCTCCGTCCGAGCAGGAACCGTTCATCGTCGAAACTGGCGCACTTACCAATAAGGTCCTCGCCCGCCGCATTGCCGCAGCCGCGGCCATGACAGCCTTTGATTTGGCGAACTTCGCCGAGAGCTTCGTGCTGATCCCGAGGCCAGCGTCAGTCGCGCCTTCGGACGGCAGCGTGAACGCCGGGGCGCCTACGGTAGAGCTCAGGCCGATGTTGCCGAGGTTGTTGAAGGTGTTCGCGCTGCCCTGGGCAACGCTCACGGCCTGGCTGTTGCCGGAAGCTGATTGGGCGCTCTGCGTCGCGGTATTGCTGCCGCCGTTGTTGTTATTGCTCGGCGTAGAGCCGCCGCCCCCTCCGCCGCTGCAGGCAGCAAGAGAGATTACGAAAAAGAACGCCAGAAGCAGTGACCAAAGAGTCTTTGGTGCCAGAAAAGTGCGTTTCATCGAAGTCCTCCTCCCATAGAACACCTAATTCAACTCAAAGTAGCCAAATTTTATCTCCGGCATTATCCGAAGTCAAGGGATTATTCACAAGTAATGCAACTTTAACACAATAATGCAGAGGGAAAATCTGACTGGACGTCCACTCCCGGTCGCTCAGGAACGTTTCTGTTCTTTTTGGAGCAACAAGCTCTTTCCGAGCAGCAGGAGAAGCGCTGTCCCGATCAGGGACAGGAACATTGTCGCCGGATATTCCGCCAGCAGGACGAGGGGAGTAAGCGCCAGCCGCGTCGCGATCCGGGCTTCTGCATGGTTCCGGATGTAGGCGGCAAAGGGCGGGGAAGTGCGATAGTACCAGGCGACAAAGGCGCGGCCCGGCGCGTTCGTGAGAAGATAACGGTCGCGGAAACGGCGCAAGGACATGACATGGGGATCGAGATAGGACCCGTACGCGGCGGTTGCGATGAAGCAGTTCGTGCTTCCTCCGGATCCGGTACTCGCGGGGCCCGAGGAGGACCCGATCAGGAGGACCGTTGCCGTACTCTTACGCGGGTCGTTCGAGGAAATCAAAAGGGTCGCGGTCATCGATCCCGCGGCCGTCGGGTTGAAGGCCACCTGGATACCGCAGCTCACTGCTCCGGGTGCAAGGGCCGACGTACAGGAGTTCTGGACCGAGAACTCCGATGCATTCTGTCCGGTAACGGAAACGCTGCTGATTACCAGATCGGCCAAGCCGCTGTTCATAACGGTCACGATGCCGGTCCGGTTCGTGTCGCCGAACCCGAGCGTCAGGGGGCTGACCGCGATGGACGGTGCAATGAACGCAGGCGCGGATTCGTCTCCGTCCGCATTCACCGCGGTAACGGCGTAAACCGTGGTAGGAAGATATCCGCTGTCTGTGTAGCTCGTACTCGGCGTGGTAAAGTCCGGGGTTTGCGAGGAGCTTGTATAGATGTTGTATGCAACCGCGCCGCTGCTTGCGTCCCAGGTCAGGGTCCCCGCGCTGTCCACGGTCAGGCTCTGCGGAGGCAGCGGACCGAAGCCGATCGTAAAATCGACGGCACCCGTGGTACCCGTTGTTTCGGAGATCGTACGGACGTTCACCTGCCCGTTGCCCGTATAGGGCGCAGTCGAGGGATCGGTCATGGGAGTAAGTTTCGTATTGTCCGTCGATCCGGGGAACGGGTCGCCGGCGTTACCCGTGTCACCTGTGGCCGTAAGCAGCGAACGGTCGCCGTCGGCCTCGATGAGGGCGAGGCCGGGTCGCATAGCGCTGTTCTCGACCGTATTGGCAGCGTAATTCGCGTTGATCACGTCCTGGTCAACCAGCCAGACCAGGAGCCCGTGACCCGGCAGACCTGCGTCGAATCCGATCTGCTGCCGGTTCTCGAGCAGGAAATACTGGTTTGCGGTGCTCGTAGAGGCCTGCGCCTGGACGACGTTCGTAACCGGTGCAGGTGCGGTGGGCGTGGACAGGGATTCGACGGGAGTCAGCGATACCGGCGTATGCACGGTCACGACCTGGGGCTCGGCCCAGCCGAGGAACGAGAGGCTCCATGCGTCCAGATGGGCCGGAGAACTGCCGTGCCAGCAGTTGGCGTCCGTGAGACTCGTACAGTGCGCCGGATCCGCGTTGTAGATGCCGTCAGCCATAAGGCTCCATTTCCCTGCGCCCTGCAAAAGGCAGATCGCGCCGGTGCAATACAGGTCGGGGAGCCCGAGCCAGTGGCCGAACTCATGCACATACACGCCCAGGGGGTCTACGATGAATCCCTGGACGGGACGCGAATCTGTCTGGGGCATCACGATGCCCTCGTGGAGGGGAAGCCCGTCGCGCATGACGATATTGAGACAGTTCGTATTCGTCGCATTCTGCGAGATGCATCCCGTGATCTTTCCCGTCGTGTCCTGCACCGGGTTTGCGTAATAGAGGGACCAGACCTCATCGGTCATCGCTCCCGTTATGTCCGATTCCTGGCCCGACCCCGCGTGTACGACGAGCACCGCGTCGTAGGCGCTGAAGGTCGCCGCGGAAATAGGATTGCCGGCGTCGTGGAGCGCGGCCCACACGCTGTCGTACAGGAGGTTCTGGAGGGACATGTCGGTCGAGCCCGCGTAGTGCGCCATAGGAGAGGGAAGCTGGTAGACCCCCGGGGAGAGCGTGATCTGGACCGTCAGCAAGCCGTTGGAGACCTCGCGGTAATAATCGACGAACTTCGTCTCCGCCCGGGTCACCCAAAAGTTAGACGGGTCCGGTGCGCCGGACGGTACGCCGAAGGTGTACGTCGGATCGTTCCAGAGGCCGTTGCCCAGGGCGGCGGGGTCGTCCGCCTGCTGGAACTGGACGCGCAGCAGCAGGATATGCACCGTTGCGGGAAGGGTCGTCAGTGTGGCCAGCGAGGAAGGCGCAAGCAGCGCGGCGGCAGGGTGCTCCGCGCGAAGCCGGTCCTGCAGCCGGGGGCCGGGCCGCTCCGGGGGTTCGGGGAGGGCCGGGTTGAATGCCGGGGCCGCAAGGGCAGCAGAACTCAGGAGCGAAAGCAGTGCCAGGGCAAGGATCGCTTTTTTCAAAAGAGGCACCTCGTCAGCAGGCCGCCGGCACAGCATCGTTCGGCAGCCCTGCGGGGCGTCGATAGTTGCAGCGGTTTCAATAGGAATAGGACGACGAGAGGAAGAGCAACCACCCCGTGGTCGCGACATCCTGGATACTCGTACTATTGCCGATGATCTGGGCCTGTCCGCTCCCCAGGGCCAAGCTGCCGCCCAAGGTCACCGCAGTATTACGCGTAAAGTAGCTCGTGCTCAGGGTCCCGCCGTAGATGTCCACGTGCTCTTTCTGGTTCGTGCCGCCGGAGACGATCTGGGGGGTATTCGCGAAGTCCGTATACAATCCTCCCCGCAGGGCCCACTGGCGCGAGAGATAATATTCCGTGCCGACGGCATAGTTGAGCACGTCTTTGATCCCGTTGGCCGTATCCCCCCGAAAAGAGACGATGTCGTCGATGCTTTTCGCGGAATAGTATCTCACATCAGCAGAGACCAGGAAGCTCGGCGATGGGAAGATGGCTATCCCCAGACTTATCTGCTTGGGCATGGTGCGCCTCGTCGATAGGGAGATCTGTCCGTCGGGAAGCGAAGCGACGTTTCCATCCGCCGGATTGGCATCAACGTTGATGTTTTCCCGTCGGTAGGTATACTGGGAGGTCGTATCCGATTCCCAAAGCAGGACCTTGGAAAGCGTGAGGCCGACCGATACGTTGTCCATAGGCGTCCACATCAAGCCCAGCACCGGGCGGGCGCCCTTTTCTTCGGAGTGATAGTAATTATTCGTCCATTCGTATCCGCCGTTGGTCGTTTTGATGAGCTGGTTCAGGATCCAGAGTTCTTGTTTCTGATAATAATAAAACGTCGCCCCCACGGAAAGATTGTCCGAGATCTCCATTGCGATGGACGGACCGACGTTATAGACGGTATTCTGGTCGTTGAAGTTGATAATGTAGGATGAGATGCTGACGCCGGGATTGTATGGCTGTATTGACGTATTGAGCGGCAGGTTATGAAATGTCTGGCTCTGGTCTTCCTGGATCGAGTCCGGGACCGCGTAGGAGAAGCCGACCTTGAATCTCCCGAGCGGCTGGATGACGCCGAAGTAATTCGGCAAAAGTGCATTCGACCGCCGCGACCAGCCGTTCCCGCCGATCACGCTCTTGTAGACCTTCTCGTTGTCGAAATAGGCGTTGACGCTCGCTGTGACGTTCCTGCCCGACGCAAAGACGATCCCCGCCGGATTGTAGTAGAGCCCCGTCGCGTCGTCCGATACGGCGGTATAGGCGCCGCCCATGCCGGAGGCGCGGTCGCCGACCAGCAGGTTCGTATAGTGGAGATCATCGGCCCTTGTCGAGGCGGCCGCACCAACCAGTCCGACCGCAAGCAGTACCGCTATGAAACGCTTCCGCATTTCCCGCCCCCCCTATTTAAAGAAGAACATGCGGATTCAAAATAGTCGATTGCCCTGAAAATTGCAAGATGAATCCACCGCTCCGGTCCCAGGGAAACCGGTGCGTCAAGCGGACGTTTATTTCAGCCCCCGGACCTCAGCGGCAAACCGGCTCCGGTAGGTATTATATTCGGCAGGATCGATCCCCTCGTTATGGATCTCCTTTTGGAGCCATGCGATCCGGTCCGCGAAGGGGGGGTGCGTCCGGTCGATGATCGCGGTCTGTTTCCCGACGATGCCTTTGATCCGCTCAAAGTAATGGACCAGCCCCTCGGGAGAATAGCCCGAAAGCGCACAGAACATGACGGCGTCCTGATCGGCCTGGACCTCGTCCGCCCGCTTGTAGCCGTCCTTGAACAGCAGGTCCAGCGCCTTGTCCACGGCCTGGGAGAAGGCAGCCCGCGCCGACTCCGAGCTGCCGCCGATCAGCATCGCGAGGCCCGAGACTGTGGACTCGTCCTTGCCCTTGATGCCCAGTTCTTTCACGGCCTGGCGCTCGACCACGTGTCCGATCTCGTGAGCGAGCGCGCCGGCAAGCTCGGACTCGTCATGCATATGCGCGAGCGCGCCGCGCGTGATGAAGACATAGCCGCCCGGGGCGGCATAGCCGTTGATCTCGTCGGTGTTCAGGATCGCGAAATGGAAGTCGAGCTCCGGGCGGTTGGTGCTCTGGGCCAGGGTCTTGCCGACCAGGTTGACGTATTTTTCGAGCCGGGGATTGTCATAGTAGCCGAACCGCGCCAAGACACGCGCGGCCACCTCGCGCCCGAACCGGACCTCTTCCTGCACGTCGGAAGCGGCCAGGTCCTCATTCGACGAGATCCGCTGCCGGAAGTTGGTCCCCGTCTCCTGCTCCGCGGCGACAGCCGCTGGGGGAAGCATCGCCGTCAGGGCTGCCAGTGCGAGAGCCATCGCCAATACCCTTCTCCTGTTCATGGCATCTTCCCTTCCCGGAAGCGGTCAAGCTCCGCCGACGATACGCGGATTGCCTCCATCTTCTGGATCGAGTCGTAATCGGCCTTTTCCTCCCGGCTCAGCCGTCGCCGGTCGTCCTGGGCCAGCCCGCGTGCTGCTGCGGCGCTGGTATAGGATGACGCCCTGCGACGCACCCCCTGGTTGATGGTGCTGGCATCGGCCTTGATGATCCGGGCCCTCTGGAGGGGAGGATGGGCTGCGAGCAGCAGGGACGCCACATATCCCACGTGCTTCCGGTAGCGCACCTTCATCCAGAACCCTTCCCGGCCGATCACCGGCAGCTTCTCTCCGCGGGTGACCTCGCCGAGCACCCGGGCCGAGAACGAACCCGAGGCCATTACCTTCGCCCGCATGCTCTGGACGTAATAGTCGGTCTGCGCACCCGCCGTCGCGCCCCAGAGCAGGGCGGTGAATAAGGCGGCTGCAATCGCATATTTTTTCATCATGCACCTCCCGGCGCGAACCGCATCCTTGTGCCGTTCGCGCGCTTCGGTCGTGGTAACCTCATGCCTCGATCGTATAGATCGTGACGGGCTGCTCCCTTCCTTTCACCTTGACGTTCCCCAAGAGCTTGCAGTCGAACTTGTCCTTGACCTTCTCGTAGGTATATTCCGAAAAGACCAATGGGCTGTGATATTCCTTCGTTACGCTTTCGAGGCGTGAGGCCAGGTTGACCGTGTCGCCGACGACCGTATAGTTCTTCTTCTGTTCCGAGCCGATGTTCCCGATCGTAGCGGGACCGGTGTTGATCCCGACGCCGATCCGCACCTCGTGGGCGAAGCCCCGCTCCCGCAGGGTCCGGTTCACCTGTTCCAGGCCCGCAAGCATCTCTTGGGCCGCCAGGACGGCCTGTTCGGCGTGATCGGCCATCCGGACCGGCGCCCCCCAGAAGGCCATGATCGCATCGCCGATATACTTGTCGATCGTACCGTTGTGGCGCAGGATGATCTCGGCCATGACGGAGAAATGGACGTTCAGCATATCCACGATCTCTTCCGGCGGCGTTGTCTCGGACATGGTGGTAAAACTCCGGATGTCCGAGAACAGTACGGTCAGTTCCACCTTCTGGCCCACGCTCGACTTCAGATATTCCTTGTAGTTATGCAGGACCTCGTTCAGGACGTCCTTGGAGACGTACTGGCTGAACAACGTGGACACCCGTCGCTTTTCCGCGGCCTCGGTGAAGGTCAGGTAGCCGAAGGACAGGAACCCCGTGGAAACGGTGCTGAAGATGAACGGGACCAGTTCGACCTGCCGGTTGTCCTGAAAGGAGGTAATCGCCCAGGCGACGTACAGAACGAGCAGAAGCGTGGGGAAAACCGCGCGGAAGACGAAGCGACGGGTAAACATCACGGCGCCCGCGGTGAGGAACGCCCCGATGAACAGGAACAGGATCGTCAGGTGCCTGTTCGGGGGCTCCATGAAGTCGTTCAGGAGGTAGTTGTTCGCCAGGAATGCGTGCAGCATGACGCCGGGGACGCTGGGCGCCATGGGGATCGCCTTGAGATCCGCCGTACCGACCGCGCTCGCGCCGATGAACACGATGCTGTCCTTGAACACCGACGGGTCGATCACCAGATTCTGCACGTCGCCCTGCCGGATCTTCTGGAGCGACGCGAAGATCCCGCTCAGGGAATAAGACTCCACCTTGTCCGGACTGTACATGTTGATGAGACAGTTGCCCCGCGCATCGACCGGGATCGTGCGGTCGTTAATGGTGATGGCATGATCGCCGATGGTCACCCGGCTCGTGTCGTTGATGAAGGGGGCGAGCCCCATCACCGGATAATACTTGCCCTGGTACTCGCGGAGCGGCTGGGTCCTGCGATAACCGTTGTCGCTGTCCGGCTTGAACTCCACCACGTCGACTCCCCGCGACGCATCCGCCAACCCCGGGATCGGGAGCGTATACTCGTTGTTCTCCGTTTCGGGGACAGGGGGCAACGAGCCGGTCACGTGTTTCACGGCAAAGCGCGCCACGAAGTCGGCAGGAAGCGGTTTGTTCAGGTCCGAGTTTTTTCCACCGCCCTTGTCCGGCCGTTCCCGGGTGATGATCATGCTGTGATAGACGTTGCCCGCGGCAGCCGTGGCCTGGACCAGTGCCGCATCGTTGGCAGGATCGTAGCGGTCCGGCTCCAAGAAGAGGATGTCGAACAGAACGGCGCGCGCGCCGCCCAGAGAGAAGAAGTCGAGGACGTCGGACCAGATGGCGCGCGGCCACGGCCACCGGCCCGCCACGTTCGCGACGGACTTGAGGGCCGCCTCGTCCACCAGGACGACCTTGATCTTGCTGTCCGGCTTCTTATCGGCGCGCAGGTGCTTCGCCTGAAGGTCATAGAGCTGATATTCGGCCCTGTCGAAGAGGTGGAGGCTGTAGAGGGAAAGCGTGATGAGGGAGACGAGAAGCGCAATGAGGAATGAAATGACGACTTTCCTGGTCATGGCTGCGTACCTTCCCTCCTCTGCAAAAGATTGTACTCGAAACGTCCGAAGGTGTAAAGGGAATAATCACGCGGAAAGCGGGCGGAATATGGGGAAAATGCCCCGAAACTCCATGGGTGGGAAGGTCCCGCGTATCGCAGCTACGGAACCCCCAGCCCGTGATGGATCTGCGGGATAACGCGCACATCGCCCAGGATGCGGAGAGCGGATTCCTGCAGTGCGATCAGCTGTGACGAAGACGGCGCACGGGCGCCTGTGGCCGGCTGGATGACAAAGGGCAAAGCGGCGTCGACATCGGCTACAAGATGCGCTGCAGCATCCACCTCGGACCTGACCGTATCGTTCGTGATCACCGCCTTCACGAACAGTTCCTTCCCCGCGGCAGCGGCGAGGAACCGTTGATGGGCTTTCCAAAGCTCCCCCTGGCCCGAAGCGGACGGCAGTTTGATGTCCATACTGATGACGTCGATCATCGGGGTCAGCCGCCGGAGGTCCCCGTAGCGGATCCCGTTCGTTTCCAGATAGATCCGGAAATCCTTCCGCGCCTCCGGGAGCCACTCAGCCAGAAAATCGCTCTGAAGCAGCGGTTCGCCTCCGGTCAGGCTGATGATCGGTTTCGCCGGGCCCGTGATGGCGAGCTGCCGGCACAGCTCGGTTAGCCTGCGTGCAGACACCGGGTTCGGAACGCGCTCGACCGCATCCGGAGCGCCAATCCCGGATCGGACCATGCAGATTGGGGGACGGTCGTCCGCAACTGCCGCAGGCGTGTCGCAGTAGCTGCAACCGAGGTCACAGCCCTGGAAACGGGCGAAGACATGGCGCTGACCGACCCACGGCCCCTCCCCCTGAATGGACGCGAACAGTTCCTGGATCCATGCGGACGTCATTGCTGCACCATGCATTTCACGATTGGTCATAGTACCGGGCAATACTCTGAAATGCAAGGGAATATCGGTCCCTTTTGCTTGACAAACAGGCGGAAATCGGGTAGTTTGTGGACAATGCAGGAGGCATAATGACAGCACGAATGACCCGAATTCCGGCAGCACTTCTCCTCTTCCTTGCGCTCTCTCTTTCCGCGTCAGCAGGTACGCCTCCACGCCCCGCGGCCACGGCGTCTGCGGTCCAATCCGCGTCGGCTTTCCCCTCCCAGCTCACGCCGCCGTCTGAAGACCTGGCCCAGGTCGACGATTCCGACGACCTCTCCGCCGACGACCGTCCGTTCCAGTTCCCCATGATCCTGAACGACAGCGTCGAGAACCAGATCGAGTACTTCAAGACGCGGGGACGCAAGGTCTTTCAGCGCTGGCTCGACCGTTCGGCGAAGCTCATTCCGGTCATGCGCGACATCTTTCGCAAGAAGAACCTCCCCGATGACCTGGTCTACGTGGCCATGATCGAGAGCGGATTCAATCCCTACGCGGTTTCCTGGGCCCGGGCCGTGGGCCCCTGGCAGTTCATGCCGGGAACGGCACGGCTCTACGGTCTCAAGATCAATTGGTGGGTGGACGAACGCAAGGACCCCATCAAATCCACCTACGCCGCCGCAGATCACCTGAAGGACCTGTACAACCTGTTCGGCTCCTGGCCCCTCGCCCTCGCCTCGTACAATGCGGGGGCGGGCAAGGTCCAGCGCGCCGTGCTGCGGTCGCGGTCCGAGGACTTCTGGGACCTCAATGCCTCACGGTTCATCCGCAGGGAAACCAAGAACTACGTCCCCAAGTTCATGGCGGCCGTCATCATCGCCAGAGATCCCGAGTCCTACGGTTTCACCCCGTCGGACAGTTCCCCGCTCCAGTACGACGAGGTGGTCATTCACCAATGCACCGACTTGCGCCTGATCGCCCGGTGCGCCGGATGCACCTACGAACAGGTGAAGGAGCTGAACCCCGAACTTCGCCGCTGGGTAACGCCGCCGCATGATGATCATTTCGTCCTTCGCATCCCTGCGGGGACGAAAGAGGTCTTTGAGAAAAACTTCGCGGCCGTTCCTGCGGACCAGAAGATCACCTGGGACCGGTACCAGGTCAAGAGGGGCGAGACGCTCGCGGATATCGCCGAACACTACAATACCACGGCGTCCGCCATCAAGGACGCGAACGGGCTCCGGCGGAACCGCATCCTGCCGGGCCGACACCTGCTCATTCCCGTTGATCTCAAAGAGACATCCGACGACGTGGCGTATCTGACCCCCGAACGGAGCAAGCGAGAGCAGACCATCTTCTACCGGGTGCGGCGCGGCGACTCGCTCATCCGCATCGCCCGGCGGCACAACGTCTCGATCGCGGACATCCGGGAATGGAACCGGGGGCTCGGCCGCACGCTACGCATAGGCCAGAAGATCAGGCTGATCGTGAACGTCGATCAGATTTGATGCCGTCCTGATGTCCCCATACAAAAAAGGCCGGGGAGAATGATCTCCCCGGCCTTTTCTCTGTCCGTTGTTTGGCGTGTAGCTGCGGTTTTCCTGCTGCTATTTCGTCTTGGGCTTCTGTTCCTCCTTCGCCGCGGTCTTCGGGGCCGGGACGATCTGCTCCACTTTCCCCATGGCCTCGGTCCCCCAGGCGGTCCCCGCCAAATTATCGAGCACGATCTTGTATTCCTCCTGCGCCTTCACGGTCTTGCCTTCCGCTTCGTACAGGTGGGCGAGCTCGACGGTAGCAAGCCCCGGTCCGGTCAGCTTTTCCGCAGCCTCGAATGCCTGCGCTGCATCATCCTTCTTCCCCGCGGAAAGGTAGAGATAGCCGATGCGTTGCTCCACGAGCCCGCGGAGGAGCGTTTGATCGGGATATGCCTGCGCAAAGGACTGGTATTCCTTGAGGGCCTCGTCGGTCTTCCCGAGGGCAACCAGGCAGTTCCCCACATAGTAGCGGGCAATAGCGCCGCTTTGGGTATGGGGATAGTTCTTGGCGATGTCCCGGTAGAGCGCGAGCGCCTTGGCGTAATCCGGCGCGGCGCCGTTCGGGGGCTCGTAATATTCGTGGGCCACCGTGACCAACGGCATGGCCTTGCGTTCCATCTGGTAGCGCGAGATTGCGCGCACGCCGATCACCAGGGCGACGACGACCAGGACCGCGACCACGATCTGGAGCTTCTTGCGGTACGGTTCCAGCGCCAGCCACAGGCTGTGCGCGATCGTCAGGATCTCCTTCTCCGGCTGCTTCTTCTTCGCGCTCGTTCTCTTCTTGATCTTCGGCATTCCGGTGCGTCCTCCCCCTTCGCGTACGGTTATCGCAGTGCGGCCCGCGCCGCCTCTGCCAGTGTTTCTGCATTGTGCAGGACCGCGGCGATCCCTTCCCGGTCCAGTCCCGCCCCGAGCAGGATCGCCTGCGCCTGTTCGTCCGTAATGAGGTCGCCCGGCTCGTGCGCATCCGTATCGATCACGAGCTTTGCGCCGGTCTCCTGGGCGATCTTTGCGACGTGTCCGTTCGCAAGGCTATGTCCCTTGCGCGCCGAGATCTCCAGGGCCGTACCGTTCCGGGCCGCCAGTTCCGCCTCCTCGCGGGTGAGAAGGCCCGGATGGGCCAGGATGTCCACCTTTGCCTCGATCGCCGCGCGGTTCGTGCCGGGATGGACGGGCTCCACGAGCGTTTCCCCGTGGGCCACCACGATCGCCGCGCCCAGGGAGCGGGCCCACGCCGTCAGCTCCCCGAAGGTCTCGGGCGGGATATGGGTCAGCTCGATGCCCGGCAAGGCGACGATCTTCCACCGCCGGTTCAGCTCCTTGCATGCGGCGGCGACGCGGGGGATCGTAAAGTCCAGGTTCGACGCATCGGCGTGGTCCGTGATCGCGATGACCCGGTAGCCCTTCATGACCGCCCGTCGGACGAGCTCGGAAGGCACCAGGACGCCGTCGCTGAACAGCGAATGGGTATGGAGATCGATCATGGATACTCCTCATCACGCCGGAACGCCTTGCCCTGCCACGCCTCCCGCTGTTCCAGGAGCAGATCGAGATCGGCGAGGATCTCGCTCCGGGTCTTGTTCCAGACCGGCGCCACCAGGATATCATCCGGGGCGGCGGCAAAGAGTCGCTGCAGCACTATGTCCGGAGAAAGCCGCTCAAGGAAATCGGCTACCAACGCGAGATAGTCCCGGTACGCGAGCGTCGGGAAGGGGGCGGCGGCATAGCGATCGGCCAACGCCGTGTCCTTCACGACCTGGAGCTGGTGGAGCTTGAGAAATTCGACAGGCTGGCGCGAAAGCTCGCCGGCCATGGCGAGCATCTCCTCCCGCGTCTCCGTCGGAAATCCCAGAATGAGGTGCGCGCCGATGCGGATGTTTCGCCCGGCGGTCAGGGCCACGGCCTCTTGGAAGCAGGCGTAATCGTGGCCGCGGTTGATGAACTGCAGGGTCTTCTCGTAGATCGACTGCAGCCCGTATTCCACAAGGATAAATCGGTCCCGCGCCAGGTCCTCCAGAAGGGCGATCTTCTCCTCGTCCACGCAGTCCGGCCGGGTGCCGATGGCAAGCCCGACCACGCCGGGGTGGCCCAGGGCGTTCCGGTAGAGCCCTTCGAGGATGTCCACGGACGCATAGGTGTTCGTAAAGGGCTGGAAATAGACGATGAACTTCTCTGCTCCGTACCGGGAACGGAGGTACGGGATGCCCCGTTCGATCTGTTCATGCACCGATGCCGCACTCGTGCAGGCTGCGGGCCGGAAGCTGTCGTTGTTGCAGTAGATGCAGCCGCCCGTTGCGATCGCCCCGTCGCGATTCGGGCAGGTGAACCCGGCATCGACATTTACCTTGTAGACCGGCGCGTGGTACAAATCCTTCATGTACTGGCCGAAGGCGCTGTAGCGACGCGTCGAGAGCTTGAGCTGAGTGGCGGAGGCCTTCATGGTATGCCTTATCCCGTAATGGAAAATCTCCGTATTATACCGTGGGACAGGGGAAAAATCCAGAAGGGAATACCTCAGCGCGTCCAGATGGCCGTCCTGCCGATCAGGGAGATGCCGATATATCCGCGCAGGTGCAGCTCAGCAGGGGAAACGAGCGTCATCTTGGCGCTGTAGGTCTTGCCGCTCTTGGGGTCGTAGATCGTTCCGTGCTTCCAGGTATTGTCCCCGGCGTAGGTCATCCCCCGGACGATGGTGAGCCCGATGATCGGTCGCGACCGAAGCGCGTGGTCTGGATTGTGATGATCCACCTTCGGAGTCCCGGGGACGCCGTCCTGCGAGCCGGGGGGATAGACCGGTTCCTTGAGCCAGACCACTTTCCCGCAGTACTGTTCTGCGCAGCGGTAGATCTCGATCTTTGCGTCCTTTTCCTGGTTCAGCCAGACGCCCAGGACCGCGTCGCCGCCCGCGGCCGCGGCCGCAGTCGCCAACAGGATGATACCCAGGACGGTCAGAACGATCGCTTTTTTCATGTCGGCCTCCCAATGGTTCCGATTTCAGGGCTTCTCGATCAGGGACTTTACGACCCGCAGGTTCCGCGGGTCGTCCTCTTCCGTTTCCTTCGGCGTCTCCATGATCTTCGGCACGGTGCGAAAGGCCGGGTGGTTCAGGAACAGCCGGAACCCCTCGCTGCCGACGGTGCCCTCGCCGATGTGCCAGTGCCGGTCCACGTGGGAGTTGAAATCACGCAGGCAGTCGTTCAGGTGGACGCCCTTGAGGCGCTCCCGGCCCACCGTGGCATCGATCTTCTCTGCGAGGGCATCGACGTCCCTTGCGCTGCGGATATCGTAGCCCGCTGCGAACCCGTGACAGGTGTCGTAACAGAGCCCGACGGCGGACGCATCCCGGAGGCGCGCGATGACCTCCTGTACCTGCTCCAAGGTATAGCCCACGTCGCCGGATTCACCTGCCGTGTTTTCCAGAAGAATCGTTGCCCGCGGTGCATGGAGTCGCATTGCCATGTTCAACGCCGTCGCGACCCGTTCGATCATCCAGTCGGCCTCCTTGCCCTTGGCCGATCCCAGGTGGGTCACGAGATACTCTGCCCCGAGGTGTTCCGTACGCTCCAGATCGATCACGAACTGTTCGATGGAGCGTTCGTAGAGGTCCGGCCGCGCCGACGCAAGGTTGATGAGATAATTGGTATGGA
>JBJKRX010000017.1:0-2550 GCA_046704425.1 Nitrospirota bacterium
GCCCCGGAGCGCGAGCAGGTCCTTCATTTTCTTCTGCCGGATGAACTCCCGGACCGCGGCGGTTATCGCCTTGGTCTTGGATTTTTCACCGGTGGCTTTCTGCGCCTCGGCGATGAGCTCGTCGGGGATGTTTAATGTTGCACGCATCGTATGCACCTCCAGGATATGCAGCTATCATATGCATGGAGCACGTGAAAGTCAAGAACAGGCCCTGTTGAAACGGTTTGAACGGCTTACACGGCTTGAACGGTTTTTTTTATGGAAAACACCGACGAAGTCCAGAGAGAGCTTCCCTTGCCTTTCCCGGAGCTGTCCGGAGACGTGCCGTTCCTGCCTGCCCGGATGGTGAACGAGTTCGAGTACTGCCCGCGGCTGGCGTACCTCGAATGGGTCCAGGGCGAGTGGGCCGAGTCAGCGGACACGGTGGAAGGCAAGTACAGGCACCGCAGGGTGGACAAGCCCTCGGGAGACCTGCCCGCGCCCGGCGAGGCGGAAGAAGGCGAGCGCATCCACGCCCGGTCGATCACGCTTTCCTCGAACCGCCTGGGGCTCATCGCGAAGATGGACCTGGTGGAGGGCGAGGGGAACATGGTCGCGCCGGTGGACTACAAGCGCGGAAAGCGTCCCCACGTCGCGAAAGGCGCGTACGACCCGGAGCGCATCCAGCTTTGCGTGCAGGGAATGATCCTCGAAGAGCACGGCTATGCCTGTGAGGCGGGCGTGCTCTATTTCGCGGAGTCCAGGGAGCGGGTGCGCGTCGAATTCGACGAAGAGCTTCGGACCCAGACCATCAACGCCGTGGGCGGTCTCCGGTGGGTGGCTGCGGGCGGCCAGATACCTTCGCCGCTCCAGGACAGCCCCAAGTGCCCGCGCTGCTCGCTCGTGACCGTCTGCCTGCCGGACGAGGTGAACGCCCTTAAGGGCGGGGGCGAATCGCCGCGGCCTCTTGCCGTGGCCCGGGACGAGGCCCTGCCGCTCTACGTGCAGGCGAATCGGGCACGGGTGACGAAGAGCGGAGAGACGCTCGAAGTTTTTGTGGAGGACGAAAAACAGGCCGTGGCGCGGCTGATCGACGTGTCCCAGGTCGTCCTGATGGGGAACGTGCATATCACCTCGCCGGCCCTCCAGGAGCTGATGCGCCGCGAGATACCGGTGACCTGGCTGTCCTACGGCGGCTGGTTCCTGGGCCACACCGTCGGCGTAGGGCACAAGAACGTGGAACTCCGCACGGCCCAGTACCGGGCGAGCTTCGACGACAGGCTCTGCCTGCGGCTTGCGAAGGGCCTTGTCCGGGCCAAGATCCAGAACTGCCGGACCCTGATGCGCCGGAACTGGCGCGGCGCGGAAAAGCCCGACGGGCTCATGGAAGACCTCAAGCGCCACGGCGACGACAGCCTCCGCGCGAAGGACCTCGCCGAGCTCCTGGGGATGGAAGGCATCGCCGCACAGAAATATTTCGGGAACTTCAGGAACCTGATCAGGCTCGACAACGACCCGCAAAGTCTGCGTTTCGACTTTACGCAGCGGAACCGCAGACCGCCCACGGACCCGGTGAACGCCATGTTGTCCTTCGCCTACGCGATCCTGGCCCGCATGTGGAACGTAACGCTCTCGGCCGTGGGGTTCGATCCCTATCGCGGATTCTATCATCAGCCCCGGTACGGCAGGCCGGCCCTGTCCCTGGACATGATGGAGCCCTTCCGTCCGCTCATCGCCGACTCCACGGTGATCCAGGCCGTGAACAACGGAGAGGTGCGGCCCTCGGACTTCATCTCCGCGGCCGGCAGCGTGGCCCTGACCGACGACGGACGCAAGCGGTTTCTCGCGGCCTTCGAGCGCCGCCTGGGACAGGAGATCACCCATCCGCTCTTCGGATACAAGGTGAACTATCGCCGCCTGTTCGAGATCCAGGCCCGGCTTCTGGGCAGGTTTCTGCTGAACGACATCCCCGATTATCCGAACTTCACCACGAGGTGAGCGGCATGGAAGAGCATCTTTTCGTCGTGACCTACGACGTGCGCGATCAGAAGCGCTGGCGCAGGGTGTTCAAGATGATGAACGGCTACGGGAAGTGGCTTCAGCTTTCGGTCTTCCAGTGCCGCATGAGCAGGAAACGGCAGGCCATGCTTACGGCCGAGCTCGACCGGCTGATCGAGCACGACGAGGACCACGTGTTGATGCTTGACATCGGACCCGCGGAAGGGGTAGAACCGCGGGTGACGAGCCTCGGGAAGGCGTTCCGGCCGGTGGAGCGGGAAGCGATCATCGTTTGATTTTTTTCGCCGCAGGTCCGCGAGCGGTGCGGTGGCGCAGGAGCCCCCGGGCGGCGCTCGCAAGGGCGTAAGGTCTTTGACAATCGAATATTTTTACGATGCGGAGGTCACTATGGCGACGTTCACTTGCTGTCGGTTTGGCGTTTTTCAACCAGCGGTCGCAGGATGGCTGAAAAAGCAAGTATTTTACATGGGTTGGAAAGGGTGCGGTATTCCGCGGCGATAAGCCGCGGCCTCATTGAAGCTTCTGTTATGGAATTGGCATAAAGGGCAATCT
>JBJKRX010000018.1:0-90145 GCA_046704425.1 Nitrospirota bacterium
TCTCGTACCAGAACCCGATCAGGAGATAGGAGCAGAGGCCCACGCCCTCCCAGCCAACGAACATGACCAGGAAGTTGTTCGCCATGACCAGGACGAGCATGAAGAAGGTGAAAAGCGCCAGATAGGCGAAGAAGCGGGGATAGCCCTTATCCCCGTGCATGTATCCCACGGAATAGACGTGGATGAGCGAGCTGAGGGTGGTCACTACGAGCAGCATGACCGTTGTGAGCTGATCGATGCGGATCCCCACATGCACCTGGAAGGAGCCGATCGCGATCCAGGAGTAGAGGTTCTGGTCGATGATCGTCCCGCCCAGCACCGTGGAGAAGGCATGGCAGGAGAGCAGGAAGGCGCCAATGACGCCGGCGATCGGGAACCAGGCCGCCTTCTCCCGTAAATACTTTCCGAACAGTCCGGCGATCAGGAACCCGGCGAAGGGCAGAAGCGGTATCAGCACGTACGAGACCATAGACACCTCGGGGGGATTAGGACCAATGCCAAACGATAAAAATCAGATGCGGCCGATGTGGCGACCTATCCCTTCAGGACCGTAAACTCATCTACATACACGGTTCCGCGGTTCCGGGCCAGAAGGATAATGACCGCCAGGGCCACCGCCGCCTCGGCCGCCGCGACCGTGATCACGAAGATCACGAAGACCTGCCCTGTCAGGGACCGCAGGTAGTGCGAAAATGCGACGAGGTTGATGTTCGCCGCGTTCAGCATCAGCTCAATGGACATCAGGATGATAAAGATATTGCGCCGGGTCAGGACGCCCACCACGCCGATGGTGAAGAGCGCCGCGCTCAGTAAGACATACCAGGACAGAGGGATCATGGAAACCTCCAAAGATACAGGGATCGGCATACAGGATCAGGAGCGAGGCATTGCCGTGCTCCCGGTTTCAGCTCCCGAATTCCGGCTCCTATTCTTTTTCCTCTTTCTTTGCCAGCATGATCGCGCCCACCAGCCCCACGAGCAGGACGACCGATGCGACCTCGAAGGGCAGCGCGTACTGTTGGTACAAGGCAATGCCGAGCGCTTGAATCCCCTGCCCGCCACCCCCCTGTGCCGCCACGGACGCCTCGGCCGGGAAGGTGCCGCGCAGAACCAGGACCATGATCTCCACGGCGATCAGCACGCCGAAGACCGCGGCCCAGGGCCAGTGGCGGTTTGCGCGGGCGGAGGCGCTCTCCCTGTCAACATTCAGGAGCATCACCACAAAGAGGTACAGGATCAGAATCGCTCCCGCATACACGATCAGTTGCACGGCTGCGAGGAACTCAGCGTTCAGAAGCACGAATACCCCGGCGATGTGAAAGAAGAGCAGCAGCATGAACAGCACGCTGTGAATGGGGTTTCTGCGGGTGATCATGAGGACGGCCGAGACCAGGATAACGGCCGCAAAATAGCCGAAGATCAGCTCGTTCATGGTTTCGGGGTCACCGCCTTCCTTCCCAGATAGGCATCGCCCGTCTCGACCAGCCGGTCCCGCGTGTAGAACGCATCGTTCCGCGCGTAGCAGGCCAGTTCGAACTCGGGCGTCATGAGGATGGCCGAGACCGGGCAGGCGTCGATGCAGAAGCCGCAGAACACGCAGCGCAAGAGATCGAGTTCGTAGGAATTCACGACCTTCTCGTGTCCCTCGCCCTCGGTCGTGACCACCGTGATGGCCTCGGAGGGACAGACGGCCTCGCACAGACCGCAGCCGATGCAGGCGGGCTTTCCGTCATCGTCGCGTCGCATGGCGTGGAGACCGCGGGAGCCGGGGATCGGCTTGCGCTTGAACGTGGGATACTGCCGCGTCACGGCGTAGGGGGTCTTCCGTCCTTGCGTGGTCAACAGGGAGCGAAAGGTCAATGCGAGCCCCTGCAGGATCTCGTACAGAAAGATCGTTTTCAGAAATTTCTTGATCGTCGGCATGGTTCCGTCCTCGGCTCTGCTCCTTCGCGCTACAGCCACCCCATCTGCTTCATGCCCGCTGCGACCAAGAGGGTCCCGAGCGACAGGGGCAACAGGATCTTCCAGGAGATGGCCATAAGCTGATCGTACCGATACCGCGGGAGCGTGGCCCGCAGCCACATATAGAAGAAGATAAAAAAGTAGAGTTTTGCAAGCAGCCAGAGCGTGGGAGGAATGGCCGCCAGGCCCCGGTTCAGGAGCGCGACGGGCGCCCAGTGCCCGATGGCGGTATGCGGCAGGATCTGCACCGGCAGCCAACCGCCCAAAAACATGATCGAGACGAGCAGCGAGACCACGAGCATGTTCATGTACTCCGCCATGTAGAAGATGCCGAACCGGATGCCGCTGTACTCGGTGAAGTAGCCGGCCACCAGCTCACTCTCGGCCTCGGGCAGGTCGAAGGGCACGCGGTTCGTTTCGGCGATGCCCGCCATGAGATAGAGGTAGAAGGCCACCGGTCCCACGGGCAAGGCGATCACGAACCAGCGGTGCGTCTGGGCGTTCACGATGTCCGAGAGGTTGAGCGATCCCGCCATGAGCGCGACCGTGATCACGGCGAAGGCCATGGGGATCTCGTAGCTGATCATCTGGGCCGCGGACCGGAACCCGCCCATGAGGGAGTACTTGTTGTTCGAGGCCCATCCGGCCATGATCACGCCATAGGTCCCCACGCTCGAGAGCGCCAGGATGTACAGGACGCCGATATTGAGATTCGCCACCCAGAGCGGCACGGTGTGGTCGAGGAGGCCATAGAAGTTCGTGGGGGGGCCGAAGGGGATCGCGGCCAGCGCGCCAAAGGCCATGACGAGCAGGATCAGGGGCGCGACGCTGAACACCAATTTGTCCGCCTTGGCCGGGATGATGTCCTCCTTCATGAGGAACTTCACGGCATCGGCGATGGGTTGGAGCAGGCCGTGCCAGCCGGTCCGCATGGGCCCGAGCCTGCCCTGCATGTGCGCCAGCACCTTGCGCTCCATGTACTGGAGATACATGGCGTTCAGCAGGATGAATGCCAGCAGAACGACCGCAGGGATCAGGATATGGACGACAAAATGCAGTATCGGGTTCATGTCCGGCATGCTCTGCTCCTACGCCTCCACCGAAGAGGAATGGATGGTCCCGATCTCGTGGGAATGGGTGATGCTGGTACCCGACGAGAAGAGGAGCCTCCCGGCGGTGATCACCTCCTGCTGCATGATCGTGTTCGATGCGAGCGACAGGTCCGCGTCGGTCCCGGAAAGCGGCGACTGCTCGGGTTGCCAGCAGCTTCCGACGGCAAGGTTCGCATAAGGCTGCACAACGGACCGGATCTCCCGGAGGATCTCGTCTGCCGAACCGTGGCGCAGGGCACTGCCCATGCGCTGCGCAAGGTCCTGGATGATCTCCCAGTCCGGTCGTGCCTCGCCCACCGGCGCCTCCGCTTGGGAGATCTGCTGCAACCGGCGTTCGAGGTTCGTGAACGTGCCGGTCTTCTCCGCGCTAGCGGCTGCGGGAAGGACGACGTTTGCCATCTTGGCGGTTTCGGTCAGGAAGATGTCTTGGACCACGAGGAATTCAAGCTTTGCGAGCGTCTGCGCCAGGCCGGGGTCGCTCCCCGCGGGATCGTCACCCATCACGTACAGGGCCCCGAGCTTTCCGCTCCCAATGGCCTCGATCATTTCCACTGCGTTGAGTCCGGGGGTATCCGCCTTGCGGTATCCGGGGAGATATCCGGCGAGCACGCCCATATCAAGAGAGCCCTGGAAGTTGCTGCGCCGAACTAGGGGGTAGAAGGTCACGCCCTTGAGCCCTGCCGCAAGCGTCTTGATCCCCGCCAGCTCGGCGTCCGAAATCCGCGCAGGCACGATGATGGCGACGCTCGTCGCGGCGGCAAGGAGCTTTGCCGCCTGGCCCGCTTCCCCGGCATCCTTGCCCGAGGCGAGCGCGCCGGCAAGTTCCGTTACTGCCTTGTCCTGTGTCAGGGGCAGGACGAGCGATGCGATCTTGTTGAACTTGTTGTACCCGTCGTTCACGAGCACGAGCGTACGACCCTTGCGGTTCACGGCGCGCACGATCTCGATGCCCGTGAGCGGGTTGATCTCACCCACGTTCTTGTCCAGGACCAGGATGACCTCGTGCTCCGCCATCCGGGAAAGCTCGCCGGAGAAGAACACCGCATTCAGGCCCTTCGGGGCCTTGAGCCGCGCCAGGGTGTCCACGTTTCCGGTGCCGACCACCTCGCGCAGGAACTTCTGGAACAGGTAATCGTCCTCGTTTGTGGTCCGGACCGAGCCGAGCCCGCCCACGGCCGCGGTGCCGTCCTTGTCCTTCACAGCGCGCAGTCCCTTGGCCACGGCGTTCAAGGCCTCGTCCCAGGTGCAGTCCACCAGTTCGTTGTTCACGCGGATCTTGGGCGTGGTCAACCGGTCCGGGTGATGGACCGCGTCCCAGCCGAACCGGCCCTTGGTACAAAGATAGTTGTTGTGCGCCGGGCCGGCCCGCATGATCCTGCCGGCGCGCGTCTCGTAGGTCACCGTGCAGCCGCAGCCGCAGTAATTGCAGACCGAATCGCTCTTTTCGAGGTTCCACGACCGCGCCTTGTATTTGAACTGGCGGGTAGTGAGCGCTCCCACGGGACAGATCTCGACGCACTCGCCGCAGAACTCGCAGTCGAGCGGCCGATCGAAATCCGTGCTGATCCGGGCGCGGGTGCCGCGCCGGGTAAAGGCCCACTCGCCCACGGCGTTCTGCTCGTCGCAGATGCGCACGCACTTGCCGCAGAGGATGCAGCGGCTGATGTTGCGCTCGATCACCGCACTGGCGTAGTCCGGCGGCAAATAGCCTTTCTCGGCGTCGAAGCGGCTCTTGCCGAGGCCGTACTCGTGCACCAGGTCCTGGAGGCTGCACTCCCCGGCCTTGTCGCAGACCGGACAGTCCAGGGGGTGCTTGATGAGGAGCAGTTCGAGCACCATCCGCCGCGCCTCGATGAGCGAGGGCGTCATGGTCCGCACGACCATGTTGTCCGTAGCCGGCGTGGTGCACGAGGGGGTGAACTTCCGCGGCGTCCCCTCCACCTCGACGAGGCAGATCCGGCAGGCACCGAAAGGATGGAGCTTGTCGTCGTGGCACAGGGTCGGCACCCGCGCGCCCGCCGTCCGGCAGGCGTCAAGGATGGTCGCCCCCATCGGGACCTCGACCTTCTTTCCGTCAACCGTTACCGTCATCATTGGCATAGTCGTTTCCTTATCGATCGGGACCGTTCGCCCCGCGTCAGTCGATAGACCAGAACCGGCACGTCTTGATGCAAGTCTTGCACTTGGTACACTTCTCGGGGTCGATGTACGCGACCTGCCCCTTTTCCCAGGTTATCGCGCCTGCGGGGCAGGCACGGAAGCATTGGCCGCACTTCTTACATTTCTCAGGGTTCACGACGAACTTGACGAGCGGCGTGCAGACCCGCGCAGGGCAGAGCTTGTCGTGGATGTGCGCCTCGTACTCCTCCCGGAAGTACTTGATCGTCGTGAGCACCGGGTTCGGCGATGTCTGGCCCAGACCGCAGAGCGACGTGTCCTTGATCTGCTGGGACAGCTCGAGCAGGAGCTCGATATCGCCCTCCCGTCCCTCGCCGTTCGTGATGCGCTGCAGGATGGAGAGGAGGGTCTTGTTCCCGACCCGGCAGGGTACGCACTTGCCGCAGGACTCGTCCTCGGTGAACTCGAGGAAGAACTTTGCCATGGCCGGCATGCAGGTGGTCTCGTCCATCACCACCATGCCGCCGGAGCCCATGATCGCGCCGGTCTTGTTGATGTTCTCGTAATCCACGGGCGTGTCGATGAGCGAAGCGGGGATGCAGCCGCCCGAGGGACCGCCCATCTGCACGGCCTTGAACTTGCGGCTCCCCTTGATCCCGCCGCCGATATCGAAGATGACCGTCTTGAGCGGTATCCCCATCGGCACCTCGACGAGACCGATGTTGTTCAAGGCGCCCGAGAGCGCGAAGACCTTGGTTCCCTTGCTCTTTTCGCTCCCGAGGCTGGCGAACCAGTCCGCGCCGTTCAGGATGATCGGCGGCACGTTCGCGAAGGTCTCGACGTTGTTCAGGACCGACGGCCGCATCCAGAGGCCTTTCACGGCCGGGAACGGCGGTTTCGGCCGCGGCATGCCGCGCCTGCCCTCGATCGACGCCATGAGGGCCGTTTCCTCGCCGCAGACGAAAGCCCCGGCGCCCTGGTAGATCTCGATCGAGAGGTCGAATCCGGAACCGAGAATATCCTTGCCGAGGAGCCCGCGCTCCTCGGCCTGTTCAATGGCCAGTTGGAGCCGGTGCACGGCGAGCGGATACTCGGCCCGCACGTAGATGTACCCGTAATGGGCGCCGATGGCCTTGGCCGCGATGATCATGCCCTCGAGCACGGAGTGCGGGTCCGCCTCCATGACGCTCCGGTCCATGAACGCGCCGGGGTCGCCCTCGTCGCCGTTGCACAGAATGTACTTGATCTCGCCCGGGACCCGGGCGCAGAGTTCCCACTTGAGGCCGGTCAGGAACCCGGCGCCGCCGCGGCCACGCAGCCCCGACCGCTTCACCTCGCTCACGATCTCCTCGGGCGTCATCTCGGAGAGCGCCTTGGCCGCTGCCTGGTAGCCGTCGCGCGCGATGTACTCCTCGATCTTCTCGGCGTCGATGAGGCTCCGATTCCGGAGCGCCCGCAGCACCTGATGCTTGAAGAACGGGATCTCGTTCATCACCGGGATCGCGTCCTTCTGCGCCGGCGGGGTGTACAGGAACTTCTGCACCGGACGGCCCTTGACAAAGTGTTCCTCCACGAGGTGGGGCACATCCTCGGGCTTCACCAACTGGTAGAAGATGTCGTCCGGGTAGACAACCATCACCGGGCCCTTGGCGCAGAACCCATTGCAGCCGGTCAGGACGATCTTGATCTCGTCCTGGAGGTTCCGCTTGATCAGCTCGGCCTCGAGCGCGTCCTTGACCTTGAGCGATCCGTTTGCCACACAGCCGGTGCCCGCGCAGATCATGATATTGGAACGGTATGTCGTTTCCACGGTTTCTACTCCAAAATGAACGGTTTAAAGGCCGAAACGACCTTTAGTAGGTCGTCTCGTGTCCCACGACCAGCGCGTATTCCTGAACCGGCTTGCCGCCCATCACGTGCTCGCTGAAGATGCGGCGCATCTTTTCATCGGTGAGTGCGATATATTTGACCGGCGGCTCGCCCGCCATCTCGATCGTGGCCATGGGCTCCTGGCTGCACAGTCCCGCGCAGCCCGAGGTCGTAACCGCCACGTCCCGCACGTTCGCCTTGGTGATCTCGTCCATGACCGCGTTCATGATGGCCCGCGCCCCTGCCGCGATGCCGCAGGTGCCCATGTGGACAGTGATCTTCACGCGGAACCCGCCCTCGCGCAGGGCCTGACCTGCGTGGTACTCTTCCTTGATCTTTTTCAAATCTGCGATCGTAAGCTTTGCCATAGCACCCCCCCGGGGGGAAATCCGAAATGCGAATACCGAAATCCGAAACGGCTTGGTTCACTGGTTATTCGCTATTGTTTAGCATTTCAGATTTCGCATTTCGGATTTATTCTTATTCGTATTTATTGATGATCTCCATCACCTTGGTGGCCGCCACGTCGCCGTAGGTATCCTGGCCGACCACCACCACGGGTGCGAGACCGCAGGCCCCGAGGCACCGCACGGCCTCCAGGGAGTACTTCCGGTCCCGGGTGATCTCGCCCACCTCGAGGTCCAGTTCGTCCTTGATCTTTTCGAGGATCTCCTCGCTCCGCTTCACGTAGCAGGCCGTGCCCAGGCAGACGCGGATCACGTGCTTGCCGCGCGGGACGAGGGTGAAGAAGGAGTAGAAGGTCGCTACCCCGAAGACCACGCTGGGAGACATCATGAGCCCCTTGGCGATGTGGCGTTGGACGGCATGCGGCAGGTATCCGCACACGTCCTGGGCCTGCTGCAGGACCGGGATGAGCGAACCAGGCTTGTCCCGGTACTTCTCGATGATCGCATCGATCTTGCCGTACATCTCCGGCGTGATGTCGTCTCCAGCCTCCGCGGCGGTCTGCGGTATCACGGCGTCATTCCCCATGGCATCCCTCTTCGTTCAGTTGCGTTCTTCGTCGTCCGACAGGCGGCAGCCGTCTTCGAGCAGCGTGCGGATTGCTCCAAGCGCCGCCGGGGCCTCGAGCGGCACGTCCGCAAGTTCGCGCCTGATCTCCCGGGTATCGAACCGGAAGACCCGTTCCCCGTCCTCTTCGGCATAGACCACCTCGATGCCGGGATGGCCCGCCACCAAGGCGAGGATCGTTTCGACCATATTGCCGATCGCGGGCCGGTCTATGTGCCCCCACGAGAAGGAAACTGCGACTCGCGTCCCCTTGCCCGGCGTCGATTCGATCGTAAGATTCCCTTCCGCCTGTTCCGCGGCCTGAGCGAGCAGCGGGATGCCCAGGCCGGTCTTCTTGCATTTCGTGGTAAAGAACGGGTCTCGGACCCGGGCGAGTTCCCCGGCGTCCATCCCTCTCCCATCATCCGTTATCGTGATCAGAAGCCGGTTGCACTCCCGGTCGAGAATGACGGCGATTGCGATCGTCGTCGCATCGGCCCCGACCGCGTTCTCGGCGATATCGAGAACGTGCAACGAGAGGTCTTCCACGTTCTCAGCACTCCGCCTTCCTGCCGTCCTTGCCTGCCAAGGCCTTCCTGATCTCGGCGACGGTGCCGTCTTCGATCAGGAATTCCGTATAGCGCCTGCCGATCTCCTCGGGACGATGGGCGTCCGATCCGGTCACGATCGGCCGCTTCGTACAGTCCGGGAACCGTTCCCGAGCAAGGGCTGCAGTCATCCGCGCCGAAATCTCCACGGCGTCCAGGTTCAGGCCCTCGGGGATGAACCCGAGCTGCCCGATGATGCTGTATGATTCCCGGTCCACGTGGGCGGCGATCACGAGGTTCGCACCGCGCGCGGCGCGCGCCTGCGCCGCGATCTCCTCGGCACGCAACGACGTGGCCGCGATCAGCAGCCGGTCGCAAAACCCGCACACCCCGTCCTCGTCGTCCGCGATCACCTGCTGCCCGAAGGCCTGCTCGTCGTTCCTGCCGGCCAGGTGCCGGTAGATGAATTCCTGGAAGGCGAACAGGTCGTCGTCTTTGTCGAAGAACGTCAGGAGATGCGCTTCCTCGGCGGAGGCGACCTCCATGCCGCCCAGCACCCAGAGCCCCTGCCGCGCGCCCGCTTTTTTCACCGCCGGCACGTTCTCCGCGGAGTTATGGTCGCACACCCCGATGAGATCCAACCCCTGCGCGCGCGCCGTACGCACGACCTCGCGCGGAGACATGTCGAGTTCCGCGCAGGGCGAGAGGCAGGTATGGACGTGCAGGTCGGCCTTGACGCGCCTAAGCGCCACGAATCCCCGCCTCGTACAGCCTGCCGACGAGTTCGAATGCCGATAGACCGCTCACCAGGATCGGGATTCCCTCCTCCTCGGCCTTGGCGACGGTGTCCCCCTCGGGGGTCCGGCCTTGGACCAGGACGATGCCAGCCAAGTCCTTGTGCGCCGCCACGGCCACAATGTTCTGGTGGATATGCAGCGTCACCCAGAGCGCGCCTTCCTCGGCATGGGCCAAGACGTCGGAAAGCAGATCGCTCGCATACCCGCCGGTCACCTCGCGGGCAAGATGCGCGGCACCCGCCGCAACATGCAGGTCAAAAACCTTTACCGCGTCGTGCAGCGTCATGAGGACCGTCCTGTGCAGCGTGAACGAGCCGACGAATGCAATCGGTCAGCTCGTATAGTAAAACTGCATGGTCAGGTGCGTTCCATCGGGGACTGTAGACGTCAGTTCCATCACGTCGGCGCATTTTTTCATATTTACCAGTCCCATCCCGGCACCGAAGCCCAGCTCCCGGACCCAGTCCGGAGCCGTGGAGAACCCCGGTTGCATGGCGCGTTCCACGTCGGGGATGCCGGGACCGTTGTCCACGGCCTCCACCAGAATCCCCCACTTTTCGAACTGCGCCCGAATTTCGCCTCCCTGGGTGTAGGAGGCGAGATTGATCTCCGCCTCGTAGGTTGCGACCCCGATCCTTCGCAACAGGGGGGGGCAGACACCCAGCTTCTTGAGCGCGTTCTTGAGATCGCTCGCCGCCTTACCCGCCTCCTTCAGCGTCTGTCCGGCGACGTTATACTTAAAGGAAACCGAAATCTCATCTGCCGACGCGTCGTCGAAGAACTGACGAATCGTCGGCCGCGCATGGATCTGATGAACCACAGCCTCGTGCTGCTCGTATTCGTGCTCGAGCTTGTTCAGCAGGCCCTCGACGATGCTCCCCTTGGTGATGATCCCCACCAGTTCGTTGTTCCGGTTCAGGACCGGGTACCGGCGATAGCCCAGCCGGGAGAACTTGGCGATGCAGTGCACCAGGAGCTCATCGCTGTAGAGACACTCGAGTTTTCGCGACATGCGCTCCCGGACGGGCGCGTCGATCGCGTTTTCGGTCAGGGCATTGATCAGGTCTTCGATGCTGATCATGCCCACCAGCTTGCCGTCCTCGACTACCGGCGTGCCGGAAATGTGATTGTCGCGCAGGATGGCACGGAACTCCGCCATGGTCTGGTCCGGGCTGACCGCGACCATCTTGGACGCCATGGTCTCACCGACCGTGACCTCATAGACCATCTCCTGGGTCTTGGTCACCCGGTCCGTCTGTCCCTGCCCTGTGTTCTGTTGTGCCATCGCGCATCAGGCAGGGGCGTCCGCTCCCCCCCTCCCCCCGTCGCTCAGGATGCCTTCCGGCGCTCGGGCACGGCCTGAAGCCCGTGCTGGTACAGCAGGCCACAGGTCTCGAACATCGTCATCTGCGTAGCGAACAGGGGGATGTCCTTCTGTTTTGCCAGGGCCACTGTGCCCGCCTCGGGCGCCTTGCCGCGCACCACGCAGACCGCCTTGATATCGGCGATGTCCGCGGTCCGGACCGCCTGGGGATTGGTGAGCCCCGTCACCAGGATGCCGTTCGCGTCCGACCTGCCGAGCACGTCACTCATCAGATCGGCACTGAAGCACCGATCAACCTCGATCGTATCGAGGAGGCCGTCTCCCACGATGACATCTGCATGCAGGAGATCGACGATCTCTCTCAGTTTCATAGGGGGGCGCCCTTCTTTACCGGTCGCACTCGCCCAGAACGATGTCGATGGTCCCGATACAGGCCACGACGTCGGCCATCATGTGTCCCGTCACCATCTTGGGAATGGCGCTCAGGTTCACGTAGGACGGGGCGCGAATCTTGACGCGATACGGTCTGCCGCTCCCGTCGCTCACAATGTAGTAGCCGAGCTCGCCCTTCGGGGCCTCCGTGGCGACATAGACCTCGCCAGGCGGCATGGGGACCCACTTGCTCATCAGCACGAACTGGTGGGCGAGCGATTGCATGTTCTGCATCACCAACTGCTTCTCCGGCACCGCGTAGCGCGGGTCGTCGGTCGTGATCGGACCGGACGGCAGCATGGCGAGGCACTGTTTAATGATTCGATTGCTCTGGCGCATCTCCTCAAGGCGCACCACGTACCGATCGTAGACGTCGCCGTTCGTGCCGAGCGGAACATCGAACTCCACGCGATCGTAGGCGGCGTAGGGCTCGACCTTGCGGAGATCGTAGTTCACGCCCGACCCGCGAAGCGTGCCGCCGGTGAGTCCGTAATTCACCGCCTCCTCGGCCGTCATCACGCCGATGCCGACCGTGCGTTTGAGCCAGATGCGGTTCTGGCGGATGAGGGTATCGTACTCCTCGAGCCGCTTCGGCAGGATCTCGGTGAACTCGCGGCACGTGTCGAGAAAGGCACGCGGGACGTCGTTGCGCACACCGCCGATCCGGACGTAGCTCACGGTCTGACGCGCCCCGGTCACCATCTCCTGGAGGTCCAGGATCAGCTCGCGCTCCCGGCAGCAGTAGAGGCAGACGGTCATGGCGCCGATGTCGAGAGCATGGGTGCCCAGCCAGATCAGGTGGGCCTGGATGCGGCCCAGCTCCGCCATGATCGTCCGGATGAACTGCGCCCGGTCGGGCACCGTGATCCCCGCGAGCCGCTCGACGGCGACCGCCCAACCAAGGTTGTTGTTCATGCCGGAGATGTACTCCAACCGGTCGGTCATGGGGATGATCTGGTGGTAGGTGCGGTTCTCCATCCATTTCTCGATCCCCCGGTGGAGGTACCCGGGCCGGGGATCGCAGCCGACCACGGTCTCGCCCTGGAGGTCCAGCACCAGCCGCAGCACGCCGTGCGTGCTGGGGTGCTGGGGCCCCATATTGAGCGTGATCTCTTTCTGTACGATCTCGTTTTCCATGACGTCGGGAGAAGGCATGTTTTCACCGGGAATGACAAATGGCAAAATCAAAGTTCGTCAGCACGCACGCCGCATCACTGCGTCCGCTTTGAACTTTGCGCTTTGTCATTGCAACGTTCTTCAGTATCCTTTCAGCGGATACTCCTTCCGGAGCGGATGACCCGTCCAGTCCTCGGGCAGCAGGATCCGGCGCAGGTCGGGATGGTTTTCGAAAACGATCCCCATGAGGTCGAAGGTCTCCCGCTCGTGCCAGTCTGCCGTATGCCAGATCGCGGAGACCGTTGCGATCCTTGGATCGTCTTCGGCCAGCCGCACCTTGAGACGGATGCGGTGCCGGTGTACGGTAGAAAAGAGGTTGTAGACGACCTCGAAGCGGGGACCCGTGTCCCCCGGATAGCGGGAGTAATCCACGGCGGTCAGGTCGGCAAGGTGGTCCATGCGGAGCGTCGGCTCGTCGCGCAGGAAGAGACAGACGTCCCTGATAACCTCCTTGGCAAGCGACACTCCCACCTGACCGGCGTGCGTCACCGTGCCCAGGATCTGGCCGGGAAACCGTTCCGTGAGTATAGCTGCGATGTCTGCGGGATCCATCATCAACCTCAGTTCAACGATCGTACCAATCTCACGCGTCGTGCTGTGTGTTTCCTGATGGAGTGCGGGGTGAGCGTATTCGGCGAATCTGGCGTGCGGTGCTACTTCCGGACGTAATGCTCCTTCCGGATCTTCTCCTGCAGTTTCATAATGCCGTTCATCAGCGCCTCGGGCCGGGGCGGACAGCCCGGGATATAGACGTCGACGGGAACGATGTTGTCGACGCCCTGTACGACGCTGTAGGTGTTGAAGATGCCCCCGGAGCCCGCGCAACTCCCCATGGCGATCACGTAGCGCGGTTCCGGCATCTGATCGTACACGCGCCGCACGATGGGTGCCATCTTCTTGGTCAGCGTGCCCGCGACGAGGAGCAGGTCGGACTGGCGTGGCGACGGCCGCGGCACGGTGCCGAACCGGTCGAAGTCATGCTGGGGCGCCGAGTAGTACTGGATCATCTCGATGGCGCAGCAGGCGAGGCCGAAGGTCATGGGCCAGATGGAGCAGGACCGGCAATAATTCAGGAATCCGTCGACCGTGGTCGACAGGAATCCCTCTTCGAGCAGATTCTGGATCACTCCCATTCGAGGGCCCCTTTCCGCCAGGCATAGGCGTAGCCCACGAGCAGGATCACGATGAAGATGAGCATCTCTCCAAAGCCGTACAGACCCAGGTGGCCGAACGAGACGGCCCAAGGATAGAGAAACACTGCCTCGATATCGAAGATGAGGAACAGAAGGGCGACAAGGTAATAGCGGATCGAAAACTTCTGATGGGCGTCCATGAAAGGCGTGATGCCGGATTCGTAGGTCAGCAATTTTTCGGGATAGGGGTTGCGGGGACGGAGAATCCAACTGAAGACCAGCATCCCGATGCCGACAGCGGCGCCGATCAGGAGGAAGATCACGACAGGGAGATAGTGATCAGGAAGATAGCTGCTCGGTACCATACGCTACTCCTGGATACCGCTTCAATTTCAATTTAGAATTAGCAGGACTTCTCAAAACGAATTAATATTAAGCGAAGCTGCTCGCTTTGTCAAGCAAAACATTTTTCTTGCCCTCATTTCCGCACCGGATCTCTCTGCTTGCCGCCCCGGAGAGAACCCGGTATAATCGAGGGGACGGTCGGCATGCATCCCGACGCGTCGAGGAGGGCCTGTGGACCCCATCGCTCGAGAACAACTGCTTTCGTTCTATACCTTTCACCTGGAAAAGTTCGGAGACCGGCCCGAGGCCCTGCGCTGGACGCCTCAGGGCCAGCTCCGTCGCTATCACACGCTCGCGGATATCGCGCCCCCGGCCGCCCTCGCAAACAGCAGGGTCCTCGACTTCGGCTGCGGGACCGGCGACTTCTACCGGTTCCTGAAGCGACGCGGCATCTCCGTCCAATACACGGGCGTGGACATCAACGAACACTTTATCACACTCGCCCGGCGCAAGTACCCCGAATGCAGCTTCCGCGTCCTGAGCGACGATTCCCCGGTGGAAGGCATGTATGACTACATCTTCATCTGCGGCGTCTTCAACCTGCGGGTCCCGGGCGTGGACGACGATCTCCGGAACGCCCTGGTCATGCTTTTCCAGCACTGCAACCGGGCGCTCGCCTTGAATGCGCTCTCGTCCCATACCCCGCTCAAGGACCCCGAGCTGCACTTCACCTCGCCGGAAGCAATGGTCAAATTCTCGATCGAGAACCTCTCCCCTGCCGTGGCCCTGCGCCACGACCGCATCCAGAACGACTTTACACTTTTCGTCTATACCGCCTTGAACGAAATCGAACTCTGACCGGGAGGCGATCCGTCCTGCTTGGCGCGCCCGCGACCGCCTGTCACGATGCAGGCGAGGAGGCGGGAGCCAGCAGTTTTCGGATCCCCTCGGTCTCGTAGATTCTGCCCGCGGCGTCCACGATGATGGCATCGACGCCCAGTTTCTTGACGATCGCAAGGCCTTTCTGCGGACCGAGTATGTACGGGACCTTGGCCAGGGGATCGACGAGTGCCCCCCGTTTGCCGATGAGGGTCACCGAGATAACGCCCGTGGACGGTCTCCCGGTGCGAGGATCGATGATGTGGCCGTAGCGCTTGTGATGCCAGATGACGAACCGCTCATAATCGCCCGACGTCGAGATAGACAGGTTGCTCAGATCGAGTACGGCGAGCATCTTGTCAGGCTCCCGCGGGTGCTGCACGCCGATCCGCCACGGTGAGCCGTCCGCGCGATGTCCCATGACCCGGATATCGCCCGCCACGGCCACGATGCCGTCGGTGATGCCGTGCTGCCGGATGACCGCGGCCGCGCGGTCCGCCAGGTAGCCCTTCATGCCCCCCAGGTCCATGATCATGCCGCGCTTCTTGAGATAGAGCGTTGATCGTTTCCGGTCGATCACGATGTTCCGGTAGTTCACGAGCGGGCGGATCGCTGCGATCTCCCGGGCGGTCGGGATCCTGCCTTCTTTCAGCCGCATCTGCCACAGTACGACGAGCGGCCCCACGGTGATGTCGAACACCCCGCCCGACATGCGGGAAACGGCGATGGCGCTTTCCACGACCCCGATCATCTCCGGGGAGACCCGCACAGGATGGAGCCCCGCGGCACGATTGACCTGCGTCAGTTCGCTCGCATCCTTGTACAGCGACATCATGTTGTCGAGCCGGTGCAGCTCGGCCATGCCGGCGTCGATGGCGGCATCGCCCTCCGCATCGGTCCGCGCCACGACCGTGATGGTCACGTCCGTGCCCATCATCGCCTCGGTCTTCTGGACCGTATGGCGTCGCGTACAGCCGGGGAGGATAAGAAACGCGCAAATGAGGAGGGCGAACAAACGGGTATTCATGAGACAGGCTTCCTTCGTTGTGGGAGATGGCGATGGTCTGCTTTGGAACGGGAGAAGAGGACTGCACGGCCCCCTATCCTTTGCCCGCTTTCTTCTTCGCAATGAGCTGGCGTGCGCCGGTCCGGACCGCGGCCGGGACGTTGCGGCTCCGCTCCACGATGCCGAGTTCCCGCTCGCTCAACCGGCCGAGGAACTGCATCGAGATGCCGACGGGCGTCTTGGGGTTGTTGACGAGGGCGCTCACGACGGTGGATTTGCGGGTCCATTCGGTGTTCGTCCCGATCTTGCGGATCACATCTTCGATAAGGTTCGTCGATTTGGCGAAGAACTCAACCTCGCCGATGGTGATGCGCGGATTGGCGAGCACCGACATGGCGATCATCTTGCTCGACTCGCGGATGAGCATGGTGCGGGCGTCTTTGGCGCCGGTCAGGGCAAGCTTGATCTTCTGGGCCACCGTCATCTTCTGCAGGGCCTGGGTGAGGTTGAGCTTCTTCCCCTCCTCCCCGGCAGTCTCCGCCTCCTCACCGGCCTCGCCCACCACCACGTCCATGACGCGGGTCCCGGCGATGAAGGCCTTGAGCTCGTCGGACCCCGTAAGTGCAATGAAGGCGAGTGTGGTCTCGTCCAGGTTCGGGCAGAGGATGAGCTCGCGCAGCACGTCCTCGTCGTCGCAGTAGGCCTGCGCGATGGTATCGAGCAGGTGTGCAGGGGTCCGCACGTCCTGCAGGATGGCATGCAGGGCGATGGGCGAGCAATGCTCTACGTCCAGCGTGAGGAGCAGTGCGTGATGACGCGCGATGCCCTTTCCTGCGGTCTCCATACCCGGCCTTTCAGAAAAAGTCCGCCGACCGGGATCAGGCGCCGGTCAGCCTTTTTTCCACAAGCGAAGCGGTGCCTTTTGCCCGGAAGGCCGTGATGAAATCAAGAGCGGAGCGATAGGCCGCGTCCTCGATCTGCTTTACGTTGGCCGCGGGGATCCCGTTGATGTCGGACAGAAACTGCTTGGTCGCGAACTTGATGTCCTTGCCCTCCTGCTGGGCCCAGGCCTTCATCTTCGCCATAAGGTCCGCAGGGAGCCCGGCATGGGCGATGTTCTGCCAGTTCGTGCCCACGTTTCCTTTCCGGATGCCGTAGTCCGCGAACTGGCCCACCTGGTCGAGGGGCGTGCCGGTGATGCCATGCTGGGCGATGCAGACGCCCCACTTCTTGATGGCGTTGTAGATCTCGCCCGTGCGATTCAGCTCGATGTGCACTTCCTCGCCCGGCTTGTAGTTGCCGTGTTTCGACCCGTTGTTGGTCGCCAGGAGGTCCATGTGGACCCCGGCCTTTTCCATGCCCTCGACGAACTCGACGGCCTCGTCCACGGTCGTAATCTCGCCGCCCTCCTTGGTGGACTTGAACTCGCCCACCTCGGCCTCGAGGCCCGCACCCGCGTCCAGCACCATCCGGCCGAGCTCGGCGCTTACGCGGATGTTGTCATGCGTCTCGTTGAACGACGCATCGATGGCAACCGAGGTGTAGCCCGCCTCGAGCTGGGCCTTGACCAGATCGCGCGAATCGCCGACCACGGCCGGGTCGGGGCTTTTGGTGGTCACATGATCGCCGTGGATGAAGAACGGCTTCGTAAGCTTGACGGCGTCGGCGTATCCGAACACGATGTCCGCGTACTGGGCCGGGTTCATGCCGGTATAGCCGCCCTTGAGGTTGCTCTCGCTCTTGGCGAGTTCGTAGCAGACCACGGCGTCCAACTCCTCGGCAGCGCGCATGATCCCGGGGATCACCTGTTTGATCCGCGTATTGCACGCCATGATGATGACCTTTTCTTCCTGCAGGATCCGGAACACGTCGTGCGACGAAAGCACCTTGAGCTTGCTGGCGCTTCCCAGTTTCTTCCTGGCGTTCGCTGGCATGAGATCGTGCAGTGATTTCGGCATGGGCCCCTCCCTCGGGTTCACGTGATGATGCCGCTTTGCGGCGCGGCACGGTCGAATTATACTGACGGTCGTGCCGGATGTCAAGCCGTGGCGATCTCGCTCATCCGGCTGGAGCGGGCAATTCCCCGCGCATCCGGTGATATTTCTCCAGTTCCTCGGCAAAGCGCTCCCGATCGATCGGCGGGATCGTGACGCCCTCGCCCGCGGTTCCCGCTTCCGTGAAGAAGCGCTCCGGCAGGCGATCGTCGGCACGGGTAAAGCCGTTCTCCCGGTTGTATCGCCGCTCCGTCAGGATGATCTCCTCGCCGATCCGCTGGAGCCCCTGGCCGGTGAAGGGCAGACCGGTCGTTGCGGCAAGCATCTGTGCGTACTCCTCCACCGAGGCGCCCAGAAAGGCAAAGGCGCAGATGGTGAGCGAATCCACCACGGCGTTCGTGTCTTCCGCGATCTTGATCATCCGCGCCTTGCCGTCGAAGCTGAAACGATCTACGGCAACGGGCCTGCGCAGGATCTCCTGGCTGATGGGATAGGCGCGCAGATGGCAGCCGCCGCGCGTGGAAACGGCATAGGCCAGGGCGATGCCGTAGGAACCGCGCGGGTCGTAGGCAGGCAGTTCGAGCCCCTTGACGCTCATCGAAAGTTCGGGCTTGCCGAGCGCCCGGCAGAGGCGGAGCGAGCCCTCGGCAACGGCGTCTCCATCGCCCTCATGCCGGGCCGTCTTGCCGATCAGGTCGAGGATCTCCTCACCGGTGAGGAACCTCCCCCGCGCCTCGCCAAAGGCGGCAAAGGTCGCCGCGGTCGAGATGGTGTCCATGCCGAGGTCGTTGCACAGCACGTTCGCCTTTACAATAGACTCCGCGTCATCGTTCGCGTTCAGGGCGCCGAAATGGGACAGCGTCTCGTATTCGGGCACGGGCCTGCCGCAGGAGGTTTCCTTCTTACACTGGATGGGGCAGGCCGCGCATCCATGCTTTCGGAACCCGAACTCTCTCTTGAGGCTCGGGCCGGAATAGGCGCGCGCTGCCGGGAAAAAGGTCTTACGGAAATTCTCGGTCGGCGCCATCCGGCGTCTGCCCACGATGTCCACGAGCGTTGCCGTGCCGAACTCACCGAGCCCGAGCGCGCCCATGACCGCGGGGGCGCCGCGCAGGAGCCGCATCACGTCGTCATGGGCCTTCTGGAACCCTGCTGCATCGGCGATCGTCGTCTTCTTCCGGCCCTGCACCACGATCGCTTTCAGGTTCTTGGCGCCGAGCACGGCACCGAGCCCCCCGCGGCCCGCAGCGTTCGCACCGCCGATCATGATGTTCGCAAAGCGGACCCGGTTCTCTCCGGCAGGACCGATGCAGGCGCTCCCCCCCGCGGCATTGAGCAGTCTGTTCGCTTCGAGACACCCTTTGCCCCAGAGGGCCGCGGCATCCCGCTGCGCCACCCCGTCCTCCGTGATCTCGAGCAGGGTCGGCCGGTCCGCCCTGCCGACGATGACGATGCAGTCGTATCCCGCAGCCTTGAGCCTGATCGGGAAGGTCCCGCCCACGGACGAATCGGTGATCGTGCCCGTAAGCGGCGAGCGGGAAACCACAGACATGCGTGAGGAGGCGGGGGCCCGCGTGCCGCAGAGCGGTCCGACCGCGAAGATGACGTGCATGGCGGGGTCAAAGGGATCGAACCGGAAAATATCACGCATCAAAGCGACGCCGAGCCCCCTGCCGCCGATGCTTTGGGCAAGAAGGTCCCCGGGCAGGGTCTCGGTCCAGGAGCGTTGCGCCGCAAGGTCGATCCAAAGCGCTTTTCCGTGCCAGCCGTGCATGGGAAAATGATACGGCTTTCCCTGCAAAGCGGTCAATACAAAAGCCGCGACAAACCTTTTGACAGTTTGGCGCGTTCCTCGTTATAATGGCCGTCATGGCTGAATCGATCGGGGTCATCGGTGCAGGGGCCTGGGGCACGGCGCTCGCCCTGCTGCTCGCGGACACGGGGCACGACGTTACGCTCTGGATGTACGAGAAGGACCTGGCAGAGGAGGTTGCGCGGACGCGCGAGAACGCGACCTATCTGCCGGGCTTCCGGATCCTTGATTCCATCCGCCTTACCTCGTCGCTCGAAGAAGCGGTCCAGGGCAAGGCAGTGGTCCTGTCCGTGGTTCCCTCGCACACGGTTCGTTCGGTCGCAGTACAGTATGCGCCCTTCCTCTCCCGGGACGCGGTCCTGGTGAGCGCCTCGAAAGGCATCGAGCTCGACACGCTCATGCCGCTCTCGGACGTGTTCCGGGACGTCCTGCCCAAAGCGTTCCAGAACCGCCTTGCGTTCCTGTCGGGACCGAGCTTCGCACGGGAGGTGGCGCAGAAGATGCCGACGGCCGTGGCCCTCGCGTCCTTTGACCCCGTGATCGGCCGGAAGGTCCAGGCGATCTTCAGCAACGCCTATTTCCGTGTCTACACAAACCCCGACGTGATCGGCGTGGAACTCGGCGGGTCGCTCAAGAACGTGGTTGCCATCGCCGCGGGCGTGCTCGAAGGCATGGGATACGGGTTCAACACGGCCGCGGCCCTGCTCACGCGGGGGCTCGCCGAGATGGCACGCCTCGGGGTCGCCATGGGCGGAAGCCTCCAGACCTTTTCGGGCCTCGCGGGCATGGGTGACCTGGTGCTCACCTGCACAGGCGGCCTGTCGCGCAACCGTACGCTCGGCGTGCGGCTCGGCAAAGGCGAGAAGCTGGACCAGATCATGCAGGGCGCACGGACCGTTGCCGAGGGGGTCCGGACGGCAAAGGCCGCGCGCGACCTGGCAGGGAAGTACGGCGTCGAGATGCCGATCGCGGACGAAGTTTGTCGGATACTGTACGAAGGCAAGGACCCGCGACAAGCCGTACAGGACTTGATGCAGCGGGAACTGAAGGAAGAATGAACCGATCCCGGAAGAACCACCGATGAATACCGAGGACATCAGCCGGCTGCTTCGCGGCGTCCGTGCCGGTACTACGTCCGTAGCAACGGCGCTCGAGCGCCTGAAGCACCTCCCCTTCGAGGACGTGGCCTACGCTCACATCGACCACCACCGCCACCTGCGCCACGGCATGCCCGAGGTCATCTACTGCGAAGGGAAGACGCTCGCCCAGGTCGCAGGCATCGCGAAGCGCATGCTCGCCACCGGAAGCGACGTCCTCGCCACGCGCGCGAACGAAGCTGCCTACCGGGCGATCCGGAAGCTCGACCGCAGGGCCGTCTATCACGAGGCCTCACGTACCGTGGTCGTTCGGCGGACCAGGCACAAGCCGACCACCGGGATCGTGACGATCCTGACCGCGGGCACGTCCGACATCCCGGTGGCAGAGGAGGCCGCGGTCACGGCAGACCTGCTGGGCAGCATGGTCCGGACCGTGTATGATGTGGGCGTGGCCGGCATCCATCGGATCCTGAGCAAACGGGACGTCTTGGATGCGGCGCGCGTGATCGTGGTGGTCGCGGGCATGGACGGAGCGCTTCCGTCGGTCGTAGGTGGCCTGGTGGACAAGCCCGTGATCGCCGTTCCCACGAGCGTGGGCTACGGCGCGGGGTTCCGGGGCCTTGCGCCGCTCCTGACCATGCTGAACTCCTGCGCTGCCGGGATCGCCGTGATGAACATCGATAACGGATTCGGCGCGGGAGCGCTCGCGCACCGGATCAACCTCTTGGGAGAAAAGATAGCGCCGTCCCCCAAGCGTCCTGCGCGACCGCCGCGGAGCGAAAGATAAAGCCGCCTCTTGGTCGGCACGACCACCATCGCATACGCCATGACCCTCGCATACTTCGACTGTTTTTCCGGCATATCGGGCGACATGACCCTGGGGGCACTCGTGGACGCCGGCATCTCCCTCGATGCCCTGCGGCTGGAGCTTGTGAAGCTCGGCCTCGGCGGCTACCGGATCGAGGCAGCAAAGGTCATGCGTGCAGGGATCGCCGCGACCCAGGTGCGGGTCCTGCTTGACGAAGCGAAGCAGCCTGCGCGCCGTTTAGAGGACATCAAGGCCCTCATCGCTGCCTCCTCGCTCGATCCCGCCCTGCGCGAAAAAGGCATCGCCCTGTTCGAGCGCCTGGCGCGCGTTGAAGCGGAGGTCCACGGCACGACGCCTGAGGCGGTCCACTTTCACGAGACCGGCGCCGTGGACGCGATCGTGGACATCATGGGAACGCTCATCGGCCTGGGCCTCTTGGGGGTCACCTGCATCGCCTGTTCCGCGATCAACCTCGGGTCCGGCACCGTGGAGTCCGCGCACGGGACCCTGCCGGTACCCGCGCCTGCAACCGTTGCCCTGCTTCGGGACATCCCCTCCTACGGCTCTGCGGTCCCGCAGGAGCTGACCACACCCACGGGCGCGCTCCTCATGAGCGGACTTGCCTCGTCCTTCGGTCCCCTGCCTGCCCTGCGCATGGCCCGCATCGGATACGGCGCAGGAGGAAGGGACATTGCGCATCGGCCGAATGTGCTTCGGCTGATCCTTGGCGAGCCGGAGACCGCCTATGCAGAAGACCAAACAACGGTGATCGAGACGAACATCGACGATCTGAACCCCCAGGTGTACGATTATCTCCTGGAGCGGCTTATACAGGAGGGGGCGCAGGACGCCTTTCTCACCCCCATCATCATGAAGAAAGGGCGCCCCGCAGTACTCCTCTCGGTGCTCGCGGCCCCTGCCGCTGTCGATCCGCTGATCGCTACGATCTTCCGGGAAACAAGCAGCATCGGTGTCCGTATCAACGCCTGGGACCGGAAAAAGCTCAGCCGCGAGATCGTGCTCGTCGATACGCCCTATGGTCCGATCAGAGTCAAGGTGAGCAACAGGGACGGCGAGAAGCTCACGGCCACGCCGGAGTATGAGGACTGCCGCAGGGTCGCCCAGGAGCAAGGGATCCCGCTCCGCCGCGTCATGGAAGTAGCGCGGAGCCGTTGGATGCAGCAGGAAGCACAAAAATCGGAAGAGGAGCCTTGAAAACCATGAGGACCCTGCGCGTTGCCGTGGCCCAGATCAACCCCGTGGTCGGCGACCTGGCCGGGAACCGGGACAAGATCATCTCGTGCATCAACCGCGCCCGGCGGATCTCGGCAGACATCGTCGTATTTCCCGAGCTCGCCTTGACCGGCTATCCTCCCGAGGACCTGGTGTTCAAACCCCAGTTCGTCAAGGACAACCTGCGAACGCTCCGGCAGATCGTGCGTGTCGTGCGCGGTATCACGGCGATCGTCGGCTTCGTGGACAAGAAGGATTGCCTCTACGACGCGGCAGCGGTCATCAGCAACGGCAGGCTCGTGTATACCTATTACAAGATGCTGTTGCCGAACTATGGGGTCTTCGACGAGTACCGGTATTTCACGCCCGGAGACCGATTCCCCGTCGTCACCGTCAAAGGCGTCAATATGGGAGTGAACATCTGCGAGGATATCTGGTTCAGCGACGGCCCGGCGCGCACCCAGGCCCGCGCCGGTGCCGAGGTCATCGTCGCGCTCAACGCATCCCCGTACCACAAGGGCAAGGGCAAGGAGCGTCGGCGCATGCTCGCCGAGCGCGCCCGGCAGAACCGCGTTGCCGTGGTCTATGCCAACACCGTGGGCGGCCAGGACGAATTGATCTTCGACGGGCACAGCATGGTCCTGGCGACCGACGGCAGCCTGCTCGCATCGGGGAAACAATTCGAGGAAGACTTTGTCGTCTGCGATCTCCGGTTCCCCGGCCCCGCCCGGAGCGGCGCGGACACGGCGTTCGGCCGGATCCGAAACGAAGAGCGGGAACGGATCGATGCGATCGTGATCTCCGACAGACCGGCGACGAAGAAGCGGCCGCTTCCTCGGCAGCGTAAGTCGCGGCCCCTCTCGCCCTGCGAGGAGGTCTATCGCGCCCTGGTGCTCGGGACGAGGGACTACGTCAAAAAGAACGGGTTTAAGGCCGCGGTCGTGGGGCTCTCGGGCGGCGTGGACTCATCGCTCGTGGCGGCCGTGGCCGTGGCGGCGATCGGGAAGGAGAACGTGCACGGCGTCTTCATGCCCTCCCCCTTCAGTTCCGCGGAGAGCCGCGAGGACGCAACCGATCTGGCCCGCCGGCTCGACATCGATTTTCAAACCATCCCGATCCACCAGGCCTTCGATGCCTACCTCAACTCCCTGCGCGGCCCCTTCGCGCATACGCGGACCGGTGTGACCGAGGAGAATCTGCAGGCGCGCGTCCGAGGAAACCTCCTGATGGCCCTCTCGAACAAGTTCGGCTGGCTCGTCCTGACCACGGGCAACAAGAGCGAGATGTCCACGGGATACGCGACGCTCTACGGCGACATGGCCGGGGGCTTCGCCGTGATCAAAGACGTGCCCAAGACGCTAGTCTACGAAGTCTGCCGCTGCATCAACCGGCTGGCGAGCAGGGAGGTCATCCCGCGCCGCGTTCTGGTCAAGGCGCCGACAGCCGAACTCCGACCGGGCCAGAAGGACAGCGACTCCCTCCCGGTCTATCCGGTGCTCGACCCGATCCTGAAGGCCTATGTGGAAGACGACAAGGCATTCGACGAGATGCTCCGGATGGGTTTCCGTCGGAAAGACGTGGAGCGCGTTATCCGGCTGGTCGATGCGAGCGAGTATAAGCGGCGCCAGGCCCCACCCGGCCTCAAGATCACGCCGCGCAGCCTCGGAAAGGACCGCCGCTTTCCGATCACGAACCGCTACCGAAGCTACTGAGAACGTCGAGGGGCGGATCGGACGCGTAGGCATCCCCGGCCCGTTGCCCGCCCCCTGCGTGCGATCCGGGCAGGAGTGTCGTCGGGCTGCGGGGGCCGCACCAGCAGGTGGCGCAGATCAACGGCGGAGAGCGCGGTGAGGAGTCCTGTCTTGGTGCCGGGCCGCTCACGCTCCAGTTCTGCGAGGAGCTGCTTGACCCGATTGCGCTTCAAGTCCGGATCGTGGCAGGCCGTGCAGGCGCAGCAGACAACGGGGAAGCTCGCAGCCGACGCGAAAGCGATGATGGCCTCTTCGGGGACGTAAACGAGCGGCCGAATGACCGTATTCCATCCGTCGTCCGCACGCAGCAGGGGGGCCAAGGCCTTGATCCTGCCGTTATAGAGCAGGTTGAGAAGCAGCCTCTCGATGAAATCGTCGCGGTGGTGGCCCAGGGCGATCTTCGTGCAACCCCATTCGCGCGCCCGGCTGTACAGCACGCCGCGCCGGATCCGGGAGCAGAGGACACAGGGCGTTTCGTCCGGGGCGAGCCGCTCCAGCAAGAGCTCATGGATCGGCGCTGCGGCTATGCGATGTTCGATGCCGCGTGACCGCACCGCATCCGCGATCGTGCCTGCATCGAATGCAGGAAACCCGGGGTGGATTGTTACGGCAACAAGCGAGAACGGGACCGGCGCCCGTTTCCGCAGGCTGTCCAGGATATGCAGAAGGGTCCAGCTGTCCTTGCCGCCCGACAGGGCGACCAGGATGCGGTCATTCCCCTCGATGAGACCAAAATCGCCAATGGCCCGGCCGACAAGCCTGCGGATAATGCGCTCGTGTTGCAGGAGAGGATTCATGGCATGATTGCTCGAGGCCGGCGGCGCAGGAACGATGCTTGAGCGGAAAAGGGCTTCCGGATGTCTTTTCCGGAAGCCCTCTGCAGCGTACACCGACGAGTCTTCAGCGCCTTCTTCTGGCGGCCTTCTTTCCTTTCTTAGCCGCTTTCTTCGTCGTCGTCTTTTTCTTGGCGACCTTTTTCTTCGTCGCCTTCTTCTTCGTTGTCTTTTTCTTTGCAGCCTTCTTCTTCGTTACCTTCTTCGCCGCCTTTCTCTTGGTTACCTTTTTCTTCGCAGCTTTCTTCTTCGTTGCCTTCTTCTTTGCCGCTTTCTTCTTGGTCGCCTTCTTCGCGGCGTTCTTTTTCACTGCCGGAGCGGCTGGCCGCTGCGGTGCGCCCACCTTGGCCGCCTCCAAGCCGCAGCAATACACCGGCTCCTCGTACATATCGCCGGTCCGCGTCACATCGATCTTTCTGCCGCACACCCTGCACTCATATTGCACCATCTTTTCCATAGCCATACGCAGTACCCTCCTTTTAAGCTGATAACCCGTTGCACAACGGGCGGTAGAGCGTTCCCGGCCGGCCTGCGGCCGGTATGCCGTGGCAGTGGAGCATCCTCTTGCATGAACGTGCGTTTCTTTTTGATTACTCTAGAAGCATATTGATCGGATGTCAAGAGAATTCTGATTTGCGACCGCCCTGCCGCGGTCTCAACACCAGATGCGGGGCTGTCGTCGCTGCGCACCAGTTGCCGCGGAGCGCCGCTGATCCGCCCGGCGCAGCTCCCAGATCTTCTCCATGCCCTCGATGGCAGACGCGAGCGCTTCGTCCGTTTTGGCACCATCCCATTCCCGGACCTCCGCCAGGCGATACAGCTCCATGATCACGTCTTCAAGGGTCATTGACCGTCTCCTTTTGCCCGCCGCCGATCGGCGCGGGCCCCGAGCGTGCATACAAAAAACCGGGAGAAAGGTCTCCCGGTTGTCCGCTTCCTGTCCGCAGAACACTGTCCCTGTGCCGTCCGACAATCGGTTCCACACTGCCTCCGCACCGCTAGCCGCACTTCGAGAACCCACACCCCCGGCAGAAGGCGCATCCCTCGCCGAACTCAAGCAGGCCGCCGCAGTCCGGGCACTCCGGGCAGAGCCCGAGATGATTCTGCCTGTTGCCGCCCTTCGCGCAGTCGGACGACACGTACGAAACCGTCGGTTCCAGGGTCGCTGCCGGTTTGTGCATCGAGACATGCCGGTGCTCCCCGGCCTCTTTCTGGTACCGTTCGAGTGCGCGTCCGATGGCGTCCGGACAGGACAGGATCGATCCTCCCTCGCCCCAGGCCGGCGAGGGGCAGCGAATGCCCTTTACCTGTTTGATGATGGATTCGATCGAGACGCCGGACCGCAACGCGAGCGACACCATGCGGGAGACGGCCTCGGACTGGCTCGCCGCGCAGCCGCCGGATTTTCCCATGGTTGAAAAGACCTCGCAAATCCCCTCGTCGTCATGGTTGATCGTAATATAGAGGTTTCCGCAGCCGGTCGGGATCTTCTGGGTCACGCCGTGGGTCAGGACCGGCCGATGGCGGGGTTTCTTCTCCTCGGCAAGCTCGGGCGAGGCCGAGGCAACCGTGACCGACTGCGCTGCGGCGCGACGCGCCTTTTCCGTGGCGCCCGTCGAAAGCACTTGCTCGTCGCGCGATCCGTCCCGGTAGATGGTGACGCCCTTGCAGCCCGTCTGGTAGGCGAGGAGATAGACGTCTTCCACATCCTTCCGGGTAGCCGCGTGGGGGAAGTTCACGGTCTTGGAGACCGCGTTATCCGTGTACTTCTGGAAGGCCGCCTGCATCTGGATGTGCCACTCCGGCGTAATGTCGTGGGCCGTTACAAACACGCTCTGAACGTCCTCGGGCACCGACGCGAGGTTCGTGCACCCGCCGTGTTCGGCGATCTCCTTCATCAGGGTTTCGGAGGAGAACCCGCGCGCCTTCGCCACGCGGTCGAACACGGGGTTTACTTCGACGAGTTCTGCACCGTCCAGCACCTTCCGGACGAACGTGAGGGCGAAGAGCGGCTCGATGCCGCTGGAGCAACCGGCGATGATGGACAGCGTGCCGGTTGGCGCGATGGTCGTGACCGTCGCATTGCGGACCGGCGGCATACCCGGCTTATCGTAGATGCTGCCCGGGAAGTTCGGGAAGGCACCGCGCTCCACGGCCAGCTCCCTGCTCATGGCGCGGCCCTCGTCGGTAATGAGCTGCATGATCCGTTCGCCGGTGCGCACCGCCTCGTCGGAGTTATAGGGGATGCCCATCTCCAGGAGCATATCGGCGAAACCCATGACCCCCAGTCCGATCTTCCGATTCGCCCGCGTCATCGTGGCGATCGCTTCGAGGGGATAGCGGTTCACGTCGATCACGTTGTCCAGGAAGTGGACCGCGCTCCGAACGGTGCTGCGCAGCTTGGCGAAGTCGATCTCCCTGGCGGGCGTCAGCATCCGGGCAAGGTTGATCGAGCCCAGGTTGCAGGACTCGTACGGGAGGAGCGGCTGCTCGCCGCAGGGATTGGTGGACTCGACCCTGCCGATGTGCGGCGTGGGATTGTACTGGTTGATGCGATCGAGATAGATGATGCCCGGATCACCGTTCTTCCAGGCCATGTTCACGATGGTATCGAAGACCTTGCGCGCCTTGAGCCGTTTGACCACAGCCCGGTCGCGCGGGGAGACCAGGTCGTACTCGCCGTCCCGCGCCACCGCGTCCATGAACGCGTCGGTAATGGCGACGGAGATATTGAAGTTGTTCAGGCGGTCGTTCTGCTGCTTGCAGGTGATGAAGTCGAGGATATCCGGGTGGTCCACCTGGAGGATGCCCATGTTCGCCCCCCGCCGCGTGCCGCCCTGCTTCACCGTCTCGGTGGCCGCGTCGAAAACGGTCATGAACGAGATAGGGCCCGAAGAGACGCCCTTCGTGGACTTGACCACGTCGTTCTTCGGACGAATCCGCGAGAAGGAAAATCCCGTGCCGCCGCCGGACTTGTGGATGAGCGCCGCATCCTTCACGGATCCGAAGATCTCGTCCATGGAGTCACCCACGGGCAGCACAAAGCAGGCCGAAAGCTGTCCCAGCTCGCGTCCCGCATTCATAAGCGTGGGGCTGTTCGGCAGGAACTCGAGGGACGTCATGAGGCCGTAGAACTCGGTGGCCGTGCGTTCCACGTCCGCGTCGGTTGCGCCGTAGGCGCGGTCCGCATCGGCAATGGTCCGCGCGACGCGCGTGAACATATCCACCGCCGTTTCGACGACTGTCCCGTCCTCATTCCGTTTGAGGTAGCGTTTTTCGAGGACCTTGAGACTGTTCTCGGAAAGGTCGAGCCCCTTGCCCGATACGGTTGTCGAAACGGAAGCTTCCCTCTTCATGTCACTCCCTCCTCCGGTGCAATATGGAAACCCTTCGAGTCCGCGCCGGCCTCACAGCCGGCATACCATGCCTGCGATGGTGATAACAGCGGCCCCTGTCCTCCACACGGGGAGGGAGGATACCTTATTTAGTGGAACAGGGTAATTATAGACACAATATCTTGTGCTTGTCAAACTATTTTTAAAAAAAGTATCGCGAAGAGAAAACTACAGAATAGGCTTATTTCATGCGGCGTTTCTGAGGGATACCCGCGTTCCGGATGCGCCAGATAAGGCGAAAATAAAACAATGCTTGAAAACCGCAAGCCAGGCGCGCTCTTCCCGCCTCCCCTGTGCTACTGCGTCCGCGCTTTATGGCAGTACAGGCACTGTTCTTTCGGCGGATGCTTCGGGCGAAGGGGTTCCTTCCCCTGCGGTCCATGACATGCAAGACACGATGCGTTCGTTGCGGCGTTCCGATGCGCCGCATCGGCAGGCAGAAACGGGGCCTTCCGGCCGCGCGCGGAGAGGAAGAAGAGGAACACAAGGATGAGGACGACAGCAATCGGCAATCCGAGTTTTTTCAGCATGACGGGTCAGCTCCCGGGACGATCGATCGCAGGCTGTTCCGCAGTTCGCAAATCGCCCCCGCCGCGCAGAACGGGGACAACGGATCATTTGCTCAGTTCTTCGTAGGCCGTTGGCCGCCGGTTGGTGAGAAATCCCCAGGTGCGCATCGCTGCTTCGCGCTCAGCCGGATCGATATCTGCCATGACGATGGCCTCGGTGCCGCCTGCGCGCTCGGACGCAGGTTCTCCCCAGGGGTCGACGCAGAAGCTCCTGCCGTAAAAGGCGAGATCCCCCTCCTGCCCCACCCGGTTCACCCGAAAGAGGAACAGGTTGTTGGCAAAGGCACTCGCCGCAAGGGCGCGCTCCCAGAGCAGATGCGTGTCCTGCGAAGCGGCCGTGGGGGCAAGGACGATCTCTGCACCCCGCAGGGCCAGGATGCGCGCACCTTCGGGGAAAAGATTGTCCCAGCAGATCTGGATGCCGATCTTGCCCCGGGACGTTGCGAAGACCGGAAATCCTCCGTCGCCGGGGGAGAAGTAGAATTGCTCCCGGTAGTGGGGCAGGTCGGGAATATGGACCTTCCGGTACACGCCGAGCAGCCTGCCGTTGTCGAAGACCGCGGCGCTGTTGTAATAGTTCCCTGCTGCGGATTCAAAGAAGGGGACGACGAGGACGGTTTGCGAGGTTTCAGAAAAGCTGCGGAAGTCTTCCAGGGGCCCGTCCGCGACACCCTGTGCCAGCGAGAACAGCGACGGGTCTGCCTGCTCCGGGAACCAGGGCGTGAGAAACAGCGCCGGATAGCACAGGATGCCGGCACCTTTCTCGACGGCGACCGTGGCCATGTCGAGGGCGCGCTGGACATTGCGCTCCCGGTCCCTACCTGCGCTTATCTGGATGCCGGCGATTCGCATGGGAGGCCCCGGTGCAGACCGGGCAAGAGGACCTCACTTTCCATGACATTTTTTGTACTTCAAACCGCTGCCGCAGGGGCAGGGATCGTTGCGGCCGGTCTTTTTCCCGACGTGGACCGGAGCGGCCTTGACCGCGACCTCCTGCCCCCCGCCCGCGAAACTCAGGTTCGCCATCTGACGGCGCTGGCGACGCTCGATCTCCAGACCCTGCTCCTGGGCCGCCACCTTGATACGGAACAGGTTCTCGACCGTCGTCTCGACGATACGCTGCTTCATCTCCTCGAACATCTCGTACCCTTCCCGCTTATACTCGACAAGCGGGTCCACCTGCCCGTAGCCGCGCAGGCCGATGCCGTCCTTCAGGTGGTCCATGGCCAGGAGGTGATCTTTCCAGAGATGATCGACTGCCTGGAGCATGAACACTTTCTCCAGGTGACGCACGACCTCGGCACCGATCTGCTCTTCTTTGGCTTCGTACTCGGCCTTGACCGCTTCCCAGAGGTTCCCGAGGAATTCTTCGCGTGCAACCTTCTCGTGATCGGGCAGCGGCACCCGGAAGGAAAAGCGGGAGGTCAAGGCCTCGGAAAGACCGGTGATATCCCACTGCTCGGGGTAGGCGTCCATGGGGCAGTAGAGGTCGAACATGTCGTCGAGGAGCTGCTCCGCAAGGCCGAGCACGTCGTCCTTCAGGTCCCCGCCGGCCAGGATCTCACGCCGCTGCTCGTAGATCACCTTGCGCTGCTGGTTCATGACGTCGTCGTATTCGAGCAGGTGCTTGCGAATATCGAAGTTGTGGTCTTCCACCTTCTTCTGGGCGTTCTCGATGGCGCGGGACACCATCCGGTGCTCGATCGGGACGTCCTCCTCCATGCCGAGCCGGCCCATGAGACCGGCGATGCGGTCGGAGCCGAAGATGCGCAGGAGATCGTCCTCCAGCGAAAGGTAGAACCGCGACGAACCCGGGTCGCCCTGACGGCCTGACCGGCCGCGGAGCTGGTTGTCGATCCGGCGGGACTCGTGCCGTTCCGTCCCCAGGATATGGAGCCCCCCGGCCGCAATGACCTTCTCTTTCTCCGCGGCGCACTGGGCCTGGAAGCGCTCGAGCGTCCGATCCCACTCGGCCTGATCGAACTCCTTCCCCTTGAGGGCCTGACGCGTGAGTCCCTCGGGGTTGCCGCCGAGGATGATGTCGGTGCCGCGGCCCGCCATGTTCGTGGCGATCGTGACCGCCCCGTAGCGACCTGCCTGGGCCACGATCTCCGCTTCCATCTCGTGATACTTGGCGTTCAGGACCGTGTGCTTGATCCCCTTTTTCTTGAGCATGGCCGCGAGCAGCTCGGACTTGGCGATGGAAATGGTCCCGACGAGGACCGGCTGCCCGTTCTTGTTTCGCTCCTCGATCTCCGCGATCGCGGCATGGAACTTCCCTTTTTCCGTCTTATAAATAAAATCGGGATTGTCCGCCCGGATCATGGGACGGTGAGTAGGGATCACGACAACGTCGAGATCGTAGATCTTGGCGAACTCCGCGGACTCGGTCTCCGCCGTGCCGGTCATGCCTGCGAGCTTATTGTAGAGGCGGAAGTAGTTCTGGAAAGTGATGGAAGCGAGGGTCTGGTTCTCGTTCTCGATCTTGACGCCTTCCTTGGCCTCGATCGCCTGATGCAGGCCGTCGCTCCAGCGCCTGCCCGGCATGAGCCTGCCGGTGAACTCGTCCACGATCATGACTTCGCCGTCCTTGACCACATAGTCCACATCGCGGTGGAACAGGGCATGCGCCTTCAGCCCCTGGTGGACGTGGTGCACGAGATCGACGTTTGCGGGGTCGTAGAGGTTGCCGGCGTTCAGCAGGCGCTCGACTTTGATGTTGCCCTCTTCGGTCAGGGCCACCGTCTTGGTCTTCTCCTCGATCGTGAAATCCACGTCCTTTTTGAGGTTCGGGATGACGCGGTTGATCTTATAATACTTGTCGGTAGATTCCTCTGCGGGGCCCGAGATGATGAGCGGAGTGCGGGCCTCATCGATCAGGATCGAGTCCACCTCGTCCACGATGGCATAGTTCAGCTCGCGCTGCACGTATTCCGTGAGATCGAACTTCATATTGTCGCGTAGGTAATCGAAACCAAACTCGTTGTTCGTCCCGTAGGTCACATCGGCGCCGTAGTTCTGCTGCCGTTCCTCGTCGGACAGGCCATGGACGATGATGCCCACCGTGAGCCCGAGGAAGGTATAGAGGGTTCCCATCCACTGCGCATCGCGGCGCGCCAGATAGTCGTTTACCGTTACGACGTGCACGCCCTTGCCGGACAGGGCGTTCAGATAGACCGGGAGTGTGGCGACCAGCGTCTTCCCTTCGCCGGTCTTCATCTCGGCGATCCGCCCCGTGTGGAGCACGATACCGCCGACCAGCTGCACGTCGAAGTGCCGCATCCCGAGCACCCGCTTCGACGCCTCGCGGACCGTGGCGAAGGCCTCAGGCAGGAGATCGTCGAGGGTCTCGCCCTCCGCAAGCCGCTTCCGGAATTCCACGGTCCGGTTGCGCAGAGCTTCGTTCGAGAGGCCGGCCGCCTCCGGTTCCCGTTCGTTAATGCGATCGACGGTCTCCTGGATCCGTTTCAGCTCCCGGTCGTTCGCCGTTCCGAATATTTTCTTTATCACACCGCTGATCATCGTCTTCTCTCCCGCCATCATGCTGCCGGTGGCCATACTAACATTTTCGGACGAGATTTCAAGAGAATAATCCCCGCGCACATGGCGGATGCGGCCCACGGGGCGGCTACGCAAGCCACTTATTGCTTGACAAAAAAAACTCTGCAGTGTAAAAACGACGCATGAAAACGATGCTGACGGACAGATCGATCTACGAAATGCAGGCGGAGGTCTGTAAGACGCTCACGAACCCCAAGCGCATCGAGATATTGAACACGCTCCGGAACGAAGAGAAGACCGTGAGCGAACTGGTGGCCGCGCTTGGCGCTTCCAAGGCGAACGTGTCGCAGCACCTTGCTGTCATGCGGCACAAGGGTATCCTCCTGACCCGCCGGGCGGGAGTGAACATCTACTACCGCGTCTCGAACCCCAAGGTCATCGAGGCATGCAGCCTGATGAAAGAGGTTTTGTTCGAGCAGTATGCGGCACGTAGGAAAAGCACGGGCGGGAAATAGGTACGACGCAACCGGGCCGGACGGACCGGCATCGAGCGAACGGACATAGAAAAACCCCGAGGATGGGGGATTCCTCGGGGTTGTCCGTTAACATCGAAATACGGTCGGACCGCGCAATCACGGCGGCGTAACGGCCGATCCCGCCGCTTTTCACGCATTCTTCATCACGTTGGATGCCTGGGGTCCTTTCTCTCCCTGGATGACCTCGAACTCGACGAACTGTCCCTCCGACAAGGTCTTATATCCCTCTCCCTGGATGGCAGAATAATGCACGAAGACGTCCCGCCCGCCGCCATCCGGCTCGATGAAACCGTACCCTTTTGATTCATTGAACCACTTCACTTTCCCCGTCGACATAAGACTGACTCCCTCCTTGCTGGCTTTCGCCCCCAGTCTGCTCCGGAGACCGCGTGACGGAAATAGCAGTACGAAACCGGGAGCGGGCATCCTCTCAGCCCCCCACACCCGCCAGCCCGAGCGATCCCGCCATGCTGTCCGTGGAAAAAAAACGATATCGACACGTGGGAAGTCCGACGTGAAGACTGTGCAGCGTTAATTATTAATATACTTCATCGGATTAACCGGCAGACCGTTCAGGCGGACCTCGTAGTGGAGATGCGGGCCGGTGCTGGAACCGGTATCGCCGACGTAAGAGATGATGTCTCCCCGCTTCACATGCTGACCGACCTTGACGTTGAGACGGGAGTTGTGCGCGTACACGGTCTTGATGCCGTATCCGTGACTGATCTCCACCATGTTTCCATATCCGCTGCTGAAACCCGCCCGGACCACGATCCCGTCGGCAGGCGCCACAACCGGCGTCCCGGTCTGGGCAGCGATATCAACCCCCTCGTGGAACTTTACGATGCCGCTGAACGGCGAGGTCCTGTTGCCGAAGGGAGACGTGATCCAGCCGTGGACGGGCCACCCCAACGGGGTGGAGGCGTAGAGCGAGCGCTTATCCTCGAAGTACTCCATGAGCGTTTGCAGGCTCGCCTCCTGCTTCGATGCCGCACCCTTCAGTTGGGTGAGCTCCTCGTGCATCTCTTTCAATGCCTCGTCCTGCTTCTTCTCACCCATGGTGGCCAGGTTCTGCACGGACAGTTCGTCCGGTCCCCCGATGCCGAGCACCTGCTGCGCCCGTCCCCGAGGACCCAGGCTGACGACGCGCCGCAGCTTCGTATCGAGATCGCGCAGCAGGAACATTTGACGTTTGTAATCAATCAGATTGAGGGCGAAGCTCTGCACCTGCGCCTTCTGCTGCATCAACTCCTCGCGCAGGGACTGGAGCTCTCCGACCTTCGATTGGGCGTTCCGGTATTCAGCGAAGAGGTAGATGGAAAACGTGAGGGCGACTGCTACGGCAAGAGCCAGCGTCTTAAGTACGGTTTTCGAGATGCTGAAGGTGCGGACCCGGCCGTTCGGACCGGGTACCAGCATGACGGTGTAATATTCTTTTTTCTTTTTATTCCGAGACTTATCCAGCTTCATCCGTCCTCCGGAATCCACACGCACAAACTCAACTATTTAATAGCATAATCTGCGGAAAATTGTCAAGCCTTAAATTCCCGCGGGCGGGGGCGCGGGGTGCAGCGGAGAGGAATGCCTAGAGGGATCGCAGGATGCCGATGACCTTGCCGAGGATGCGGAATTCTCCCCCGCTGACGAGGATCGGCGGCATGTCCGCATTCTCCGGTTGGAGTCTTACGCGTCCGTGCTCGCGGAAGAAGCGCTTGACCGTGGACTCACCGTCCACGAGGGCGACGACGATCTCTCCGTTCCGGGCCGTGGACTGTTCCCGCACGAGCAGCATGTCCCCGTCCAGGATATGCGCGCCCACCATGCTCTCGCCGCGCGCCTGCAGGGCGAAAAGCTGTTCGGAGCTCCGGAGCGAAAAAAGCGCAAGGTCCACCGCCACCTCACCCTCGCGGTTCTCGGGTGCGTGGACGGGCAGTCCCGCGGCGACACTGCCCAGAAGCGGCACCGTCGCTGACCGGCGAATTGTTCCGCGTGCGATCGTACCGCGCGATCGGCCCCGCTCGCGCGTAATGAGGCCCTGTCGTTCGAGGGCCGCAAGATGGCCGGCAACGCCGTTCGTCGAGCGGATATTGAACTCTTTTCCGATCTCGCGCAGCGATGGCGGGATGCCCCGTTCTTCCGTCGTCCGGCGGATGAACTCGCAGATCAGACGGCGGCGTTCGGTAATGTCGCCCGCGCAGGTCTTTGCTGGTCTTTTCGGTCTTCCCGTCATGATGTCTCTCAGTACAGCCGGTCTCCCGCAGGCCGCCAGGCCGGGGAGAGGATCCGTTCGTGCGGGTGGAGGTCCATGAGCGCGGCCCAATTGACCGTGCGTTCGCCGTAGCGGTCGTTGATCTCGTCCATGGCCTGCATGAGCGTCTGTTGCCTGCGCTCGCCTGAGAACAGTGCGAGCTGGGCCTCGTCCCGTTCCAGGGCTGCGATGCTCACGCCCACAAGCCGCACGGGCCGGGCGGGTCGGACCTCCTGCAGGATATCCCGCGCCACCGCGGCAATGTCCGGTCCGAGGTCCACAGAGCGCGGCAGACGCCGCTGGCGGGAAAAGGTATGAAAATCCGCGTACCGGAGCGTCAGGGTCACGGTCCGGCCGCGATAGCCTCCCCGCCGCAGCCTGCGGCCGACCTTTTCCGCGAGTTCCGATACGTACCCGGCAAGCAGGGCGGGATCGGTGCAGTCTTCGCGCAGGGTCATGCCGTGCCCCATGGATTTGTTTGGTTCGTCTCCCTGACGGTCTGCGGGCTTGACGGGATCGTCGTCGATGCCCTGCCCCATCTCCCGGAGCCGCTCGCCGACGATCCCGAACCGGGCAAGGAGCAGCGGAAACGGAGCGCGGCCGAGTTGCCCGCAGGTCCGGATCCCCATTGCCGCGAGCTGGCGGGCCAGACTCGGGCCGACGCCGCACAGGTCCTTGACGGGCAGGTCTTCGAGCACGGCGGCGACGTCCTCCCGCGGGATGAGGACGAGCCCGTCCGGTTTCTGCATGTCGCTGCCGAGCTTCGCCAGCAGCTTGTTCGGCCCGATGCCGATGGAGCAGAGGAGCCCCGTTTCCCGCCAGATGCGCTCCTTGAGTGCGACGGCCATCTGTACGGGATCGCCGAAGAGCAGGTCGCAACCCGTCACGTCGAGAAAGGCCTCGTCGATCGAGAAGAGCTCCACCAGCGGCGTATAGTCCCGCCAGATCGCGAGCAACCCCTCGCAGGCATCCGTGTACTTTGCGGAATCGGCCGGTACCAGTACCAGTCCCGGACAGACCCGCCGGGCCTCGCCGTAGGTCATGCCGGTCCTGACCCCGAAGGCCCGTGCCTCGTAGGAGGGCGAGAGCACCACGCCGCGGTGCGCCGATCCGATCACGGCCATTGGCCGGTCCCGGAGCGCGGGGTCGGCCCGCTGTTCCACCGAGGCGAAGAAGGCGTTCATATCGATGTGGAGAATGGTCCGTTCACCCTGCCGCATGCAAGATCCTCCAACGGAATGTTCCAGTATGGAAGGTGATGTCGTACAGCCCCTGGCCGTCGGTCACCGAAAAGTGGAACACGCGGGCGTCCCCTTCCCGGGTCTTCCAGGCGAGCGCCGTTTCCCGTATGCGAAGCTGCCTGCCTCTCCAGGAGAACCAGATCGGCCGGATCGAGCCGTTGTTGAAGACCGCGCAGACCGATATGGCTTCATCCACCGTGACCGTCATGGATGATAGTATAGTGAACATTTGTTCACTTGTCAAGGGGGAAAATACGGAGGGAGGGATCCCTTACGCGGTTTCGCGGCTGCGCAGGAATTTCCCGAACTTCATGTCCAGCTTCATGATATGGGCGACGATCCAGTCCACGATCACCTGGTTCGTGGTCGCGGAAAGATCATAGGTGCTGCCCTGGATGCGCGGGAGGGATGCCTGCTGCTTGAGCTCGGCGATGGCGTCGAGATACCGCTTGTGGTCCCGCTGCTGCTCTTCCAGGCCGTCGTACCCGGCCTCGCGCATGCGACGCTCCTCCTCGGCGAAATGGATCCGCGCATAATCGTCGAGGAACTGGATGGTACCGTCGATCTCGGCCTTGCAGCGCTGCTGTTTGATCGCCAGGACCAGGTTATTGATCCGTTTGAACAGCTCTTGATGCTGGCTGTCGATGGTTTTAATACCAATGCTCAGCGATTCATTCCATTCCATGCACACCCTCCTGCCGGCAGGTTTCTCCGGCTGCGGAATAGTAACAAGCAGCAGAGGGGAAGTCAAGCGGCTGGCATCGCCCCACGGACGGGTTTGACAGGGGGGACCGGAATACGGTAAGCTGACGATCATGAAGTCTGCGGTCGAGATCTATAAGCTCCTCCCAAAAACCAACTGTGGGAAGTGCGGCACCCCCACCTGTTTCGGTTTCGCAGCCAAGCTCGCGGCAAACATGGCCGCGCCGGACCAGTGCGCGGGCATGACCCCTGCCGCGCGTGCCGAACTCGCGGCGAACGCCCGGGGCACGGCGGGCACCCCGGGCACGGTCTATGAACAGGCCCTGGAATCGCTCCAGCCCAGGATCCAGGCCCTGGATTTTCCCGCCATTGCCGCCCGATTCGGGGCGACGCTTTGCGGGCCCGATACCCTGGAGATCCGCTTTCTGAACGAGACCTATCGGGTGACCAAGGAGAAGGTCCGCGACGCATCAGGCAACGAGCCGCGTCCCTGGATCTCGATCCTGATCTACAACCACCTCTGCTCACCGAACCCGCCTCTGCCCGCGGGGGAGTGGATCACCTTCGGGTCCGTGCCTGCGTCCCACGCCAAGGACAAGGCATGGGCAGGCCACGTGGAGGAAGAGATCGCGCGCCGCTTTGTTGGAGACGTTCCGGGCCTCAAACAGGCCTGTGAGCGTTTCGGCGGAACGCCGGTAGCCTTTCCGGGCAATCACGACGCCGCGTACACCTTCCGTTTCTTCCCCCACTACCCCGTCCTGCTCCTCTTTTACGATGCCGTAGTGGAGGAGAACTTTCCGGCCCAGTGCAAACTGCTCCTGGACAAGACCGCCCCCCGGTATCTCGACATCGAATCGATCGTGGTATTGGGGGAAGAGTTTGCGGGAAGGCTGACGGCATAGAAGCACCGCACCCGGCGATCGGACAACCGGCCGGAGGGCCCTGCATGTCCCCCATGCCTCGTACCAACATCGTCCTGATCGGCATGCCCGGATCCGGCAAAAGCACGGTCGGCGTGATCCTGGCCAAGCAGTCGGGACGCGCGTTCATGGACACGGACCTCTTGATCCAGTCACGGGAGGGCAGGTCGCTCCAGGACATCGTGGACCAAGAAGGCTACCAAGAGCTGCGCCGGATCGAGGAAGAGATCCTGCTCTCGCTGTCGGTCCAAGACGCCGTGGTGGCCACGGGCGGGAGCGCGGTCTACAGCAGGGCGGCCATGGAGCACCTGGGGAAAACCGGCGTGATCGTCTTTCTGGACGTGGGCCTTGCGATCCTCGAATCCCGTGTGCAAAACTTCGGCGAACGGGGGCTGGCCAAACGGCCTGACCAGACCTTCGCGCAGCTTTTTGCGGAGCGCCTTCCCCTCTACCGGGCCTCCGCGGAGATCACGATCCCCGGCGGCAGGTTGACCCACGAAGAGGTCGCGGCCGCAATCCTCGCTGCATACGAACGGCGTCGGTGACGCAGGAAGGTCACGGCTGCCGCTCGGCGGACAGGAGAAACTCCACGTTCCCGTCCTGGCCCGTGATCGGCGATGGGATCACGCCCCGCACCGTAAAGCCGAGGTCCCGGACGACCGTGACTACGCGCTCCACTACTGCGCGCCGCACCTCTGCGTCCCGTACGATCCCGCCCTTGCCCACCTGCCCCCTGCCCACCTCGAACTGCGGCTTGATCAACGCGATGAGCTCCGTCCCCGGACGGAGGAACGGCAAAAGAGCGGGGATGACCTTTTCGAGGGAGATGAACGAGACATCGATGACGACGAGATCGATGGGATCGGGGACCTGGGCCGGGGAAAGAGAACGGATGTTCGCGCGCTCGATCACGACCACGCGCGGGTCCTGCCGCAGCTTCCATGCAAGCTGCCCGTAGCCCACGTCTACGGCATAGACCTTCTGCGCGCCCTTCTGCAGCAGACAATCGGTGAATCCGCCTGTCGAGGCCCCCACGTCGAGACAGATCCGCTTCTGGACAGCGACCGCGAACCCTTCCAGCGCAGCCGCAAGCTTCACGCCTCCCCTGCTCACGTAGGGCAGGTCGTCTCCGAGAATGCGGATTGCGGCCCCTGCCGGAACCAGCGCACCTGCCTTGCTCTGTTTCTGTTCGTTCACCAGCACCTGGCCCGCAAGGATCAGGGCCTGGCCGCGCTCCCGGCTCGCGACCAGCCCCCGGCTCACGAGGAGCCGGTCGAGCCGGAGCTTTCTCTCCTGGGACGGTTTTCCGTTCATGGGAAGAAAAAGGGCACTGGGAAGGATCCCAGTGCCCCGGACGTTTTCCTGCGCAGGCTCCTTAGGCGTCCTTTGCCTTGAAGCTCACGACGGGCGCCACCGCCTTCAGGCGGGTCCTTTCGATGAACTCCTTCACCGACGCGGTAATGCCGTCCGCGTCCAGCCCGTACTTCCGGCGCAGATCCTTCTGGGCGCCGTGTTCGATATAGGCGTCGGGAAGCCCGATCCGGTGCGTCTTGACGCCCGTCATCCCCTGCAGGTCGAACAGTTCCAGCACCGCGCTCCCGAACCCGCCCTGCAGGACGTGCTCCTCGATCGTCACGATCCGGCCGGTCTTTTTCGCGAGCGACAGGATGAGTTCCTCGTCGAGGGGCTTCACGAACCGCGCGTTCACCACCGCGACCGACAGTCCCTCGTCCGCGAGCCGCAGGGCGGCCTTGATCGCGGGGCAGACCGTGTTCCCGATCGCGATGATCGCGGCATCGGCGCCGTCCATCACGAGCTCGGCCTTGCCGATCGGCAGGCTGAGCAGTTCCTGGTCCATGGGCACGCCGCACCCGATGCCGCGGGGGTACCGCACGGCAACGGGACCGGGATGCTCCACGGCGGTCTTGATCATGTGCTGCAGCTCGTTCTCATCCTTGGGCGCCATGACCACCATGTTCGGCACGTGGCGCAGGTAGGCCATGTCGAAGACCCCGTGGTGCGTGGGCCCGTCCTCGCCCACGAGGCCCGCCCGGTCCAGGGCCAGCGTCACCGGCAGGTTCTGAAGGCAGAGGTCATGCACCACCTGATCGTAGGCGCGCTGGGTGAAGGTGGAATAGATGGCGGCCACCGGGTGCATCCCTTCGACCGCGAGGCCGCAGGCAAAGGTGACGCCGTGCGGCTCCGCGATGCCCACGTCGAAGAACCGTTCCGGATAGAGTTCCGCGAACTTGTCGAGACCCGTGCCCTCGGACATGGCTGCGGAGATCGCCACGAGCCGCTCGTTCTCCTCGGCCAGCCGGATCATGGTCTTCCCGAAGACCTCGGTATAGCTCATGATGGACTGTTTCTTCGCCTTCGCCTTCCCGGTCTCGGGGTCGAAAGGCGCCACGCCGTGGTACTGCGACGGGTTGCACTCGGCGAACTCGCACCCCTTGCCCTTGCGCGTGATGACGTGGACCAGCACGGGCCAGGAGTAGCGCTTCACGTTCCGGAAGGTCTCGATCAGGTGGTTGATGTTGTGGCCGTCGATGGGACCCACGTACTGGAACCCCAGGTCCTCGAACAGCATGCCCGGCACCATCAGGCCCTTGATGGAGTCCTCGGCCTTCTTCGCCAGCTGGGACATGGGCCCCCCGACCTTCGGGATGCCTTGGAGAAAGTTCTTCGTCTCCTTCCGCAACCGGGTATAGAAGCTCCCGGTCAGAAGCCTGCTGAGGTACGACGAGAGAGCGCCCACGTTCGGGGAGATGGACATCTCGTTGTCGTTCAGGACGACGATCAGGTTCTTCTTGAGATGCCCCGCCTGGTTCAGCCCTTCGAAGGCGAGCCCCGCAGAGATGGAGCCGTCCCCGATCAGGGCGATGACCTTGAAATCCTCGCCCTTGATGTCGCGGGCCGAGATCATGCCGAGGGCCGCGGAGATGGACGTGCTCGCGTGGCCAACGTCGAAATGGTCGTAGGGGCCTTCCTCGCGCTTGGGAAATCCGCTCAGGCCGCCGAACTGACGCAGAGTGGCGAATTGCGCGCGCCTGCCGGTCAGGAGCTTGTGGGCGTATGCCTGGTGGCCCACGTCCCAGACGATGCGGTCGCGCGGGGTGTCGAAGGCGAAGTGCAGCGCAATGGTCAGGTCCACCACCCCGAGGCTCGGCGCCAGATGGCCGCCGGTATGCGAGACCGTCCCGATGATCTCCTGCCGCACCTCCTCTGCCAGCACCGGCAGGTCTTCGGGGGGCAGTGCCCGCAGATCGTCGGGGTTATTGATGGTGTCGAGAATCATGGAATACCTCTTGGGTAAAATTAATGCACGCGCTGTACGATGTAGCGCGCCAGTGTCCGGAGCGGCTCGGCCTTGCGGTCGAAGTCCTTGAGCGATGCGATCGCACGGTCCGCGACCTCCTCCGCCCTCCGGCGAGACTCCGCCAAACCGTAGAAGCTCGGGAAGGTCTTCTTCCCCTTTTTCAGGTCGCTGCCTACGTCCTTGCCGATCTGTTCCTGCGTTCCCGTAATGTCCAGGATGTCGTCAACGATCTGGAACGCGAGCCCTACCGCCTCTCCGTAGTGGGTGAGCGCCGCGAACTGCCGTTTGCCCGCATTGCCGAAGAAGGCGCCCGTGCGCACCGAGGCACGGAAGAGCGCGCCGGTCTTGTGTGTATGGATGTATTCCAGGGTCGGGAAATCCACGTCCCTGCCTTCGGACTCCATGTCCACCACCTGGCCGCCCACCATGCCGTGGATGCCCGATGCAGTGGCGATCTCCCGGATGATCGCCACCAGCCGCTTCGCGGGGATCGTCTTCTGCAGCCGGGGATCGGCCAGGACCTCGAAGGCCCGGTTCAAGAGCCCGTCTCCCGCAAGGATGGCGATCGCCTCGCCGAACTTCTTGTGACACGTGGGCTTGCCGCGCCGAAAATCGTCGTCGTCCATGGCAGGCAGGTCGTCGTGGATCAGGGAGTAGGTATGAATGAGCTCCAGCGAACCCGCGATCGGCAGGAGGTCAACGGTCCTGGCTCCCAGGGCCTCGGCCGCAGCGATCGCCAGGATCGGCCGCACGCGCTTGCCGCCCGCGAAGAGGCTGTAGCGCATGGCCTCGTGGATCGATCCGGGAAAGACTTTCGCCGGCGGCACGAGCTTATCGAGCGCCTTGTCCACGAGCACTTTTTTCTTCTGGAGATAGGCCTTGATGTCCATCGGTTGAACCAAGCACCAAACAACAAGCATCAAATGCCAAATTAAAACTTCTTCCGCAGGGGTTACTCTTCTTCCTCAAAGGGTTCGGCCTTCAGTTCCCCGTCCTTCCCCTTGACCAGGATCTCCACCTTACGCTCGGCCTCGTCGAGCCGTCGGGAACAGATGCGGGAGAGCTTGATGCCTTCCTCGAAGAGCTTGAGGGACTGCTCCAGGCTGCCCTCGCCCTTTTCGAGCTCCTGCACGATCTCTTCCAGCCGGGCCATGGCTGCTTCGAATTTCTTTTCCGCCATAATATTCCGTCAGCTGCGACAGCAACGCATCCCGAATTATATACGCCAGAAGGGCATAAATCAAGATAAATGCCGGAGAAACGGAGGCTCCGGCCCTGCAAAGGGGTCAATATTCTTTCCATAGCTCCAGCGCGTTCCGTGCAATGCGGAAGCCGATCTGCTGGAAGGCCGCGGCGTAGGCGCTCTCTGCGGCAGGCTCGTTGTTAATCGTTTCGATCAGGACCCGGGGGAGAGGGGTGAACTCGCGGAGCAGCATCTCCCTCAATACCATGCCGTAGTCCCGGAGCCGCGGATCCTCCGGGGCCGCCGGGATCTCGAGCGTCCTTCCGCGGCGCTTCACGATCATGACAAGCCTGCCCCCGTGGTACACGAGCGAGGTCGAAACAAGCCGCGGCGGAAGACCGGCAAAAGGAGCGAGCCCTAGTCCGCAGAGCGATGCCGGATCGGCAGCGTTCATCCAGAATACCGCGTCCGGCGGCAGCGGCTCCTGCAGCATGCGAAACGCCTCGTGCGAGACGAACTGCGGTCCGGAAATCCCCGCAAAGAAATAACCCGCAAGGACCTCGCCGGAAAGCTCCATTAACCGCAGGGAGCGAAAGAGAGCCCGCCACTGGAGCAGGGGGAGCTCGTTCTGCAGCAGCTCGCGGAACAGAATGCCGTAGCGCTTGAAAAGCTGCCGGATGCGGTCCTTCATCAGCTCTTCGTCTTCCAGAAGGTCCTGTTCCCGCTCAGGCGGATCGATCCGAAGCCAGTGCCCTTCCAACGGACGGGACAGCTTCCAGCGATTGAATCCGGACCTGCGCGAGGGCGGTCTCCCGGCATCACCGACGGCCCGGGCGGTGAACCCCGTGACGGCGCCCTGCCTGATCGTTCGGAACGAATCGCTCGTCACGTTCCCTTTCCAGGCCTCCTTCCACAGCAGTTCCGTGGCCCTGACCGTGTCCATGCGGGAGAGATCGATAATCTCCGAAAAACGATACTTGCCGCGCCGGTCGGGGATCAGGCGGGCAAGCTCGTCGTCGTGCTCTGCTGTCGCGTCGGGTGTGCGGAACAGTTCCAGGTCCTGGTGGAACGCGAGGCTGATGCGCTTCTGCCCGCAGCCGAACCAGACAAGATCGCTTTCGCTCATGAGCCTGTCCAACCATTCGCCCCGATAGGGCTTCATGCGGCTGGGCAGGAGGTGCTCTTCCCAGGCCGCAACAGGTGCGGGCCAGCCGAAGAGCTGTTCCAGGCGGTTCTGGAGGTCCTCCGGGGACTCCCCCCGGGGGGTGATGCCCTGGAAGGCTGCAAGAAAAAGCGGAAGCTGCTCAGGCAACAGGGCGGTGAAGGAGGGCCTCCGGTAGCGCCGCGCCATGCGAAGCAGCATCTCGAGATTTTCGCTGTCGCAGAGCTCGAGGGTCCCGCTCGCTTCGCCGAACCGGTCCAGGATGAGGTCCCCCGACTCGATCAGGGGTTCCACGGCCTCGTCCAGCCGCTCCGGGGTGACGCCGAGCAGGTGATGGAGCTGTTCCTTTCCGATGGGGCCGTAGTAGGCGAGAAAGCTCGCGAGGAACCCGGAGAGGTCGTACTCCTCGGGGATCGTCGTGCCTTTGCGAATGAAGCTTAGTGCCCTTCCTTTCGCGGTTTCGCCGGATTCTTCTCGGGAAACCGGCGTTATGTGCAGATCCTCCGGGAGGAGCCGGAAGGCGACAAGGATCCTCGGCAGGCTTTCGAGGGCTGCGAGAAGAGGATGTGCGACCCCGGGCCAGGTCAGCCAGGCGAGCTTCTTCACCTGGGCATGGAGCCACGCAGCGGGATCGACGCCAATGTCTTGCCTGATCGCGACGGCAAGCTCCTTCCACTCAGGCTCGGGGATCAGCAGCCGCTCCTTCACCCAGTCGAGCAGTTCCCGGGGAGAGCCGGGCGCGTAGCCCGTTGCCGAACGCTTCAGCTTTTCGTCGAGGATGCGGAACAGCGCATCGGGGATCTTCGGACGCAGGTGCGGGGAGAACAGCAGTTCTTTGATCAGATCGGGCCGCAGGTTCGATCCTTTTGCCGTGAGCGGCGTGTCGTCTTCGTACATATACCTGTTCGTCTGCTTCCAGACGAGGTGGGAGGCGAAGGGAGAGGCGGCGCGCGTCACGGTCTCGCTTACGGCGATCGAGCGATCGTGCAGGTCGTCGAGCACCTGCTTCAGGTTTGCGAGGTCGAATTCGTCCTCCAGACAGGTCCTCCAGGTCTCGATCAGGACCGGGAAGTCCTCATACCTGCGGATCGACTCGAGCAGCTCCTTGGACCGGAGCCTGATGAGCCAGAGCGGCATGCGGCGCTTGAAGCTTGCCTTGGGGAGGAGAAGCGCCCGCTCGGCGTTCTCCCGGAACCGGGCCCCGAAGAAGCCCGTCTGTTCCAGCTTCTTCCGAAGAAATCCTTCCACGTTCTCGGCGTTCAGGAGCCCGAGGACCTCCCCAGCCGCTGTCTCGCGCGGGAGCATGAGCAGAAGCGCGTCGTCTGCCTCGATCACCGAGAGCGGCGTGTGCTCGCGCTCTTCCCAGGCCTGGGAGAGGGCAAGCCCGAAGGGCCGGTTCACCCTTCCGCCCCAGAAGGTGTGGATGATCATCTGCCGCTGCTCGCCGCTACCAGCAGGCTCTTCGAGGTGTTCGATCAGGATATGGTGGCGGTGTGGCAGGCTTTGGCCGGTCGCCTCTTTCTGAAGCCTCAGGAACAGGACAAGCTCGTCGGCCGCGGTCTCTTCCATGGCATGGCCTTGGATGAGCCCGGTCTTGAACGCCGGGTCGCCGAGCCGCTTGTCCGCATCTTCGAGGAACAGCCCGATCCGTTCGGAGAGGTGGAAGTCTCGGTTCAGTTCCTCCGCCTTCCAGAAAGGGAAGATGCCGGCAGCGGAATGTGCGGGAAGGACCTCCACGTCGTTCGGGGTGATCTTCTCGATCCGCCAGAGCTGCGATCCCAGGGTGAAGGTATCGCCGATGGACCGCTCCCAGACGAACTCTTCGTCGAGCTCGCCGATCTTGGCGCGCGAGTCCTTGAGCCGGAGAGCGAAGTAGCCCCGCTCGGGGATGGTCCCGCCCGACAGGGAGAGGAGATAGGCCGTCCCCTTCCCGGCATCTATCGTATTGTCGATTGCATCGATCGAGATTCGCGGCTTGAGCTCCCGGAGCCTCGTATCCGCGTATCGGCCGGCCAGCATGTCGAGCACCAGGTCGAAATGCCTCCGCGGCAGCGCGCGATAGGGGTACATGGTCCTGATGAAGGCGTACAGCTCGTCCATGTCCCAGCGTTCCCCGACGGTCATGGACAGGACGACCTGGGCCAGGAGGTCGAGCGGAGACTCCACGGGCCGCACTTCCTCGATGTCCTGGTCCAGCACGGCCCGCGCCATGACCGCCGCGTCCACGAAATCGCGTCCATGGAGCGGGAAGATCCTCCCGCGGCTCACCGCGCTCACCGCGTGGCCGGAGCGTCCGACGCGCTGGAGGGCCGAGGACACGGCGCGCGGGGTCTGGATCAGGACCACCTCGTCCAGGCTCCCGATATCGATGCCCAGTTCGAGCGAGTTCGTCGCCACGATGGCCTTGAGTTCGCCGTTCTTCAGCTTCTGCTCCACTGCCAGCCGGATCTCGCGGCTGAGCGAGCCATGGTGCGCATAGGCAAGCTCGTCCCCCGCTGTCTCGTTGATCATCCGGACGACCTTTTCCGTGGTTCGCCTGCTGTTCGCAAAGAACAGGGTCGAACGGCGTCGGGAGATGATCTCCCGGAACGCGTCGATCAGTGCCGGCCACCAGGAATCATCGGCCATCTTTTCCCGGGCATCGGCAGGAAAGGAAACGTTGAGCGCGTAGGACTTCCCGTGACTCGACCGGATGATCGCAACCGCCCGCTTTTCCGGGACGGCGTCCTGCCCGTTGCCGGTCCTGCGAAATCCGCCCACGAACGCCGCAACCCGCTCCGGGGGATTGATCGTGGCGGACAGGGCGATGCGCTGGAACTCGCCGGAGAGCAGAACGAGCCGTTCGACGGCAGTGATGAGATGGGTGCCCCGCTTTGACCCGACCACGGCGTGGATCTCGTCGAGGATCACGGCAGCGACGCCCGTGAGCATCGATCTGCCGCTCCGGGAGGCGAGAAGAAGGTTCAGGGATTCGGGCGTGGTGATCAGGATCTCCGGCGGCCTGCGGGCCATCTTCCGCCGTTCTTCGGCCGGCGTGTCGCCGCTCCGCGTGAGGACCGAGATCTCCGGAAACGGTTCGCCGGCCTTCGTGAAGGTATCCTGCAACTCGGCAAGGGGCTTGAGCAGGTTGCGCTGGACATCGTTGTTCAGCGCTTTGAGCGGGGAGACATAGAGGACGCGCACCGTGCCTCGCGGCCAGGCACCGGTGATGAGCTGGTGCATGCCCCACAGGAATGCGGCCAGGGTCTTGCCGCAGCCAGTGGGCGCGGTCACGAGCACGTGGCTTCCCTGGACGATCGCGGGCCAGGCCTTTTCCTGGATGTCCGTCGGTTGCCCGACCGTTTCGCGGAACCACTGTTGGATCAGGGGATGGAACGATGACAGGGCGCTTGCCGTCATGGCCGCTGTTCCTTTACTGCAACCATAGCCCCGGGAGGAGGAAAAAACAAGACACTGGCGGCAACACCCTGGTCACTGCAGAAACTCGTATTGCACGTCCGTGATCTTCCCCTTCCAGTACCGCTGCCGTCCCTGCGGCAGCAGCCATGCCGCTTCGCCCGCGCGGGGAGTTCGCATCCCGTCCTGTTCAACATAATCCCAGACGCGGACCTCCCAGGGGGTGAGCACGAATTTCCCTTCCACCTCCCGGTATCGGCCGGGAGAGGTGATGTCCGTGACATCCCCCTGTTTATCGAAGTGGTATATCACGGAGACCGTCGTCTTTCCGTCCGTCAGGGTTGCGCGAGCGCTGGTCGCATCGATCGCGCTCCAGGTCACGCCCGCGCCCGGGATGAGGGCGGTGGGAAACCAGACCGCCTCGGCGAGATATCGCTGCAGGGAGCCGGAATTGAGCTCCTGGCCGCCCTTCTCATCAAAGACCGGAATCACACCGTTGGCCTCGGCCTCCATGGACCCCTTCCCGGCCTGGTAGCCGTCGCGCACGCGCAGTCGCATAAGGAGGGCCATACGGATGTGGGCGTCCCAGACATACGCGGGTGGGGATGCGGTGAAGTGTTCCATTGCGGTAAAGGGACGCCACGCCTCGTTCTCCTGGCTCGTCAGGAACTCGCCCCCCTGACTCACCCGTGCCGTAAGGACGCAGGCCTGACCGTCCGTAAGTGCCCTGCGCAGGTATCGGGCGACCGGAGCAGGCAGGTGATCGAAATCCTTGAACGATACCGTTTTCACCTTGAGTCCTGCCGCTTCGTGCAGTTCCGCAACCATATCGGAGGTCATGCTGTTCCATTTGGCCGTCCCGATCCAGATGATGACGCCGAAGACGATGGCGAACAAGATCGTAATGGCCAGTATAAGTCTCACCGCAATACGCATGTGCTCTCCTCAAGTGCGCGGAACCGGCTGCTCCGCGCTATCCTTGTCCCTCGATTCCGAACCGCGGCTCCCGGATCGATTCCCCCTTGCAGACCGGGCACCGGCCCGGCGTCTGCAATCGTCCCCGCTTGATGAAGAGAAAGCCGCACTTCCTGCATGTTGCCGACTCGACCACGAGATGCAATCCCGACGACGCAAGCGTCTTTTGAATATGTTCGAGGTGGCCGTATACCTCGCGCTCGGGGATCCGCACCGCGGCGGAAAGGTCCCGGGCGGAGCACGGTCCGTCGCGCAGGACGGCGATGATCTCCTGCCGCACCGTTTCCCTCGTTGCGACAGGTACGCAGGGGGGCTTCGCTTTCCTGGCCATCGCCGTTTTCCTCACGACGCCGGTCCGGCCTTTTTCCGCACAAAGTCCTCGATCGCCGCGGCATCCTCGGGCGCGACGGTCCCGAATTGCACCCCGTACTTGGCCTCGCCGGATGCGTTCGGAGGCGCGACCTTCCGTACGACCTTTCCGGCGACGGTAATCCGCTTGTGCCCAGGAAGAAAAAACGAGCAGGCCAGGCGGTCGCCGAGCGATAACGGCCGATCCGACTCGAGCAGCAGACCGGTGGCGCTGATATTCTCCGACCTGCAGAAAAACGACTTGTTCGCGTCGTCGCCGTTGAGGCTGACGCTCAGGAGAACGCGGTAACATCCGCGGGAGGGGATCGCGAGCAGGGCTTCGGCCTTTTCGACGAATTGGGCGCTGTTCACCGGGAGCGGGAACATCACGTTCGGCTTGCAGAGCGCGGCGCGTCCCAGCTCTCCGGGCCGGTTCCCGTGGTACAGAATGATGGAAACCGCGCGCAGGGCCGCGTCATCACGGATGGTCCGAAAGATCTGCTCACATGCCGCCCCCGGCGCGTCCACCCGCGAGACGATGAGATTCACTTTTTCCAGCCGGTGGACCGAGAGAATATCGTCGTTCGTTCTGGCCGTCAGAATCTTCACATCGGCGCGCTGGAAGATGCTTGCGTCTTTCGCAAGGACGCTGCCGATCATGTCGTTGATGAGGATCTTCTTCATGGTCCGTCCGCTCCTGTCCGGATTTTCTCCTCCGCTCCTCTCGAGCGCAACCTACTATACCATACTCCCCGGTGGAGCGGAAGACCTGTTGCGGCCCGTGGCTGTGCATGCTATAATCGCCCAGGCAAGGGGGAAAGGAGCGATCGATGAGACTCGTTACGCGCGGCGACCTCGACGGATTGGTGGCGGCCGTCCTGATCACGACCATGGAGCCGGTGGGTTCTCTGGAGCTGATCCACCCGCAGGACATCACGGACGGGAAGTTCCCGGTCCGCGAAGGCGACATCCTGTCCAACCTCCCCTATCACCCTTCCTGCTCCCTCTGGTTCGACCACCACGAACTCACGGACAGCAATCCGAAACCGCCCCCGGTCTTCACGGGCAAACACGCCCTCTTGCCGAGCGTGGCGCGCGTGGTCTTCGATTACTACCACTCCGACAAGCTCGCCCGCTACGAACCGCTGATCGCGGAAACGGACCGCTTCGACTCCGCCCGGCTCACGGCAGACGACATCTCCGATCCCCAGGGCGTGGTCCTGCTCGGCTTCACGATCGATCCGCGTACGGGACTCGGCATCGACAAAGACATTTTTACGGGCCTCGTAGAATTGCTCAAGACCTCGTCCATGGACGCAGTCCTGGAGACTCCCGAGATCGCGCGCCGCATCCGACTCTGCCGGGAGAACGATCTCACGGCCCTGCAGACCTTGCAGGACTGTTCGCGTCTGGCGGGGAACGTGATCGTAACGGACTTCCGGACCGTCGCACAGCCGCCGATCGGCAATCGATTTCTCATCTATCTCGTCCATCCGGAAGGCAATGTGTCCGTGCGCGCCCAATGGGGACCGCAACGGGAGTTCGTTGCGATCACCGTGGGCCACAGCATCCTGAACCGGACCTGCACGACCGATATCGGCCGCCTGTGCAGCGACTTCGGGGGCGGCGGCCACCACGGCGCGGGAGGGTTCACGGTAGCACTGCAGGAAGCGAACCGGACACTGGACGCGGTGGTCAAACGGCTGCAGGAGGGGGAGGGACGGATCGCTCAGAAATACCAGTTGAGCGCCAGGTAGGTGAGCTCCGGATAGAGCCCGAACTCGTTTCGCGGCGGCGCGCCTCCCGGTGATTGTCCCCCGATGCTCCGGTAGGCGCCGAGATGTGCGTAGAGGTTCTCCGAGGCATTGTACTCTACCGTGCCGGAAGCCAGGACGGACCCGTCCCCGAGGTTCACAAGCGCCTGGCCGCGCAGGGTGACGAGGGGGGTGAGCTCGTACCGGAGGCCGGGCGCGAGATAGTTCCTGCCCAGAAGGTACACCGCGCCCTCGGTGTAGGCCGTGCGCGTCGCGTTCGCGAGATACCCCGCAGGCCCTTTCGCCCCTGCGCCGTTGTAATGGTATTCCACGAACCCGGAGAGGGAAGAGACGAAGGTGTAATCCGCTCCAACGGATACTCGGGCGTAGCTGCCGTCGTTCGGGTCCTGCGGCAGGACCTCGGCTGCCTCGAACCACCCCCCTGCCCCGCCGATCGAGCGGGCGAGGCTCACGCCCACAAGGTCGTTCTCCCGGAATTCCATGGCCATGACGGACACGTCGGTTTGCCACGCCTCGGTCCGCATGCGCGCGAATGCCGCGCTCTGTCCCGCCTCGCAACGCCTCCCGCAGACAAGCCCCATGTCCAACTCCCCCAGAGAGCCGAAGGGCTTCTTGAACCGGACCGCGTCCACGCCCCGCAGTTCCTCCGTGGCGATGGTCGTAAAGGAAAAGGGGGCAAGGACATCGGTCGGATTCACCACGCGCGCGGTGCCGAAGGAGATCGGCTGCCTCCCGACGGTCAGATCGTACCCCGTTGCCCTGTGCACCACCAGGAAGCGGTCGAGGTTCTGATCGAGTTCGAACCCGCTGCCTGCGGGCGGTTCCTGGGGCTCAAGGCGTTCGCGGAGGTCATAGGCCCGATAGTCTCCCAGGGCAGCGGCAGGGAGCGGCCCTGCGGCATTCCCGTTCGTGCCCACGAGGCGAGGGACCAGTTCGTAGGCAGCCTCTGCGGAGGTGTCTGCGGACGCATCGGAACGGATCCGGATTCGGACGAGGGACAGGAGTTCCTGCGTGGTCACGCCGTCCTGCCGCGTCACGAGAGCGTAGTTCCTGAGAGACCCCGTGACACCTGCGGCGCTCGCCCGGATCGCTGCGGGTCCCAGGGCGAGCAGACAGGCGGCGAGTCCCGCGCCGAGTATCCGCCGCCGCACTAGGCCGCCCCCCGGGTCTCGTCCGAGGCGATCTCGCCGTCCCGCAGCATCACGAGCCGCTTCGCCCGCTCCATGATCATGCCGTCATGGGTCGAAAAGACGAAGGTCATGCCGCGCGTCTCGTTCAGGGCATGCATCATGTCGAGCAGCGCGGTCCCGGTCGCGGAATCGAGGTTCGCCGTGGGCTCGTCCGCCAGGATGATGTCCGGACGCGAGGCCATGGCCCGTGCGATCGCCACGCGCTGCTGCTGCCCGCCGGAGAGCTGTTTCGGAAGCCGCTTCTCCATACCGCCGAGCCCCACGTCTTCCAGAAGGGCCGCCACGCGCTCCTGCCGCTCGCGATCATCCACGCCCTGCAGCAGCATGATGTACTCGATGTTCTCGCGCACGGTAAGCACCGGGATGAGGTTGTACGACTGGAAGATGAAACCAATATGGTCCCGCCGGAAATCGGAGAGTTCCCTCCCCCGCATCTCGCTGATGGCCCTCCCCGCCAAAAGCGCGCGCCCCTGAGTCGGGACGTCGAGCCCGCTCATGATGTAGAGCAGCGTGGTCTTGCCGGACCCCGACGGGCCCGCAAGCGCGGCGAAAGAACCCGGCGCGATGGTCAGGTTCAGGTCCCGCAAGGCGTGCACCGGCACGCCGTCGGTATGGTAGACCTTCGAAACGTTCTCGATGCGGATGAGCTCGTCCGGCATGGTTCTCCCTCCTGGGATGGCTACATGCTCCGCTGCATGGCCTTCGCGGGCAGGAGCCGCGCGGCGAAGATCGCGGGGTAGATCGCCGCGATCAGCGAAAAGACGCCGATGAGCAGCGGGTAGAGCGTGAACTGCCTGAGCCGGAACACGGGATAGAGCAGGTCGGTGATGGTCACGCCCGCAAACTCGATGCCCTGGTAATTGATCCCGAAGACGCCCACGACCTTGATGATCAGCCAGCCGAGCGCCATGCCCCACAGGATGCTGATGAACGCAAGGGCCGCGGCCTCGAGGAAGATGATGAGCGCCATGTCAACGGGCCGGGTGCCGACGGCCCGGAGCACCCCGAACTCGAACATCCGTTCGTAGAGCGACATGAAGAGGGTGTTCATGATGATGACCGCCACGATCGCGAAGATGAGGCCCGTGACGATGGCCGTGGTCATGTCGCTCATCTCCACGACGCTCTGGAGCTGCTTCACGAGCTCTTTCCAGCCCAGGGCCTCGTTCCCGCCTTGGGAATACTTCTTCCAGAACGGGAGCCGGGGATTGCCGGCGTCCTGCAGATGATGGAACCGGAGCGCGATCTCGTGCACGCCGCTGCCCAAGGCCAGGAGCCGCTGGGCCTCATGGATATTGATGAAGGCCGTCCCGCCGTCGAACTCCCGGATGCCCAGGTGGAAGATCCCCCCCACCCGGAACAGGTCCTGGGCGAGCGCGCCCGTGCCTGCCTCTGCCGTGGTCAGCACCACCCGGTCGCCCACGCCGACCTCGAGCAGCTCCGCCGTCTTGGAGCCGAGCAGGATCTTTCCGTCGTCTCCCGGCGCGAGCCACTGCCCCTGCCGGATCGCCTTGTCCACGATCGAGATGCGCGGCTCCGTCCGCGGGTCCACGCCGTACAGCATGACCGAGGCGACGCCGTTCGGCGAGCTCAGCATGGCAAAGGACAGGGTGCGGGGGGTGTAGGCCGCGATGCGCTTCTCCGTCGCCAGAGAGCGCAGGACCGCATCCGAATGGTGGATCACGTCCTCCACGGCCATCGTCTCGCGGAATCCTGCTGCGTGGATCTCGCCCTGCCCCAGGAAGGTGTCGGTTGCCGTGCGGATCATGCTTTGCAGCATGCCGTCCAGCAGGCCGTCGATGAAGATCAGTGAGGCCAGACTGATGCCCACGGCAAGACCGGCCAGGATCGTCCGACGCTTGTTGCGCATCACGTTGCGCCACGCAAGCTTGACGTAGAGGAGCTTCATGTCAGTTGGACCTCAACGCCTTGACCGGGACGATGCGCGCCGCGCGCAGGGCGGGCCAGAGGCTCACCAGGACGGCTGCACCGAAGACCACCCCTGCGGGCAGCAGGATCGATTGGGTGGTGATCTGGGAAGTCATGGTGGTGAAGGCGAAGCCGCCGTACTCGATAGGCGAAGGATAGGAGATCCCGTGCAGGGAGAGCCACCAGTTCCCTGCCAGCCCGCAGAGCGTGCCTGCCACGATGCTGAGCACGGCCAGGAAGGCCGTCTCGAGCACGATGAGCAGAAAGATCTGGGACGGCCGCGAGCCGAGCGCCTTCAGGATGCCGAACTCCCGGGTCCGTTCCAGGATCGCCATGAGCACGGTGTTCAGCACCCCGACCGCGATGATCACGGTCAGGACCGTCATGGTCCACCAGTTGCCTTTGATGTCCGCCTGCATGGCGGTATAGAACTCGCTCTCGATCACCTGCCAGGGTTCCACGTCGATCGACGGATCATGCAGGAGCGTCCGGATCTTGCCCACCGTTGCCTCGGTCTTCCGGTAATCATTGAGCACGACGACAAGCTCGTGCACGCCGGTCGGCAGAGAGAGGAAGGAGCGCGCCGTTTCGATCGGCAGATAGCACTGGGACATGCCGGCGCCGCCCGTGTCCTCGCGCATGATCCCCGCGACGCGGAAGAGCCCGTTCGCGATCGACCCGTCCGCCCCCTCGGCGATCAGCGCAACCTCTCCGCCGAGTCCCACCTTGAGGGTCCGGGCCAGGTTGTGGCTCAGCACGATGCCCTTCGGTGCGTTCGCGGAAACGAACCGTCCCTCGCCGACATGGAGCGCCAGCCGAGTGGTCCGGGGCTCGCGGACCGGGTCGACGCCCACGATGCGCGCGCCCGCGGTCCGGGTCCCGGCAAAGGCCAGGGCCGGGGAATAGATCCGGGGAGTCCAGGAACGGACCGCGGGCAGGGAAGCGATCTTCGCGCCCAGGGCGGTCGGGTGCTGCAGGACCTTGTAGAGCGTCGGCTTGTCGAGATAGCCCTTGGCGTGCACCTGGATGTGGCCGGTATGATCGCGCGTGAATCCGTCGATGATCGCGCCGTAACTGCCGGACACGAGCCCGAGCGAGATCGCAAAGAGCGCGCAACCGCCCGCCATCATAAGACCGGTCAGGAGGGACCGTGTCTTGCTCCGGAATATGTTGCGGAATGCGATCTTCGCCGTGACCATGATCGGGGGCGGCAGCCGGTTCAGCGCTGCAGGTTCCTGAGCGTAAAGACGTCGGGCGGCAACGGGGCGTCGAATTGGAGCGTTCGGTAGCGGATGACGGTCTTTTTGTCCGGTGTGTGCAGGGGCCGCATCTCGAGCACCGACGGGATCCGCCGCTTCCCGAAGGTACGCACGTCGCTGAATTCCAGGACGCGTACGGCATCTCCCCGGTCGTCATAGTAGGTCTCGCGCACGGGCAGCAGGTCCGCCTTGCGCACCTGGAGGATGATCTTGGCCCAGACGATGGCCATGTCTTTGTGCGGGGTGAGCTCGACGAAATAGTAGTCTTCGGGCCGCGGCCCTGCGGGGGTCGTGAGCTGGAATCGGTAGTCCCGGGTGAGCGAACTTTCCTTCACCAGGTCGTCGTTCGTGAAATCAGAGCCCATCCAGGAGCTCATCATCATGGAAGGAGGAATCTTCATGACCCGGTCGATCTTGGGAAAGTAGTTCCACATCTCGTTCCCGATGCGGAGCGTGGCAATGCCCGCGTCCTTCCGGGGTGATCGGATGCGGATGAAGGACTTTTCCCTGCCTGCGGACCAGACGTCCATGGCGAGCGTGCGCGTCCAGTGCTTGGTCACGATGGTCATCTCCACCTCGCCCTGACTCGTGGCGCTGCGATAGAGGGTGTCTACGGAGTCCACGATGCGTTTCAGCGTTGCGTCGTCCTGCGCCCTGCAAGGGACCGCCGTCGCCGAAAGCAGGAGCAGCGCGAAGACCGTTGCGCCGATACGTCTCTTCATCCCTGCGCCCCCTCCCCGGGCCATCCCGGCCGGATCACGGCCGCTGCCCGAACTTTCTGCGCACCTTGTCCGCCACAACCGGCGGCACCAGGCTGCTGATATCCCCGCCGTAACTCGCCGCCTCCTTCACGATCGTCGAGGTGATGAACGAATATTCCTCGCTCGGCATGAGGAAGACCGTCTCGATCTTGCTGTCGAGCCGCCGGTTCATGAGGGCCATCTGCATCTCGTATTCGAAGTCCGATACCGCGCGGAGGCCCCGGATGATGCCCACGGCCCTGGTGCGCCGCACGTAGTCCACCAGGAGCCCGTCGAACCCCTCGATCCGCACCCGTTTCCGCAGCCGCGCGAGAGATTTCCGGAAGAGGTCGATCCGTTCGTCGAGCGTGAAGAGCGGCTGCTTCCGCGGATTCGCAGCCACGGCCACGATCACCTCATCGAAGATCCGGAGGCTCCGCTCCACGAGGTCGATATGCCCGTTCGTGACCGGATCGAAGGTCCCGGGATAGACCGCGATATGTTTCATGGAAGCTCCTCGGCAGGAGAAAGACGGTTTCAACAATGCAACCTGAATCCCGCTTCACTCCTGGCTTCTGACATCTGATTCCTGACTTCTGTAGGTATAGAACGCCAGTACCGTATCCCCGTAGCGGACCTCGCGGAACCGCTCCAAACCGCCTGCCTGTTCCGGTACGGGCCGTTTCCGGAAATGCTCGACCACCACCACGCCGTCCTGTTTTACAATCCCTGCCTCTCCGATGCGGCGAAGCACTGGCTCCGGCTCCATGGCGTAGGGCGGGTCAATGAACACGATATCATAGGGACCGGATCGTTTTTGCAGGAAGGCCGTGACGTCCATTGCCAGGACCTGCGCGCGGTTTGCAAGAACGGTCTCCGCGAGGTTCCGCGTAATCGCCTGGAGCGCAGGCCGGGAGGAATCGACGAAGACCGTCGTCGCCGCGCCGCGGCTGAGCGCCTCGATCCCAATGCCCCCCGTGCCCGCGAAAAGGTCGAGAAACGCAGCGCCCGGTACGCGGTCACGCAGGATATTGAACAGCGCCTGCCTGACCTTGTCCGCCGTGGGCCTGACGTCCGATCCCGTGGGGGCGCGCAACCGGCGCCCCTTTGCCGTGCCTCCGGTGACGCGCATGGGGTGAAGCGGCCCGGCATGCAGCGCCGCCGCTTGATTTTGATGCTACAGAAAAACCGGACCAGAGTCAAGCAGTTCTTGACAGTTTCCCCGGTTATCGATATACTTGGCCTAGTCTTTCGGGGGGTACCATGCGCAAACTTCCGGCCCTGACCGTCTTCGTCCTTTTCTCCCTTGCGATCCTCGTTGTCGTACCGACGATTTTTGCGAAGACCTCACCTCCCCCGCGGTCGTCCTCCCCGGCCGCGCAGGCAGTCGAACCGCCGACGCAGGTCTTCCATATCGCCATCGACGCCCCCATCACGCCGGTCGTGGCCGAATACATCGTAAAATCCATCAGTGCCGCCGAAAATGCCGATGCCGAAGCGATCATCATCGAGCTGAACACGCCGGGGGGACTCGTGGATTCCATGCAGCAGATCGTCATGAAGATCATGGCCTCCCGCGTTCCGGTCGTCGTATATGTGGGGCCGAGCGGCGCGCGGGCGGCATCGGCCGGAACGTTCATCACCCTTGCCGCGAACATCGCGGCCATGGCTCCCACGACCCACCTCGGCGCTGCCCATCCCGTCACCATGGAAGGGAAAATGGACAAGACCATGGAGGTCAAGGTCGTGAACGACCTTGCCGCGATGGCGCGCAGCATCGCCGACAAGCGGGGACGGAACGCACAATGGGCCGAGGAGGCCGTGCGCAAGAGCGTTTCGCTCACCGACACCGAGGCCCTGAAAAAGGGCGTGATCGACCTGATCGCACCAGACGTCCCCACGCTCGTCAAGGACCTCGACGGGAGAACGGTGGAACTGGCCTCCGGCAAGCGGACGCTCGCCACGCGCAACGCGACGATCCACGAGGTACACATGGGGTTCCGGTACCGGCTGCTCGAGCTCATCGGCAACCCCAACATCGCGTATATCCTGATGATCCTCGGGTTCTACGGCCTCTACTTCGAGCTGGCCAATCCCGGCGCGGTCCTCCCCGGGGTGGCGGGTGCCATCTGCCTGGTCCTCGCCTTCTACGCGCTCCACACCCTTCCGATCAACTATGCCGGCCTCCTCCTCATTATCATCGGCATCGGCCTGTTCATCGCCGAGGCCTTCATCACGAGCCACGGCATCCTCGGCATCGGGGGAGTGGTTTCCATGCTGCTCGGCTCGGTCATGCTCATCGACTCACCAGCCCCCTTCCTGCAGCTCTCCTGGGCCGTGATCCTGCCTGCCGTGGTGGTTTCGGCGGTCCTCTTCATAATCACCGTGACCGTCGCCGTCCGGGTCTTCCGGGAGAAGCCCGACACGGGAAAAGAAGGGCTCATCGGCATGCAGGCGGTTGCCAAGACGGACATCCGCCAGGACGGCCAGGTCTTCCTGCGCGGGGAATACTGGACCGCCTGGAGCGATGAACCGATCGTTGCGGGAACCCAAGTGACCGTCGTTGCGATCGAAGGGCTTCGGCTCAAGGTGGCACCCAAACCGCAAACGTCGTAACGGCGTCGATTTCAAAAAAAATACAGGAGGTGCGTCATCATGTCGGAGTACGTGGGAACCGGTCTGGTCTTTACCGTAGTCATCATCGTCCTGGTCCTGTTCAACATCATCAAGGTCCTGAAACAGTACGAGCGCGGCGTCATCTTCACCCTCGGCAAGGTCAGCACCACCGGCGGCGTCAAAGGACCGGGGGTCATCTTCCTCCTGCCGGGAATCCAAAAGATGGTCCGCGTGAGCCTTCGGACGGTGACCATGGACGTCCCCTCCCAGGACGTGATCACAAAGGACAACGTAACCGTCAAGGTGAACGCCGTGGTCTACTTCCGGGTCATCGACCCCCGGAATGCGATCATCGAGGTCGAAGACTTCTACTACGCCACCTCCCTTATCTCGCAGACCACCCTGCGGAGCGTACTCGGCCAGAACGCCCTCGACGATTTGCTCTCGAACCGCGAGGCGATCAACGCAGAGCTGCAAAAGGTGATCGATCTGCAGACCGAGCCCTGGGGCATCAAGGTCACGTCCGTGGAGGTCAAGAACGTGGATCTGCCGCCCGATATGCAGCGGGCCATCGCGATCCAGGCCCAGGCGGAGCGCGAACGACGGGCCAAGATCATCCACGCCGAGGGCGAACTCCAGGCGTCCACGAAGCTGGCCGAGGCAGCCGATGTCATCAGCAAGAATTCGACGTCGCTACAGCTCCGGTACCTTCAGACCCTGACCGAGATCGCCTCGGAAAAGAACTCGACGATCGTATTTCCGCTGCCGCTCGACCTGATCTCCTCGTTCATGCAACTGCTCGGGAAAAAGGGGTAGACGGCAGATCGAGAAGGCGTTTTGCAAACGTAAAGGCCGGGTGGAGGCATCCACCCGGCCTTTACTGCGAAAAAAAAGGAGCCGGCGAATGCCGGCTCCCTATGTAATGGCGATATGCGGTTTACTAAATCTCGTTGACCGTGATGCACTGCTGCGGGCAGTTCTCCACGCAGGTCAGACAGTTGATGCATTCCGACATATTCACGGGATCAGCCTTGCCGCCCTCAACCTTGAAGACCGACTGCGGGCAGACGTTCGCGCAGGTGCCGTCCCCGGCGCATTTGTTCGTGTCGACCGTTACCATGTACATTGTGCCTGAATCCTCCTTGCCTTAAGATATGTTTCCGAAACAGCCAAGCTTGTTATACTACCCGGCCGATTCGATAAAATCAAGCACGAAATAACGGGGTCCGAGACGTTCAATGCTTGATCTCGATACCCGCGGTCCGCTCGCGGACTGAGATCGCGATCTTATACAGCATAGACAGCACCAAGAGACCAATGGCCCAGATGCCTATTGTAATCATCGTCTCGGGTCCGGTCGGCCAGTAGGTATGCACGTCGCCGAAGGGGTTCGGAACAAACCCGCCGACGATCAGGCCGAAGCCCTTGTCGATCCAGAGCGAGATGAACAGCATGACACAAGTCAGGGCGAGCAGGCCTTCGTTTCTGCGAATGCGCGGAACGACCAGCATCAGAAGCGAGACGACGGCAAAGATCGTCGACACCCACATAAGCGGAACGAGCTCCGCGTGTCCGGCCATTCCTTTATAGAGATAGATAAAGCTGGCCCGGTGCTCCGGGATACCGCTGTAGAAGGCTGTAAAGAACTCGAGACCCAGGAAGAAGACGTTGGCGAACATGGCGTAACCCACGATCTTGCCCACGGCCTGGATCGGTTCCCGGCCCGGATCGAACTTCGAGACCTTCCGAACGATCAACGCCAGGATAATAAGCAGTGCCGGCCCGGCCGCGAACGCCGAGGCGAGGAACCGCGCCGCCATAATGGCACTAAGCCAGTAGTCACGCCCCGGCAGACCCGAGTAGAGGAACGCCGTGACCGTGTGGATGCTGACCGCCCAGGGGATCGAGAGGTAGATGAAGAACTTAATCCACTTCGGCGGCGGCGCCCCCTTCCGGTCGGCGCTCAGGGTGATCCAGCCGACCAAGGCGTTGATCGCCAGATAGCCGGACAGCACGAGAAAGTCCCAGAACATAACCGAGTTCGGCGTGGGATGAAGCATGATGTTCATGAACCGCATGGGCTGGCCCATATCGGCCATGATGAAGAGCATGCACATAAGCACCGCTGAGATCGCAAGGAACTCCCCAAGGATCACGATCTTGGTAAACTTCTTGAAATCGTGCAAATAATAGGGGATAACCAGCATCACGGCCGATGCGGCGACTCCGACGAGGAATGTGAACTGTCCGATGTACAGGCCCCATGACACGTCGCGGTGCATGCCGGTCATTCCCAGACCGAAGGCGAACTGCTTGAGATACCAATAGAATCCGATGCTCGCCACGACGACGAGGAAGATGATCCACGTCCAGTATTTCTTCCCGCCTTCAAATGCTTTCTCAAGCATGTTCGGTCCCTCCTATCAGGTAATAAATGGCCGGCCCGGTACCCAACTCGGCTTTACGCCTGATAGTCAGGCGGTTCGTCACGAGTTGCCTGACCTCGGACTTCGGGTCGTCGATGTCCCCGAAGAACATGGCGCCGGTCGGTGCGGCCTCCACGCAGGCAGGCATCTTGCCCATCTCAAGCCGCTCGGAGCAGAAGATGCACTTCTCCACGACGCCCTTGGTCCGCGTGGGGTATGCATAGTTGATGTACTTGGGATCGAGCGCCTTGCGCGGGTCGGTCCAGTTGAAGCTACGCGCCCCGTAGGGGCAGGCGGCCATGCAAAACCGGCAACCGATGCAGCGGTGCTCGTCCTGCATCGTGATACCGTTGGGCAGCTTGAACGTGGCCTGGGTTGGGCAAACCCGTACACACGGAGCATGGTCACAGTGGTTGCAAAGAACGAGGAACGGCATATTCTTCAGACGCTCCTCCATGAAAGCATTCTCGGAGCCAGGAAAGGTCTTCTCATAGGGCTCTTCCCAGATCCACTTGATCTGAAATTTCAGGTCCGGCGTGCCGTCAGGGTTCCGGAAGTCGGGAACGTTGTGGGTATGATGACAGGCGTCGATGACCTTCTGCATGTCCTCGACGCTCTTGAACTTGCTCATGTCCACGACCATGGCCCACCGCTTCGCGTGCAGGGCGTCCGGACTTTCCTCGACCTGCGGCGACGTCAGCTCCTTCTGCCAGTACGTACGGGACGCCGAGGCGACGGAGGCGCCGAATCCCAGGATGGAGGAGATCCCGGCGATCTTCAGAAACTTTCTCCTGTCCATGCTCATGATTTGTTCCCCTCCTTTTCCTGCGGCGACAGGTGGCAGTCGAAGCAGTACGGCTTGACCGCCAGGTAATTGTGGCACTCGTCGCAGAACTCTTTTTTGTTCGAGTGGCAGTTCAGGCAGCCATTCTGCAGGCTCATGTCGAACCGATAGCCGTTCGTGGCGCTGAGATACGACCGGTTCATGTTGCGAACCACGGAGTCACGCCAGTCGTTCAGGAGCTGCATGTGCTCCGCCCGCATGTACTCCTTGGACTCCACGCAGTCTTTCTTCCCGTTATGCAGCGCCGCCCACGACTGGATCGCCGGCGTGTCCAACTTCAGGTCGGGCTTGGCGTTCACGGTCCCGATGTCGTAGTAGAACGGGAACAGCGCAGCGGCCAAAAAGACCAGAAGCCCGAGGAATATCGGTCCTTTGTTATAGATCTTCATCAGGCTTTCTCCTCCTTCTGCTGTTCTTTTGTCGGGAGGGGCTCGCCGCGCAGGTCGGTCTCCCGCGGTTTCTCGCCCTTCATGACCAGCGCGTTGCCCACCAGCTCATGCAGGCCCGCGACGTTGACGCTCGGCACCCAGTAATCCATGAGCGGCTTCAGCGTGGCGCGGTCGATGGCGCAGATGTTCGCCAGCATGTTCACGCCGTAATGCTTCTGCACGAACTGCACGGCGTTCGCGCGGGGGAACCCGCCTTTCATCCGGAGATCCATATCTTCCGAGGCGTTGAGGCCCGAGCCGCTGCCGCAGCAGAAGGTCTTCTCGCGGATCGTGTCCTCCGGCATCTCGACGAAATTGTTCACCACATGATTGAGCACGTAGCGGGGTTCCTCAAAGAAACCCATGCCGCGTGCGGTGTTGCACGAGTCGTGCCACGTGACCGTGAGATGATCGTTCCGGCTCGGGTCGAGCGTGATCTTCTTGTTCTTGATGAGGTCGGCGGTAAACTCGGCGACATGGACGATCTTGAGAGACTTGGTGTTCTCAAAGACCGTCCCGGTGATCGGCGACTTGGGGACCTCCAGGAAGTCCGCCGGCCCGTTCCAGGTGTCCGTGTACTGGGTCAGAACGCGCCACATGTGGCCGCACTCGCCGCCCAGGATCCACTTGACGCCGAGCCGTTTCGCCTCGGCGTAGATCTTCGAATTGAGCCGCTTTGCCATCTCGTTCGTCGTGAAGAACCCGAAGTTGCCGCCCTCCGAGGCGTAGGTGCTCCACGTATAGTCCAGGCCGAGCTCCTCGAAGAGCATGAGGTAACCCATGCAGGTGTACGTCCCCGGATCGGCGAAGAGGTCGCCCGAGGGGGTCACGAAGAGGATCTCCGCGCCCTTGCGATTAAAGGACGGCTTGATCCGCTTGCCGGTGATGGTCTCGATGTCGTCCAGCATGTACTCCATGTTGCCTACGATGGTGTGCGGCTCCAGTCCCAGGTGATTGCCCTTCATGTAGCAGTTGGACACCGGTCCCGCGATCCATTCGATGTTGAGACCGAGTTCGTTCAGGAGCTCGCGTCCCATGATCGTGATCTCAGCCTGGTCGATGCCGTAGGGGCAGAACACCGAACAGCGGCGGCATTCGGTGCACTGGTAGAAGTAGTACCACCACTCCTTGAGCACGTCGATGGTCAGGTCGCGGGCGCCTGCCATCTTGCCCAGGATCTTGCCTGCGGTCGTAAACTCTTTGCGGTAGACGGACCGGATCAGCTCGGCCCGCAGGACCGGCATGTTCTTCGGGTCTCCGGTGCCGATGAAGAAATGGCACTTGTCGGCGCAGGCGCCGCAGCGCACGCAGATGTCCATGAACAGCCGGAACGACCGGTATTTCTTGAGCCGTTCCGCGATCCCCTTGATGAGGATCTCCTTCCAGTTCTCCGGCAGTTTCCAGTCCTCGTCAGCGGGACGCCACTCCCGCGGGTTCGGGAAGCCAACGATCTCCAGGCTCTTGGGCTTCGAGCCGTGGCAGAACATGCCTTCCTTCAGCACGGCAGGCGTGTTCATCCATCCCGTCTTGGGCAGTCGGTAATCGACTTTCGCCAATTCCTCTGGTTTCGGTAGTTTCGCCATGATTACTCCTTTTCTACCGGCAGACCGGCATCTTTCATCTTGGCCCGGAAATCGTTTTCATACTCTTCGTAGGTGTGCAGGTGCACCGGATAGTTCCAGGGATTGATGTGCCGTTTCCAGCGATTGTTGTTCGCCATGTTGCGCGTCGGGCTGAAGAATACGCCCCCCGAATGCACCAGCTTGCTAAAGGGGAAATAGGCGAAGAGGGTGCAGATCAGGAAGAGGTGGATGTAAAAGAGGGGGGTGATCCCCTGCGGAACCGTCGGATGGAAGCTGATGAGCCCCATGGCCAGGATCTTGACGTTCACGAGGTCCGTGCGGAAGAAATACCGCATGAGCACGCCCGTACAACCGATGCCGAAGATGAGGAAGAGCGGGAAATAGTCGTTGATGAGCGAGATGTAGCGCACCTGCGGCAGGCTGACCCGACGGAGGAACAGGTAGAGGATCGCGGCCAGGAAAACGACGTCGGTCATGTACAACTGCGGCACGCCGATCTGGAGGAAACCGTCCAGGTAATCGGCGCGCTGCACGAGTGCCGGAATATGCTCGGTAAAGAACCGGAGATGCCTGAAGAAGATGATGAGGAAGGTCCAGTGGAATGCCATCCCCGCCGCCCACAGCCACTTTGCCTCGCCGTACACCAGCTGGGAATCTTCATCGCGAAGCTGGGTTTTCAGGTTGCGGAAGAGCGAACGGAAGAGCAGCACTTCGAGGGCCATCCTGCCGATCACGCCGAGCAGCCCCGCGGGGCTCTCCAGTCTGCTCCGCTTGATCCAGGGGAGGGATTTCTGCTGTCCGCAGGTGGTCGGGATCCGGAACGGCACAGGCGAGCTCCCCCACCGGAGGACGCGGAGGATCATCCCGAAGAGGAACGTCACCCCGGCGATGTAGGGGATGATCACGCCGAAGAAGAACGATCCGGCGCCCACGTAGGCGATCAGCGCCAAGACGAGGACTACGATGAACGAGAAAAGTGCTTTCATTTCGTTACCTCTTTTCGTTATAGGTTGGCGATGAGGCACGTTATGGAAAACTGCGCTTAGTCGGGCCGGTCGACGATCAGGCGCGCCTGCTGCAGGAGCCGGTAGGTCTGGTTCCGCGCCTCGTTCGCCTTCAACTCGTAGATCTTTTCGCGACACTGCATGTAGAGGTCGAAGGCGAAGAGGCCGAGATCATCGACGGCGGACTCGAAAGCCGCCAGTTCCGCAGCGATCCCGGGCCGTGCCAGGTTGTCGCTGCCGAGTTCCCGCCGGACGACCTGCTTGAGCTGGAAGACGAAGGCGACCGCCTCGGAGGGGGGGAAGTCCTGGACCGCGCGAATCCTGACGATGCCGTCAAGGAACCGGGAGACATCGCCGGCGAGCAGACCGGCGAGCAGCCCGTCGAACAACCCCTCCATCCCCTCGGATAGGGTGAACCCGACGGGGTTCGTAAACTGCGCTTTTTTCTTTTTCAGGAAGGCGGACGTGTCTGGTTGATAGGTTTCCGTGATGGCGTCGAACCAAGCCTTGAGGATCGCGGTCTTTTTTTCCGTCAGCAGCTGTTTGAGGTCCATGGCCCTCTCGGGGAGGTCGGCAACACGCTACAGCCCCCGCAGCACTTCACTGCGGGGGCCGGCGGCTAAAAGAACAATACGTGTTGGACCGACTCCATCTCTTTTTGAATATCGGCGAAGGAGACGAAGGTGGTCTTGATCTCCGCCCCCAGTTCCTCCGCATCGGTGATCATCTGGTCTTCCTTGAGGCCGAGGCGCTCCATATCCTCTTTGCAGACCCACACCGGCATGTCGATCAGGAGGCTGTTCTTGATGTGGCTTTCCGTGCTGGTGACGCCGTACATTTTCATCGCTTGCTGGTTCTTTACCGCGTTCAGCACGCCGTCCCCGACGAACACGACGGTCGGCACCACGGAATCGCCGTCATCCATGTAGATCTCAGCGGTCTGGCTGGCGATGGCATGGGTGAGCGCCAACCGGGGGTTCTCGCTCTTGTACGGCGGCCTCTGCACGAGAAACAACAATCTGACTGCTCCCATTTACTCACCTCCTATGTGCAGCAGGCGGTCGGTCTTGACCGTCTTTGCCAGGTACCAGTCCATACTGGCCCGCTTCATACCCTCCGGAGTGTCCTCCTTATGGTAGCCGCGGGCCTCGGCGCAGGCCTCGCAGACCGTGAGTTCCATGCCCTTGCCGATCAGTTCCATCATTTTCTTTTCACAGTGCGAATAGTCCTTGAACGTTTTCTGCCCCTTCTTGGCCATCATTACCGCATTACCGGAGAGCCACATATTCACCTTGTGCCCCTTGGCCATCGCGGCCTCGGCAAGCTTGAACGAAAAATCAAGCGACATCGAGCCGACCAGCGAGGAGAAAACCCCCATCGTCAATTCAGCCATGCTGTCCTCCTTTAAGAATCTGCGAAGATGCGGGGAGATGCGCCCGGATCGTCCGCTTGGGCACTCATGCCGGAGCGCCGCCCATCCGCAGCCGTTGTTCGCCGCGAGCGATGCGCTACAGCCAGGCGCTCTTCTCGTAGTCGTTCATGATGAGGTCGACGATATCGCCGTACCCCACAACCTTTACCTTCGGATTCACGCTCGCGGCGGTAAGACCGCGCGTCTCGAGGTCGTCCAACAGTGCATAGAAGGTCGCCCCGGCCTTTCCCAGCACGGGCGAATCCTTCCCGTCTTCCTTGACGACAGCATGGTAGACGCCGTTTTCTACCAGAACGATCCCCAGTTTTTCTGCGCTGATCCGCTCGAGGGTTTCTTCCGTCCTTCGCCAATCGCTTATAAAGAGAGCCAACTTCATCGATTCACCTCCCCTGTGCAGCAGTGGGATAAAAAAACAGGGGATAATGTGTTCTTCCTATTATCCCCTTCGTTGTTGATCGAAGCTTCGCCGGTGTATTAGGAGCGACATGCCGCAACGCCCGTTCACTGCGCGCACCCCGTCCGATAACCGGAGGGATTACACCGGCAGCGCCGTGCCCCTGCCCGCGGCAACGCCGAACGGCTGAAAGCCGGTCTCGCGCCTACACGCAGCCGGTCGGCTTCGGCAGACCGGCGATCTTGCAGGCCTGTTTCGCCGGGCCGCCCGGGTACAGCTCGTACAGGTACTTCGTGTTGCCCTTTTCCGGTCCGAGCTTTTTGCCGATCTCTTTCACCAGGATCTTGATCATCGGCGCGATCTGGTACTGTGCATAGTAATCGCGCAGGAAATTCACCACTTCCCAGTGCTGGTCGCTCATCTGGATGCCCTCGACCTCTGCGAAGTAATTTGCTACATCCATGCTCCAATCGTCGAGGTTTGCCAAGAACCCATCCTCATCCACTTCCAGCGTCTTGCCTTTTACCGAAATCGTTCCCATTGCTGATCCCCTTTCTATCGTTGACAATATGGTCGGGCGCCTTTCTTCGGCAATCCCTCGCTTCGTTCCTTCTGCCTGTTGCGTCGGCGGTCCGGTCCGCTACGCTGCCTGCTGTTTCACCCGCACTATGTACAACCGCCCAAATCCGTCCCGGAACCCTTTGCTGATACCCGGTGAGCGGTGAGTCCGCCAATCATAGCTCAAGATCGCATCTTCGTAATCGTCGCCGGGCATAAGGTCCGACGGGCTCTTCCGCAGTCGTTCCGCGGCGATGCCCAGCGCCTGCACCATCGCCTCGCCGGCATTCTTCCCGGTCTGATCGACGATGTAGATCGCCCCGCACCCTTTGCAGAAACCACCGAGCACCCGCTCGGCGTCACCTGCGTCTATGGATTCCGGCCGGTCGAGCGCCGCACCGCAGAACGGGCAGGTCGGGTCGATGCTTCCTCGCGGTCGGGATCGCATATGCTGGTCACCTCGTTCTCTTCGCGTCCCGTACGCCTGCTTGCCGTTCTCTGGCCATCCGCACCATGGCAGGAGCCCATTGCGGCGTCGCCAGTGCGTGAATATGGGTGTACGCCGCTACAACGTTGCGGGTGACGAGTCCGTCGCGTTTGCCGTCGATCCCCGAACCCCGCCGCACATCATACGCCATCATCGGGTGTCCGTCAACCCGATCAAGCCGCGAGTAATGAAACTCGTGCCCCCGAACCTCGGTCCCCGCATCCAGGAATCTTCCGGACGTCCCGGCCTCGAGCACCGCATAGCCGTGCGCCTGGGGCCTGCTTTCCAGGATAAAATCCGCCGGAAACACGCCGGTCATGGCATAGCTCCTACCGCTGACCGTGAGGCTGCGTCCGAGATAGAGCAGACCGCCGCATTCCGCGTAGATCGGCAGCCCGTCGTCCGCCGCTTCCCTGACCGATCGGCAGAAATCGCCGTTTGCCGCGAGTTCCGCGGCCTGGGTTTCCGGAAACCCGCCGCCGATATACAGCGCCTCGAGATCCGCCGGAAGCGCCCGATCCTGCAGGGCATTGATCTCGCGAAGGATTGCACCATGCCGTTCGAGCGCTTCCAGGTTATCGGGATAGTAGAACTGAAACGCCTTGTCCCGGACAACCCCGACGGTGACGGTCGGACCGCCCAGGCGGGAACGTGGCGCCCCGTCCCGCTCCGTCGCAAACGTCTCTGCCGTTCCGGCCGCGCTCCAAAGCGCGTCGAGATCGCAATGCCGCTCCACCAGCGCCCGCGCCGCGTCGATGGCACCGATTGCTTCGGGATGCTCATGGAACGGCGTGAGCCCCATATGCCGTTCCGGAAAACCGCCCCGCTGGCGGGGGATCGCACCGAGCACCGGCAGGCCGCTGCTTTTCGCTACCGCCTTCCGGATGACGTCCTCGTGGCGCGCCGAGGCAAGGTTGTTCAGTATGACGCCGACGATCCTGCAGGACGGATCGTACCGCAGACAGCCGAGCACCACGGCCGCCACGGTGCTGGTCGCCTTGGTGCAGTCGACGATCAGCGCCGTCGGGGTCCTGAGCAGGGCTGCCAGCCGGGCCGTACTGTACGTGCCGGATTCGTCGACGCCGTCGTAGAGCCCCCGGTTCCCTTCGATAACAGCCGCATCCGCATCGGCCGCGTGAAGCAGAAAGGAATCAACGATCCGTTCCTCCGCCATCATGAACGGATCGAGATTGTAGCAGGGCCGGTCCGCTGCGACGCCGAGCCATCCGGCATCAATGAAGTCCGGCCCCTTCTTGAACACTGCAACGCTGCGTCCCTGCCGCCGCCAGGCGGCGACGATGCCGAGGGCGATGGTTGTTTTCCCGATCCCCCCCCGCGTCGCCGCGATGACGAGCCTCGGCAAATCCCGCATTACGACTGCGGATTGGCAGAGCCTTCCACATGGGGAATTTCGATGAAGCTGCCGCCGAAGTACGAATAGACCAGCTTGCCGCCGTCAACCAGTTCGCGCAGCGCTTCTTTGAACTCCGCTTCGGTCGCGCCTTCCGCGACCATGGCCTTCTTCAGGTCGCCGGACTTCATCTTCTTCTTGCCCATGTTCTTTTCTACGAGGTCATAGATCTTTTTCTGCAATTCCTGGGCGTCCATGTAATGTCCCCCTGGTCAGGTTTGAGTGAAAAGGAAAACCGGCCTCCCGAACGATCGTACGGGAGGCCGGACCCAGTCGTGTATTACTCCCACTTGAAGGTGGGGGTCATCCGGAACGTGTCGCGGGCAAAGGTGAAGTCATCGATATGCTGATACGTGAACGGCAGGCCCGTGAGATTGAAGAACCGCTCCCAGCCGATCCGTTCGATCCATTCGCCGTAGCGCTCGTGCTTCCGCGCATCGCTCGCATAGACCTCCACCAGGTGCTTCACGGCCTTCACCGTTTCCGGCCACCGCGGGGGGTTGTTCGGCAGGAACGGGATGGCGAGCTTGGACATGCGCGCCGGGCCGCGGGCGTTCGACACCTTCCCGCCCACATAGATCGAGATACCGTCGCCGGTCGCATCGGCGAGCGGAAGCGAGGGGCACATGGTGTAGCAGTTACCGCAGTACATGCAGCGCTCTTCCTTGATCTTCACGGACTTGATCGCCGGGTTCGGGCTGATGGCGCCCGTGGGGCACGAAGCGATGGTCGTGGGGATCTCGCACTGGTTGCCCAGGGTCGCATCGTTCACCTTCGGCGGTTTGCGGTGAATGCCGAGGATGGCGATGTCGGAGCAGTGGACCGCGCCGCACATGTTCAGGCAGCACGCGAGGGCGATGCGGACGCGCGCCGGCAGGGTCTTGGTGGTGAAATACTCGTGCAGTTCGTCCATGACCGCCTTCACCACGCCCGAGGCGTCGGTTGCCGGGGTGTGGCAGTGGATCCAGCCCTGGGTATGCACGACGTTGCTGATGCCGTAGCCGATGCCGCCGGAGAGGTGGCCGCGCTTCTTGAGCTCGGCCTGCAGCGGTTCGACCTGCCCCTTGTCCGGGAAGAACTCGACGTTGTGCCGGGTCGTCCAGCGGAGATGGCCGCCGGAGAACTTCTCGGCGAGATCGCACATCTCGCGGATGTAGTCGGTGCTCACGAGCCGCGGGGTCGCCACGCGGACGGTGTACATCTCGTCGCCGGTCTCGGAGACGTGCTTCATCGCACCCTTATTGAGATACTCATGGTACTTCCACTTCCCGTAGTTCTTCGCGATCACCGGGGGCAGGAATTTTTTATAGTCAGGTGCGCCAATATCCGTTATTCTCTTCGGTTTGTCAGCCATTATCGGTATTCCTCCTTAAAGAAAATGGTCGTTGTCGCGCAGGACCTTACTTCACGTCCGCCTGATCCCAGAACACGTAGGGGTTCGTCCGCGGAGCCTTCACCATCTGCGGAACCGGCTTCAGCCCCGTTGCCTCAAGCATGGACTTCATGCCCATACGGTCGACCAACTCGCCGATACGCTCGCGGTTCTTGCCGTGGTCGTCCCACCATTCCCAGAGCTTGCGAATCAGGTCCTTCAGGTTATCGTAGGGCTCCTCAAGCTTGATGAAGGGGATGAGGACCCAGCTCATGAGCGCGCCGGTCACGATCGGGGCCTTGCCGCCGAGGAGGATCGTAGCGCCCTGATCCTTGCCGGGGCGCAGGGCCTTCGGCATCTGATTGATGCAGTGCATGCAGCGGGTGCAGTCCTTGTCGTTGACCTTGAGGGTGCCGCCGTCGTAGCTCATGCACTTCGTCGGGCACATGTTGATGATCTCTTCCTGGATGTTCATCTTGGAAGCGTAGTTCTTCACCTCTGCCTGGTCGATCCGGATGCTGTCCCGCCAGGTGCCGATGATGGACATGTCGGCGCGAGCGATGGAGGCGGTGCAGTCGTTGGCGCATCCGGAAACCTTGATCTTGAACTTGTAGGGGAAGGCGGGGCGATGGAGTTCGTCCTGGAACTCATGGGTCATGGCGTGGCAGATGGACATGGTGTCGATGGTCGCGAACTCGCACCGCGCCTTGCCGACGCAAGAGCTCGGGGTGCGGAGGCAGGACCCGGAACCGCCGAGGTCCCAGCCCTTCGCGGTGATTTCAGCGAAGATCGGCTCCAGTTTGTCGGTCTGCGTGCCGAGCCAGATCATGTCGCCCGTCGAACCGTGCATGTTCGTCATGCCGCTGCCGTACTTGTCCCAGATGTCGCAGAGCTCCTTGAGCGCCTGGGAGGTGTAGAAGAAACCGGAAGGCTGGTTGATACGGACGGTGTGGAAGTGGGCCACGCCGGGGAATTCTTCGGGGAGGTCGCAGTACCGGCCGATGACGCCGCCACCGTACCCGAGGACGCCGACGATGCCGCCGTGCTTCCAGTGGGTGACTTTATCCTTGTACGAGCGCTCCAGGATGCCGAGCAGGTCTTTTGCCGTATTGCTCTTGACGGCGGCCTTTTTGATCTCCTTGACAAAACTCGGCCACGCGCCTTTTTCCAGTTCATCAAGCATCGGGGTCTTACCATCTGTGCTCATGAGAAAATCCTCCTTCGTAGAATTAACTTAATTCTGCACCAGGGTGGAAATGAAACGAGTACGTCGTGGTTCACCGAAGCAGCACTTGACGCTGCGGGGGCATCCGGCTGCGCCCGCGACGGCGCGAATTCGGATGCATTCAGGCTGGAGCAACAGTCCCCCTTTCCGAAAAAGGTTATCGTAAAATTGCTGAAGTGAGGCGGGAATAGGGTCCGATGATGCAGAAGGCACGAACCATTCTACTCTACGACCGTAAGACAACAGATTGTATGGGCACACCCCCTTTTAGTCAAATAAAAAAAACTAATTATCCTATAATGTCCAATAATTAAATAGTTTAGCAATCGCAAAAAAACATGCAAATGAATACAGGGGGTTATGACTCCTTGTCTTCGCCGCTGAAGTGCTGCTTTGGCGAGGAATGAATCCCGCAGAATGCCCATAGCGACGGAAGTGCCGAGAGTCTTGTATAATCATAATATTGGATGATATGATTGCCGTTTTTTTGCTGCAACCGCAAAAGGTATTGCGCTTGCTGCAGACCACGATGCCTTCCGAAGAGCCGCTTGAGAATGATCGATGCCCATGACAGGGATGCAGGATTCGCCCCTGCCCGCAACAGGAAAAACATCCTTACCGCTTAGGAGGAAAACCGATGATGATCGAGGCCAACGTGACGTTGTTAGAGAATATGCACTTTTCCGCGACTGCATCTTCGGGCCATACATTGCACCTGGATGCCGATCCTGAGGCCGGCGGAACCGAACAGGGCTTCCGGCCCATGGAACTGCTGCTCGTGGGGTTCGGCGGATGTTCGGGTATGGACGTTTTGTCCCTCCTCCGGAAAAAACGACAAGCCGTTACCGGTCTCGAGATCGTCGTGAAAGGGGAGAAGGCGGAGGACTTCCCCAAGGTCTATAAGGCGATCCATATTGCCTATCTCATCAAGGGAAAAGGGATAACCAAAGAGGCCGTGGAACGGTCCATCGCATTGTCTCTGGACAAGTACTGCTCCGTGGGCGCGACCCTGGCAAAGGCAGCGACGATCACGCACAGCTATCGCATCGTCGAGGCATAGCCGGAAACCCGGCGTACACCGTCGGCACCGCCTTACGCGTCCCTCAGCCTGTCCAGTTCCTTTTTCAGGACGTCGATCTGCACCTGCAGTTCGATGAGCCTGTCCGCAATCGGATCGGGAATATGGATATGATCGAGCAGCGCCTCGTCGGGAACGCGCTCGTCTTTGATCCGCACGATCCTGCCCGGGATCCCGACCACGGTGGAATGGTCCGGCACGTCCTGCAGGACGACCGAATTCGCTCCGATCTTAACATAGTTGCCGATCCGGATGGGCCCCAGCACCTTCGCACCCGCTCCGACGACCACATGACTCCCCAGGGTCGGATGACGCTTGCCGCGCTCTTTCCCGGTCCCGCCGAGCGTCACTCCCTGGAAGAGCGTCACATGATCTCCGATCTCCGCAGTCTCGCCGATCACCACACCCATGCCATGATCGATGAACAACCCCGATCCGATGGTCGCACCCGGATGGATCTCGATGCCGGTCAGGAAACGGGCGAGCTGCGACAGGGCGCGGGGGAAAAAAGGGATGCGTTTCTTCCACATGCCATGTGCGCACCGGTAGGCCAGAAGCGCGTGAAACCCCGCATAGGTCAGGACGACCTCGATCCTGCTCGTCGCCGCAGGGTCCATGGCCAATGCGGCGTTGAAGTCATTCTTTATCTTTCGGAATGTCTCGCACATCTTTCTGAGGGCGGGGACGTCCTGCTCCGAGGGAGTTTCCTCCTTACCCCTGCACCGATCCGGTTCCTACTCCCGCAGCCATCCGGGAGGCACGCCCGCTTTGCGGGCCTCCTCCGGGATCACCACCTCGATCTCGTTCCGCGCATTATCGGCCTCTTTCTGGGCAGCGGCGATCTCCGCATCCAGTTGCTCCGCCTCCAGCCGGGCGGCGGCCGGCGCATAGGCCGGCGAGCCCCATCGCGTCAGCAGCGCGGCGCGTTGTTGTTCCAGCGCGGCGCGTTTGGTCTTCGCGTTGGCCAATCGCGTTTTCGCCTCCTGCAAACGGCTCTGCCATCGGCTTCGTTCGGCCACCGCTTCCCGCTCGGACGCGTTCGGCGCCACCCCCGAGGACGGAGGCATGGAGGCGGAGGGAGGCTCGGACCCGCGCACCGATTCCAGCTTGACCGCCCGTTCCCGGTATTGCGGCGGCACGTCCTCGGGGACATCGGTCATGTGCGCAACGCCCTGGTCGTCGGTCCATTCATAGAGAAAGACCTTCTTCTTCTCGTTCGCTGGCTTTGCCCCCTGGGTGCCGGTCATTTGAGCGGCTTCCTGTGCCGCAACGGTTTGCGTCATCAGGACCAGCACGGTGACAAGAAGAAAAAAGAGTGGCTTCCTGCTATGCCGTTTTCCCGAGGGTACAGACCGCATAGGCCGCAATCCCTTCCCGCCTGCCCGTGAACCCCAGCCCCTCCGTGGTCGTGGCCTTGACGTTCACCGCAGCCCGGTCCGCTCCGGAGGCCGTCGCGATGTTCGCGACCATGGCCGGGATATGGGGCGCCATCCGCGGCCGTTCGGCGACGATGGTAGCGTCGATGTTGTGCACGCCCCAGCCCGCCTCGCCGATGATCCGCTTCACTTCCTGCAGCAGGACCATGCTCGAAATGCCGCGGTATTTCGGTGCGCTTTCGGGGAAATGCCGGCCGATGTCTCCCAGCCCGGCGGCGCCCAGAAGCGCATCGCAGATCGCGTGCAGCAGCACGTCGGCATCCGAGTGTCCGAGCAGACCCGGCTCGCCCGGGATCTCCACCCCGCCGAGCACCAGTTTCCGCCCCTCCCCGAAACCATGGACGTCATACCCTATGCCGGTCCGCATTGCCCCTCCTCAGGATATCCTCCGCCAGGACCAGGTCCTCTGGCGTGGTGATCTTGATGTTCTCGGAAATCCCCCGGATGATCCGCACCGCGGTCCCGCTCCGCTCAACAAGCGCTGCGTCGTCGGTTCCCCGCCACTGCTTGAGCGCTGCCGCTGCGTAGGCCCGTTTCAGAACAGCCGCGGGAAAGGCCTGCGGCGTCTGGATCGCCCAGAGCCTGCTCCGGTCGAGCGTATGGCGAACGAACCCCGCGTCGTCCACTTCCTTGATCGTGTCCGTGAGCGGCACCCCCACGGCGACGCACTCGCCGCGGCACGCCCGGTCTGCGGCTTCCCGGATCATCTCCTCGGTCGCAAAGGGGCGCACGCCGTCGTGCACCAAAACCGCCGTAACGTCCTCGCCGACACTTTGCAGGCCGTTGGCGATCGAGTCCTGCCGCTCCGGCCCGCCCGCCACGATCGTCCGGACCTTCGTGATCCGGTAGCGCTCGACCACGTCCCGGAGGCAACGTTCCCGGTCCTCGGCGGGAAGGATGAGGATGATCTCATCCACCACCGCGGCGTGCTGGAACACCAGGAGCGTATGCGCCAGCAGCGGACGGTCGCCCAGCGACAGATACTGCTTTGCAACGGCCCCGCCCATGCGTCTCCCTGCACCGGCTGCGGGGATGAGCGCCGTCACCTTTGCCATGGTGCACCTGGCGCGGCCGGCGGTGCGACCGGTCTGCGCGGTATCATCTTTTAAAATTTTTGACGAGGACCTTGAACCGTTTGGAGAGAGGAGCATCCATATCGATCGCCACGCGCATCTCGAACTGCTCTTCCCCCTCCCCGGTCACCACGTCGAACGGAAGGATGATCTGGCGGTCCTCCATGGAGGGAGTGCCGAGATGCACCCGCATGCCGGCATCCACCGCCTGCTCGAGCGCCGCAACATCCGAACGGGCGTCGGCCATGGGGGCCTCCTCCGACGGCGGCTCCGGTACCGGCTCTGCCACAACCGGCTCGCGCTCCGCCTTGCCGCCTCCGATGTCGCTCAAGGTGAAATTGTGGCGCTCCGGGTATTTCTGCATGTCCTGGAGCACGAGCTTCGAGATGGCCGTAAAGGTTTTCAGGACGCCCTCGCCGGTCGTGGCGACCGCCTCGAACGCGGGGACCTGCCGCGGGTTCAGCGCCGCGTTCAGTTCGTCCACGGTCAGGATGTCGGGGAGGTCGCGCTTGTTGTATTGGATCGCCACGGGAAAATCGGCGATATCGACGCCCATATCCGAGAAGTTGTCCCGCAGGTTGGCGAGGCTCTCCTGGTTCGCGTCAAGCATGGCGCGCTGCGAATCTGCCACGAAGATGACGCCGTCAGCACCCTTGAGCACCAGTTTACGGGTTGCGTTGTAGAAGACCTGGCCCGGGACCGTATAGAGGTGGAACCGGACGCGGTAGTTCTTGATCGTGCCGAGTTCGACGGGCAGAAAGTCGAAGAAGAGGGTGCGGTCCGTCTCGGTGGCAAGTGAGATGAGCTTGCCCCGCTGCGTGGGGGCGATGCGGTGATAGATGAGATGGATGTTCGTCGTCTTGCCGCAAAGGCCGGGGCCGTAGTAGACGATCTTCGCGTTGATCTCGCGCGTGGTGTGATTGACAAGCGCCATAAGGACTCATAATTACATAAAAAAGTAGGCCTGTCAATACAACTCTGCCGGGACGCCTCCGCGGAGGACCTTCCCATGCGCGTCTCTCGTGCCCGCGCCGGCCGAGCGACAACGATCCGGCTCAGGCGTCGCGATTCCCTCCCCGGCGGCCCCCGTCCTGCCGATGGAGCAGGTCCAGGGCCTGGACATGCAGCCGATCGTGGGCGCTCGCGAGCAGCGGGACGGTGCGCTCGAGCCCGGCGGCCACGTGGTCCAGCCGTCCCCCTGCAAGGTCGGTGATCACGCCGTCCGCCTCTTCGAGGATCAGCATGCCGGCGGCGTAGTCGAAGGTGCGCGACGGTGCGGCCGTCGCGAAGACGCTGATTGCCCCCGCGGCAAGGTACGCGAGGGCCAGTGAGGTGCAGCCGAAGCAGCGTGTGCGCCGCGCCTGGACGAGCAACGGCAGGATGCGCGGCAGATCGGTGCGGGGCGACGACGCCTCGTAGGCCGCGACCGTGAACCCCTCCCGGGCAGAGGTCCGGATGGCCTTTCCGTTTTGAAAGGCCCCTTGGCCGCGCAGGGCCCAGAATTCGTCTTCCGCCGCGAGGTTCACGACGTAGCCGACCGCGAGATCCGCCAGGGTGTCGCCGGAAAGGAGCGCGAGGGACGAAGCGAAGAAGGGCACGCCGGTCTTGGCGTTGTTGCTGCCGTCTACGGGGTCCACGAGCACGATCGTCTTCCCTGCGCCGAACTTCCGGATCCCCAGTTCCTCGGAGATCAGGGTGAAGGCCTCGCCGTCCTTGTGGACCGCATCGAGCGCGGCGAGGACGACGTCCTCGGCCCATTTGTCCACCGGAAAGGTCTTGTCCCCGCCCGCTCCCCTGCCGAGCGGAACCGTGCCGTCCGCTCGACCCAGAATCTCCGGCAGGCCTGCGCGGAGCGTGACGCCGATGTTCTTGAAAACCGCGAGCCACTCTTCGTTGGTCATATCGACTCCTCTGCCATTTGCATACAAGGCCTCCTGCGCCCCGCACGCGGCGGATGCCTGTCACTCCCCGCTCCGCCGCCGTTCATTCGGTTGGTACGCCCGGTCCTGGGGCCTGCTGAAAGTACGCGACGATTTCGCGGGCGGTCTTCCGGCTCATCCCCGGAAGCGCTGCCAGTTCCTCCTCCGACGCCTGCCGGATCTTCTCCACGCTGCCGAAATGACGCAGGAGCGCCTTCTTCCTCATCTCCCCGACGCCGGGCACGGCGTCGAGCACCGAGGCAACCGCCCGTTGTCCGCGCAGCTTCCGGTGGTAGGTGATCGCGAACCGATGCGCCTCGTCCCGCACTCGGGCCACCAGGTGCGTGGTCGCGCTCGTCGGGTCGAGGACCACCGGCTCCTCCACGCCTGGGAGAAAGACACGCTCGAACTCCCGCTCGGCGCCCGTCTCCCCGCTCCGCGCCTTGGCCAGCCCGATCACGTCCGGTTCGGTCACCCCGAGGCCGGCCAGCGCGTCGAGCGCCGCATTGAGCTGCCCCTTGCCGCCGTCGATCAGGATGAGGTCGGGCAGCGTTCCTTCCTCCAGTGCCCGCGCGTATCTCCTCCCGACCACTTCGGCCATGCTCGCAAAATCGTCCTGCCCGGTTACGGTCCTGATCCGGAACCGTTTATAGTGCCGCTTGTCCGGCAGGTTGTTCGCGAAGCGGACCATGCTCGCCACGGGCTCCGTGCCCTGGATCTGCGAGATGTCGAAGGCCTCGATCGTGCGCGGCAGGTTCTTGAGTCCCAGCTCCTCCTGCAGCTCCGCGAGGACGCGTTCCTTGCTCCGCTGCGAAAGCTGGTGTTCCCGCAGCGACTGCGCCGCGTTGTCCGAAGCCATCCGGACCAGGTCGCGCTTCCTGCCGCGCTGGGGTACCTGGACCTCCACGCGCCCCTCGCGCTTCGTTGCGAGCCAGGCCTCGAACACTTCGCGGTCGGGCAGATCGCGGGGCAGCAGGACCTCGGCGGGAACGATCATCTCCTTGGCATAGAACTGGCGCAGAAAGTCGGCGAGGACCTCCTCCTCGGAGAGACCGCGCACGTCGTCGAGAAAGAAGTCCTTCCTGCCGACCATCATGCCGTTCCGGATGAACAGCACCTGGAGGTCCGCCCTGCCCGCTGCCGACGCCGTGCCGACCACGTCCTGGTTCTCGAACCCCGGGGAAACGACCTTCTGCTTCGCGAAGGCCCCTTCGATCTTCGCGATCCGGTCCCGCAGCTCGGCGGCGCGTTCGTACTCCGTCCGCGCCGACGCCTCTTCCATGCGCCGGCGCAGCAGGACGAGCAGGTCGCGGTTCTTCCCTTCGAGAAAGAGCCGTACCTGCTGCACCATGTCGCGGTACGCTGCGTCGTCGATAGCGGCGGAACAGGGCGCCAGGCATCTGCCGATCTGGAACTGGACGCAGGGCCGCTCGGGCCGGTCCTTCCGAAACTCCTTTTTACAGGACGCGAGCGGGAAGGTGCGTCGTACGAGCGCCAGCAGCTCCCACATGCCGCCGGCCGGCACATAGGGACCGTAGTACGTTGCGCCGTCCTTCTTTAAACGCCGGACCACTTCGAGCCGCGGATACGGGGAGGCGAGATCGAAACGGAGGTAGGGGTAGTTCTTGTCGTCCCGCAGCACGATATTGTAGCGCGGATGATGTTTCTTAATGAGGTTCGCCTCCAGGACCAGGGCCTCGAGCTCCGTATGGGTCACGATGGTCTCGAGGTCCGCCACCTGGCGCACCATGAGCTCGGTCTTCTCGCCTTTCGGCCCTTTCTGGAAATAGGAGCCCACGCGGTTGGCAAGCGACACCGCCTTCCCGATGTAGATGATATGGCCCCGCGCGTCCTTCATGACATAGACGCCCGGTTCGTCCGGCAGGGTTTGGAGTTTTTCCGCAAGGGTCATGGTTCGCTCATTGCGGCGCCTTACGCCGCATGCCGCAGTATACGCCGGAACACGGCGTGCCCGCAAGCCGAGAGAAGCGTTTCCGCCAACAAACTCGTTGACTTTCCGTTGGTTCTGTGCTACATAAAATACTCCGTCATCCGCTGAGCGGCGATCCCCGGGAGCGGCATCCACTGCTCCCCGCCGTCCGGAGCGATCCGCAAGCAGCAGAGCAGAAGAAAGGAATTCCGCATTCCGATGGGTATCGCAAAACGCGCACGCGCAATCAAGCCCTCTCCCACCCTTGCCGTTGCCGCAAAGGCAAAGGCCATGAAGGCCCAGGGGATCGACGTAGTGGATTTCGGCGTAGGCGAACCGGATTTCGACACGCCGGAAAACGTGAAGGAGGCCGCGATCCGCGCCATCCGGGACGGGTACACGAAGTACACGCCTGCGGGAGGGACCGACGAGCTCAAGGACGCCGTGATCGAGAAGTTCAAACGGGACAACGGCCTCGCCTATGAACGGTCCCAGGTGCTCATCTCCTGCGGCGCGAAGCACAGCCTCTACAACATCGCCGAGGCCCTGTTCGATCCCGGGGACGAGGTCATCATCCCCGCTCCCTACTGGGTCTCCTACCCCGATCAGGTACTGTTGAACGACGCCCAGCCGGTGATCGTCGCGACCACCGAGGAAGAGGGGTTCCGGATTTCCGCGGACGCGCTCGCGCGGGCCGTAACGAAGAAGACGAAGGCCCTCATCCTGAACAGCCCCTCGAACCCGACGGGCCTGGCCTACGACCGCAAGACCCTGGAGGCGATCGCGAAGCTGGCGGTGCAGCACGACTTCTACGTGATCTCCGACGAGATCTACGAGAAACTGCTCTACGACGGTTTCACCCACGTGAGCATCGCCTCGCTGGGCGACGCGATCAAGGAGCGCACGATCACGGTGAACGGGGTCTCCAAGTCGCACGCCATGACCGGCTGGCGCATCGGTTACGCCGCCGGCCCGAAGGATGTGATCGCCGCCATGGCGAACATCCAGAGCCAGAGCACCTCGAACCCCACATCCATCTCCCAGAAGGCTGCCGTCGAGGCGCTGCGGGGTCCCCAGGACTGCATCGGCATCATGAACGCCGAGTTCGACAAACGGCGCAGATACATGATCGAACGGCTGAACGCGATGCCCGGCGTCTCCTGTCTCATGCCCGTAGGCGCGTTCTACGCCTTCCCGCGCACGGCCGCGCTCTACGGCAAATCGCTCGCGGGACGACGGGTCGCAAACTCCTCCGACCTTGCCTCCCTGCTGCTCGACGAGGCCCAGGTGGCCCTCGTTTCCGGAGACGCCTTCGGCGCCGATCCCTATATCCGGCTCTCGTACGCAACCTCGCTGGAATCGATCCGGAAGGGCCTCGACCGTATGGAACAGACAATCGCCCGGCTGCGTTAGCGGCCGGCGCATTACGCAGAAGGGGGCATCCGAACTATGAAAATCGTAACCTCCGTACTGGCTGCACTGCTCGTGCTCGCGCTCGGCGCGGCGGCGGCGTTCTACTTCATGACCTATACGCCGATGGCCACCGACTATGCGCGAATGAAGGCCGGCCTCCCCGCATTCGACGCAGCAAAGGCAGAACTGAGGCAGTGCCAGGCAAAAGCGAAGGCGCAGGAAAAGAAGACGGCTGAGGAGCAGGCCTGGAAGGGCCCCGCCCTCGTGACCCTGCAGCTCGGACTTGCCGACGCGATCAAGGAGGGCAAGGCCGAGGTGCTGGACGCCGGGGACCGCCTGATCGTGAACATCCCCGAGAACGCGGTCTACCTGCACCATTCCTATGTCTTTCAGCGGCACAGTCCGAAACTGCTCGACCAGATCGCCTCATCGCTCAAGGACGACCGGCTCAAGGGCCTGGAGGTCACGATCGGGAACACCACTGATGCCGTCCCTGCGCGCGGCCGGGGCAGGAGGCGGATCCCCGCCAAATCAGCACGGGAACTGGCCGCCGACCGCTCGGGCAAGCTGGTGCAGTATCTGGAACGGGACGGTTTGAACGGCAACGTCATGATCGCGGCCGCCTATTCGGCCCACCCGCCGAAGATCGGGACAGCGTTCCTGGACCATAAGGTGATCATCACGATCGAGAAGATGCCGCAGCTCCAGCCTGTTGCGACGCAGCAAAACGCAAAGCCCAAGATGATCCCGATCGTCCCGGCAAAGCCCAAGACACCCTAAACCGACATCGACGGCTGGCGCCCCCGCCGACACGCGGGGCGCGTCGGGCACAGGATGCTGATGGCCGATGAAACCCACAGAGAGACGATCGCCCGTCTCGAGCGGGAGCTGACGGAAAGCCGAGCCCATGAAAAGACGCTGGGAGACCTGCTCGAAAAGAAACTGAACGAGGTCTACGTCCACTACCACATCTCCCGGACCATCGGCTCGATCCTCGACCTGCACGACCTGCTCCAGGGAATCGTCGAGATCATCCGGACCTCGCTGCCGGTCGAGAGCGTCTCCGTCTATCTTCTTGATGAGGAGAAAAAACGGATCGACCTCGTCTACACCAGCGGTCTCCCCGATCCGGGCGAGGTATCCCTCCAGCCCGGCCAGGGGGTCCCCGGCAGGATCGTGGAAAGCGGGGAGCACGTCCATATCCACGATCTCTCGCTCTTCCACGAGACCTTAAGCGACTTCATCCACTACCCCGGCGAGGAGCGGCAGGACGGATCGTACATCGGCATCACGCTCCGCGCCCATAACGCCACGATCGGCTGCATCGGGCTGAGCAACCGGCGGCGATACGGCCTGTCGGTCGACGATATGGATTTTCTGGCGATCCTGTCGCACCAGATCGCCGGCGGCATCGAGAAGTCCCGCCTCTTCGTGGAAGCGCACCGCCTCTCCCAGTTCGACGCCCTGACCGGCCTGTACAACTACCGCATGTTCCACGAGAAGCTCCGGCAGGAGATCTCACGGCAAGGGCGGAACGGCTCGTCGCTCTCCCTCATGATGATCGACATCGACTACTTCAAGCACTTCAACGACACCTACGGCCATCAAACCGGCGACGCGGTGCTCAAGCAGCTCGCGGACATCATCGCGGGCCAGACGCGCTGCGGGACCATCGACATCTGCTGCCGGTACGGCGGCGAGGAATTCGCGGTGATCATGCCGGAACAGGACGTCGATCACGCGGCAGTCGTCGCCGAGCGCCTTCGGTCCGCAGTGGAGCAGACCGACCTGCAGATCGCGAACGGCAGCCCCGGCAGGCACGCGATCACGGTCAGCATCGGCGTGGCGGGCCATGAGAACGGGCCGGACCTGCAGGGCGAGGAACTCATCAAGCGGGCCGATGAGGCGCTCTACCGGTCGAAACGGAACGGCCGGAACCGGGTGACCCGCGCCCCGGCAAACGCCCCCGCCCGTCAGTGATCGCCCCGGGTCTGGTATACTTTTCAGTAGCGACCGGCCCCCTGCCCTCCTCCCATCGTTGATCCTGCTCAGCCGGTCCGCAGTGCGCAGCAGCATCTCTCGTTCTCAAAGGAGCCGCCATGAGGCAGTATCGATTCGACGTGGTCGTCGTGGGCGCCGGACCTGCGGGAGTTGCCGCCGCAGGCGCACTTGCCGGCGCAGGGATTTCCGTTGCCTTGCTCGAGGCCGGCGTGTACGCCGGGGCGGAGAACTGGTCGGGATGCGTTTTCTTTTCCGAGAGCCTTGCCGAGCCCGACTGTTTCGGCCCCGCGGCCGTTGCGGCCGCGCCGTTCGAGCGGGCGGTGACACGGCGCGGGACCCTGCTGCACAACGGCCTGGACGTAGTGGGCGCAGAGCTCACGGACCCGGCCGCGTTCCCCCATTGCTATACCGTGCTCCGCCCCGTCTACGATCCCTATTTCGCGCGCCTTGCTTGCGCAAAGGGCGCGCTGCTCTTGACCGACACGACCGTCACCGGGCTCCTGCGGAAAGACCGGCGGGTCGTCGGGGTGGACACGAACCGCGGACCGCTCTTCGCCGACGTGGTCTTTCTCGCCGAGGGCGATGCGTCCCACCTCGTGCGAACGGAAGGGCTGGAGAAGGCCGCCTCCCCGCACTTCGCCCAGGGGATCAAGGCCGTGCTTACCCTCCCGCCCGAAGAGATCGAGAAGCGCTTTACACTCCGGCCCGGCGAGGGAGCGGCCTATGAGCTCCTGCTCCGGAACGCGGCGATCGCAGGCAGGACCGCGCGTCTGAACGCCGGTGCGTTCCTCTATACCAATCGCGACAGCCTCTCCCTGGGGCTCGTGGCGCCGCTCGAAGGCCTGCGCAAGAACTTCCGCGGCATGCACGATGTGCTGTTCGAATGGCTGCGCGGCCTTCCCTTCATCCGCGAGCATACGGAAGGCGCCGCCCTCTCCGCCTACGGCGCCAAACTCATCCGGACCGGCGGCTGGCGCGACCGGCCCGTGCTCGTCGAGGACGGGCTCGTAGTGGGAGGATCGTCCGCCGGCTTCGGCGTGGACCTGCCGTTCCCGAACTTCACCGGTCCCGCTGCGGCGACCGGCCTCTACTTCGCGCGCGCGATCAAGAGACTCCAGAGCAGCGGTCGTTCCCCGAGCGCCAAAAACCTGATTCAAGAGTATTGCGAGCCCCTCTTTGCAAGCGTATACGGCCGGAACGCCCGGGACCTCGCCCAGTGGCCCGCATACTTCAGCAGATCGCGGGCACTCTTCGGCAGGACCGTGGACGCTGCCTGTGGAACCGTCCGGTTCCTGAACGACGGGGGGCTGATGCAGACCGGAAGATTCCTCCGCCCCTATCTTCTCTCGATAAAAAGCCTGAAGGAGTGGTTCTCCGACGGTCTCAGGGCATCGAAGGCACTCAAGCTCCGGCGGCCCGTGTTCGGTATTCTGGTGCGGCCTGCGACCTGGTTCCGATGGATGCGCAATCTCCTGACAAGCAGGCACAAGGATGATCGCCTGCATCTGGTTCTGCACATTGCGGGAACGGACCGCGATGCCGCTTCCCTGCCATGGCCCCTGGGCCCGCTGGCCCGGCGTCTGCATCCAACGATCGCCCGGGCGATCGCCACGGTCTATGCCAACGATACGAAACCGCTCAAGGACAAGATCGCCGCGGGAGCGCAGACGATCATCCGCGGCCTGCGGCTTACGGATTTCATTCTTCTTCCGTGCTTTGGGTGCATCCTGGTCCTTGCCGCCCTGGGCACGGCTGCCTGGGACGCCTTCCGCTTTTACGTGCTCAAGACCCCGGTCACGAAACTCCTCGCCGAGCCGGTCATGGCCTATACCTCCCAACTCCGTACGCTGCGCGATCTGGATGCCGTAAAGCCCGCGATGAGCCTCGAGGCCAAGCTCGCCACCAACACTTACCGCGTGGGAACCGCGTCCCATATCAGGACGCTCTGGCCCGATCGGATCACGTCCCACGCAGAGATGTCCAAGGCGGGGATCTGGTGGGTCTGTCCGGCACGGGTCTATCTCTACGATGTCCTGCCCCTGGCCGGACGCGGCAAGGTAACGGTGAACTACGAGAACTGCATCAAATGCGAATCCTGCTGGCACGCCGAGCCCGCACGGGTCCTTTGGGGCAGGTTCACGGACCACCGGCTCATCTACCGGCCGAAGACCGCAGCCCAGGAGGTTCTGCTCGAATCCCTGAACAGCGTCCCCGCGATTACGGAGCGCCGGAAGGCCCCTGTGTCGCTCGACGATGATACGGTCTGGTATCTCGATCAACGGTTCCTGCGGCTCCTCGAGGAGACGAAGGCCGCACTCGTTGCCTTCTCGGACAGCGTCGCACACGTCCCTGCCTCAGCGGACGCTTCGCGTCTGGCATGGTCGGGAGCGCTCGGCAGGAGGCTCGCGGAAAGGCTCGTGGCCCTGGAAAAGGCCCTGGCAACCGACGACCGGCACGAGCTTGCAAACGCGATCGGAAGCGAGCGAAGCGCGATCGAAGCCCGGCTTGCCGAAGGCGGGCTTTTCCCCGCGCTCTACGCATGCCGCAGGCTGAATCAACGGATCCGGTCCTGGGTCCCCTTGCTCCCGCCCCTTCCCGTCATGCCGGAGGTGCGGCAGAGCATGGCCTACGACGATATCTTGCCCCTCTTCCCGGACCGCATCGTAAAAGAATGGGAGAACACGCCCATCCCGGCCGAGTGGGCGGAGAAACTCCGTGCCTTCTTCTCGGAGCACCGCGATACTCCTCTCTCGGCGATCCGCGCGCTCGCTTCCGTCAGCCCGGCACTCGGGCTCCTTACAGCCCACCACCTGGCAGGAGCCGCGATCCGGAAGCAGGCAGGCGAAGAATTCGACGCCGGCGTCTGCGCCCTCTGGGCCCCGGAGGTCACGGCCACGGAAGCGCAGGAAGGGATCCTGCTCAAAGGGACCATCCGGCTCGCCCCCCTGAGCATCGCCACGTCGCTTCTCATCATTACCGGTGGGCGGGCATACGCATTGCCGCTCACCTTCCCGGGCATAACGATCGCGCCTTCTCCGGCGATCGGGTTCCGCGCAGCCGGTCTCTCCGATGTCCTCCTCGACTGTACCATTACGTCTCCGGGAATCGCAGTCGAGAACAAAGAACCTCCCGACGGGATAGCCTACCTGGCAGTTGCCCTGGGCGCTGCGGACTATCTCTGCCGCAGGGTGAAGGACCATGCCGCGGGCAGGGTCCAGTTCCCGGGCCAGATGCAGGATACCGAGGGCAGGGACGGCATCGCGAAGCTCGGCGCGGTCAAGGCCATGATCGCGCGGACCGAGGCATGGCGCCTGCTGCTCAGCACGCTCTTTGCGGCACGCCGGACCTTTTCCGCGTCGATCGAGGAAGCCGGATATGATCTGTTCTGCGCAACGATCGCGGCAAAGGCCTTCGGGCCTGCGCCGGGCACGATGGGGTACGACGCGGGTCAGGTCTTCGGCGGCTTTGCCTTTTCCGAGGACGACCTCCTGTCCCGCTCCTACCGCGACAGCGCGCTCTTCGGCTATCTCTGTCCCGGCTTCGGCGCAGCAGGCAGACTGCATGCCTGGATCGATGAACGGCCGCTCGATCGGGTCCTGCCGCAGATCCAGGACCGCACTGCCCTGCGAAGCGAACCCCTCAACGGGCTTGCCGTACGCAGAAACGCGATCCAGAACGCGGTCCAGGGCCTCTCCGCCGAGGCCGATCCCGAACTTGCAGGCGAAGCCCAGGCCCTGGTCCTCGGACTCCGGTTCGTGGCAAACGCTGTTGAAGGGCTCATGGAAGCAGGCAAAAGCTGCGAGGCCGAGGCAGCCGCATTCGAGGTCCTGCTCGAGGCAGCGGAGAACGCCCTGCACGAAGCCAGACTCTCCGCGGGTCGCGGCACCGTGCCGGTTGGTGCGACCTTCCCGATCGAGCCGATCGGAGCGGCCATTACGCTCGAAAGCGATTACGACGCCTTCTGCGGAGCGGCCGGACAGCCGCACCGGTCCGGCAGTTTCCTGAATACCGCATTCGACCGCGGGCCGCGGTTCGTGCCCGAGATGCAGCTCCATGATCCCAAACTGCGCGAACGCTGGGCATCCCTGGCCGCGTGGTTCAAGACAAACTGCCGCGACAAGGCATTCGACGGCATGGGGCTCGAACGGTACATCGAGAAGATCCACGGCCTGCCTGCCGAGATCCTGCAGGCCGCGAAGGATCGGAAGTGGCTCGCCACGATCGTGCCGCCTGCCGAGGACGGCCTGGGCTGGCACAAGGCGGAGTACTATATCCTGAACTCCGTTGCCGGGACCTTCGGCGACGCGGGCATCAATCTCCTGATCATGGCGAACACGAGCATCGGCACCACGCCGATCCTGCTCGGACTCGAGGAAGAGCTGCCGCGGGTGCAGGAGGAGCTTGCGCCGCTCGTGGAGAACACGGCGCACCTGGACGAGATCGGGAGGCGCCTGGCCGGGCTCATCAAGACCTTCGACGCCCCCAACCCCGGCTGGGTCGAGAAGGAATACCGCGCGATCATGCAGCTCGTGGACGACCGCATCCGCCATACCCGGGTGGTGAAATACCTTGCCGCGAACTTCCTGCGCGCCTTCTACGGGGCCGGCATCGCGGGCAGGCGCGGGGACTTCACGGGATTCACCACGGGCCTGCGCGATGCAGCAGGACTCTTCAGCCGGCTCCTGCCGGACGTACGTGCCGCGCTCGAGGAGCTGCCGCGGCGCGAGCGCTGCCATCGCCTGTTCCTGCGCTACCTCGGCCACAGCGGGGTGAGCGCCTTTGCCCTGACCGAGCCGACCGCGGGCTCGGATTCGGGCGGCGTCAAGACCACGGCCCGACTGCACAAGGCAAAGCTCACCGCACTGGACGACGGCAGGTACTCCTTCTCCCCTGACGGGGACGAAAAGAACGTGCGGTATCTCATCGACGCGGACCGCATCACGGTCCAGGACGACGCCCTCGCCTACCAAACCCCGGACGGGAACGCCGCGAAGATCAGCTACGACGGCTACGACTACGCTACGGACCAGGGTACGCGTTCCTACAGCTACCAGGGCCAAGCGCGTCCCTTCCACGACATCGGCCAGGTGCGGTCCGCGGGCCCGGACCTCTTCTACGAGTACTATGTCCTGACCGGCGCGAAGATGTGGATCACGAACGGCAGCATTGCGACGCAGTTCTGTCTCTACGCCCAGACCCCGGAGGGGGTAACGGGATTCATGGTGGACCGCCATGCCGAAGGGCTCAAGGTGGGGGCGGACGAGAAGAAGACCGGCCAGCGCGGATCGCCTACGAACGAGATATCGATCGACAGCGCGCGCACCCCGCGCGAGTCCGTGATCGGGTACGAGGGCCATGGGCAGGTGAACGCGCTCGAGACCCTGAACGTGGGACGCTGCGGTCTGGCGGTCGTCTCGGGGGCGCTCATGCGCAAGCTCCTGCGCGAGGCCGCAGAGACGATCCCGGCGACCCCGGAGCGCGATCGCCTGCTGGGCGAAGCGGCGGCGATCCAGTTCGGAAGCGAATCCCTGGCCTACTTCCTCGTCGGCCTCTTCGACCGGCCGCACGCGTCGGTGCGCATGGAATCGGCCGTTGCGAAGTTCGCCTGTTCCGAGGACATCCACGAGCTCCTGGGGATCGTGGAGCGCGCCTTCGGCCCCCAGGGCCAGACCGAGAAGCATCTGCTCGAAAAGGCGCGGCGCGACAGCCGCATCCTCACGATCTACGAGGGCACGAACGAGGTGCAGCGCTTCCTGATCCTGAAGGACCTGATCGCCGCGGCACCGGCCTGGCCCGCCCTTGCCGAGGATCAGCAGGACGATAGCGCGCGCGACCTGGCGTCCTGGAAGAACCGGCTGCGAAGCCGCGTCAAGGAGGCCGCCGCCTTCCTGGGCGACGCTGCCTGGTCCGACGCCATGCTCCAGCCCGCGCTCTTCCCGCTCGCCGAGATGGCAGGCGAGATCCTGCGGCTCGAATGCATCCTTTACCGCCGGGAATGGATCGCATCGCGGGCAGCACTCCTCGACAGCGCCGTCCCCGGCTACTCATCCGGGATGGACAAGGCAGCAGAACGCGCCGTCGAGCGGACCCGCGCGCGGCTCGAACAGCTCGACAAAAAGTGCGCCGCATCCTGGGCAATGACGAAGGACAACAAGGCCCTTGCCGAGGTGCGGGCAGCGGACACCTTCCTGGACCGGATGACGGAAGCGACGCCTGCCCGGTCGGAAGAGAACGCACCGCTTGCAGCGCCGATCCGCATCCTCGCGATCCTGCGGCCCGTTGCAGACCTGTCACCCGCCCCCCGCGTGGAAGACGGCCGGATCCGGGAACTGATCTGGCGGCCGAATCCCGATGACCTGGCGGGCCTGTACCAGGCCTTCGCCTGCAAGACAGGGAACGCGGACATCATTGTGGACGTGCTGCTTCCGGGTGGCCCGGAGCACGAGGATCTCCTCCGGACGAGCGCGGGCGTGCGCGCGGACCTGCTGCGCAGGCTGGAGGGCGATCCGGGCATGGACGCCTCCGCGATCCTCGTCGAGGTCAAGGACCTCGAAACCCTGCGGCAGCAGTACGATCTGATCGTGGTCGGTGCCGCGTGTCTGAACGGAGATGAGGGGCTCGGCGACTACCTGGCAGGCGGCCTGCAGAGGCACCACTACCGCAAAGATCGCCTGGAAGCAAAGCAGGACGGGACCGGGCTGCTGCATATGGCATTGCCCGCAGTGGTCAGCTTCACGAATGCGGCAGAGGTGCAATTGCTCGGCATGACCGAGCTGGTCGCCTCGTCGCTCCTTGAGGTCCGTTCCACGACAGCACAGGTCGCCGGGAAACCGATCGATCGCTTCACGCTCCCCGGCGGACAGGAGCAGCAAGCACAGATCGCAACCACGACGGAAGAGGCCGCAAAACTGCTCTCCGCATATGCCGCTTCCGCGGCAGCCGCCGCGGCGCAGGACTTCGACGGCCCGCTTGCGGAAGGCACGCTCCTGCCTGTGGATGCGGTCTGGGCAGTGCTCGAACCGCAAGCGCCCCGCCAGAACCTCGCGGTGCTGCGCGCGGCGCGGCATGCCGCAAACCTGACCCACAGGACAATGCGCGCTGTTGCACCGGCTCCGCGCGCGCAGTGGCCCGCACTCCTCGGCCTGGCCCGACAGAACGGGGCGAACCAGGCCTATTGTCTCGATACGGGCGCGGGCAGGCTGTCGCACGACGGCAGGCGCGAGCTCCTACGCTCCCTCCTCCAGTCAGCCAAAGCGCAGCTCCTCTTCGCGGGGCAGGAATGGGCAGGCACCTTCGGGTACACGGCAGGACAGGCAACGACAACGCGCACAACGATCGCATGCCGGGCGAACGTCACCCAGATCGGGAAACAGGGCGAGGGGCTGCTCTTCACGCTGCCTGCCTACGAGGGGAAACTGCTGCGCCAGGCCGCGCACGAGGGGGGAATTGCACTGGTCACGATCGCCCCCGAGGCGGAGTTCCCTGCCTCCTCCCCGGTTGCGGACTTTGTTGCCGCGATCCTGGGCTCACCGATCCCTGCGGACCGCATCATGCCCCTGCCGCCGATCGCGCCTCCCACGCTCTCGCGCGCCGAGGTGATCATCGACCTCGGCTACGGCGTCCGCGACCAGGCAGGGTTCGCCCTGGCCGGGGAGCTCAAAAAGCGGCTTGAAGCCATGGGCCTTGCCCCCCTCTTCGGCGCCACGCGCAAGGTGACGCAGGACCTGAAGCTCCTGCCGCTCGATGCCCAGATCGGTCAGACCGGCGTGCGCGTGAACCCGAAGCTCGTGCTTTGCCTCGGCATCTCCGGCGCCCCGCAGCACATCGACTACCTCGGCACGCGCGCCGAGGTCCTCTGCTTCAACAAGGACCCGGACGCCCCGCTC
>JBJKRX010000019.1:0-36955 GCA_046704425.1 Nitrospirota bacterium
CCACAAGATCGTGCAGGACATCTGCATCAAGTGCGGCGCCTGCTTTGAGACCTGCAAGTTCAAGGCGATTAAAAAAGGATAGCCGATGATGAACGTAACGATCAACGGAAAGAAGCTGGCCGTGCCCGACGGCACCACCGTCCTCGACGCGGCGAGACGGAACCATATCTTCATCCCCACGCTCTGCGACGATCCGCGGATGGAGCCCTACGGCGGCTGCCGGCTCTGCCTCATCCAGGTGAAGGGCATGCCCCGGCCGGTCACGGCCTGCACCACGCCGGTGACCGAGGGGATGGAGGTCGACACCACGAACGAGCAGATCGAACGGCTCCGGCGGACCGTGGTCGAGCTCCTGCTCTCCGATCACCCGAACGACTGCATGGTCTGCGAGCGTGCCGGCGACTGCACGCTCCAGGAGCTTGCCTACTTCTACGGCCTGCGGTCGAACCGGTTCTACGGCGAACGGCGGCAGTACACGAAAAAGGACGCAAATCCCTTCATCGAGCGAGACATGGAGAAGTGCATCCTCTGCGGCAAGTGCGTGCGCGTCTGCGACGAGATCGAGGGGTTCGGCGCCATCGATATTGCGGGCCGGGGGTTCTCGGCCAAGATATCGCCGCCCTTCGAGCACGATCTGGACTGCGAGTTCTGCGGACAGTGCGTCTCCGTCTGCCCGACGGGCGCGCTCATGGGCAAGCAGTCGCTCGGCAAGGGCAGGCAGAAGGACGTCAAGGAGGTCGAGACCGTCTGCACCTACTGCGGCTGCGGGTGCAACGTCACCCTGCACGTGAACCGCAACGAAGTGGTGCGCGTGACCTCGAAGCCGGATACGGTCAACGAAGGATGGCTCTGCGTCAAGGGGCGGTTCGGTTACAGTTTCATCAACAGCCCTGACCGGCTCACGACTCCGCTCATCCGGAAGGACGGCGCGCTCGTCCCGGCCTCGTGGGACGAGGCACTCGCGTACGTCGCCGAGCGGCTCTCCGCCATTCGAGAAAAGCACGGCCCCGACGCCGTCGGCGGGCTCTCCTCGGCCCGGTGCACGAACGAGGAGAACTATCTCTTCCAGAAATTCATGCGCGCGGCGATCGGGACGAACAACGTCGATCACTGCGCGCGTCTCTGACACAGCTCGACGGTGGCCGGTCTGGCCACAGTGTTCGGTTCCGGCGCAATGACCAATTCGATCGCCGAGATCGAGAACAGTAACGTGCTGTTCGTGATCGGCTCGAATACGAAGGAGAGCCATCCCATCATCGCGCTCCGGATGATCAAGGCAAAGCGGAAGGGCGCCAAGATCATCGTCGCGGACCCCCGCCGGGTCCCGCTGGTCCGGTTCGCCGATCTCTGGCTGCAGCAACGGCCGGGTACGGACGTGGCGCTCCTGAACGGGATCATGCATGTGATCCTGAGGGAAGGCCTGCAGAAAGAGGAATTCATCGCGTCCATGACCGAGGGGTTCGACGGCACCTTCCGGAAGAACCTGGAGGGGTACACGCCCGAGGCGGTCGCGAAGATCACCGGCGTGCCCGCGGAGCAGATCGTACAGGCGGCGCGCCTGTACGGCGGGGCCGAACGGGCCGGCATCTACTATACCATGGGCATTACCCAGCATGCCCACGGCACCGAGAACGTATTCTCCGTTGCCAATCTGGCGCTTCTGACCGGCAACCTCGGCAAGGCGGCCGCCGGCGTCAACCCCCTGCGCGGCCAGAACAACGTGCAGGGTTCCACGGACATGGGCTGCATCCCGAACAACTATCCGGGATACCAGAAGGTCACGCTCCCGGCGGTCCGTGAGAAGTTCGAGGCCCTCTGGCACGCGAAGCTCTCCGACAAGGACGGGATGACCGCCACCGAGATGTTGCCTGCTGCCGAGAAGGGGAAGCTCAGGGCGCTGTACATCATGGGAGAGAACCCCGCGGTGTCGGACCCGAACCGCACGCACACGCTCAAGGCGCTCAAGGCGCTCGACCTCCTCGTGGTCCAGGACATCTTCCTGACCGAGACCGCCGAACTGGCGCATGTGGTGCTCCCCGGTGTCTCCTTTGCCGAGAAGGTGGGCACCTTCACGAACACCGAGCGTCGCGTCCAGCGCGTCCGGCGGGCCGTGAATTCGCCGGGCGAGGCGAAGAAGGACTCGCTCATCATCATGGAGCTGGCGAAACGGATGGGCTACGAGATGCCCTATCACCATACGAACGAGATCTTCCGGGAGATCGGCCAGGCATGGCCCGCCATGGCCGGGATGAGCTACGCCCGGCTCGAGGACGGCGGCCTGCAGTGGCCCTGTCCCACGCCGGACCACCCGGGCACCCCCTATTTGTTCAAGGGCGGGTTCCCACGGGGCAAGGGCAGGTTCACGCTCGTCCAATATAGACCGTCGCACGAGGAGACGGACAAGGACTACCCGTTTCTCCTCACCACGGGCAGGACCCTGTTCCAGTACCACACCGGTACCATGACCCGTCGGGTCAAGCCTATCGATACGGTCTCGCCCGAGGCATTCATCGAGATCAACCCGGAGGACGCACGGGCCCTCGCGCTCGAGGGCGGCTCGCAGGTGAAGGTCACCTCGCGGAGGGGGTCGATCACGCTCAAGGCCCTGGTCACGAAGCGGCCGGGCAAGGGAGTGGTGTTCATCCCCTTTCACTTCAAGGAAGCGGCGGCCAACGTCCTTACCAGCAGCACGGCCCTGGATCCTGTAGCGAAGATACCGGCCTACAAGGTTTCGGCGGTCAAGATCGAGAAGGTATAGCGCTTGCAGGACGAAGGCTTTTACGACCTGTTCAGTTTGTCTCGCGTCCGCTGAACAAATCGAACGGTCGTCTTTCGCACATCGGATGTTCACCAAGGAGGTCACCATGGCCGATACAGCGGAACTGCGGAAACAGATACTCTTCAGCGAGCTGACGGACAACGAGCTCGGGAAGATCGCCCAAAAGATCGTTGTCGAGAAGTTTGCGAAAGGGACCCCGATCTTCAAGACCGGAGAGCCGACCAAGGGACTTTTTTTGGTCAAGACCGGCAAGGTCGAGATCTCTATGATGACCGCCGACGGCTGGAAGCAGACCCTTGCCGTGCTGACGGAAAACCATCTCTTCGGCGAGCTTTCGGTCATCGAGGACAACCCGACCCACGGCGCGGACGCCGTGGCGATCGACGATGCAGAGATCTATTATCTCACGACCGAGGATTTCAAGGCCTTTGAACGGAGCGATACGGCAATGATGTACAAGATCATGAAGACCATCGCACGGATCGCAAGCAAGAACGTCCATACGATGAACGAGAAGCTCATGAAGCTCCTGATCAGCTATTAAAACAGCCGCTCACCTGGTTTTATCGTATTTTTTCCAAAGGAGGATATGCTATGGCATTCGATGCAACGAAGATGGCAGACTGGCAGATTTCCGAGGAAGCAGAAAAGAAGATGCCCGCTCCCGAGGAGTGGCGCGAGAAGCTGGGTCTGCAGAAGGACGAGATGCTGCCCATGGGCCGCCTGGCGAAGGTAGACTTTCTCAAGGTCATCAAACGGCTGCAGGACCGTCCCGACGGGAAGTACATCGAGGTGACGGCCATCACCCCGACACCCCTGGGCGAGGGCAAGAGCACCACGTCCTGCGGCCTGATGGAGGGCCTGGGCAAGCGCAAGGTAAACGTCGGCGGGGCCCTGCGTCAACCGTCGGGCGGCCCCACCATGAACGTGAAGGGCACAGCGGCCGGAGGCGGCAACTCGCTCCTGATCCCCATGACCGAGTTCTCGCTGGGGCTCACCGGCGACATCAACGACATCATGAACGCCCACAACCTCGCCATGGTGGCGTTGACCTCCCGGATGCAGCACGAACGGAACTATAACGACGAGCAGCTGGATCGGCTCACGAAGATGCGACGGCTTAACATCGATCCGACCCGCGTAGAGATGGGATGGATCATGGACTTCTGCGCCCAGAGCCTCCGGAACATCATCATCGGCATCGGCGGGAGGCAGGACGGGTTCATGATGCAGTCCAAGTTCGGCATCGCGGTCGGTTCGGAATGCATGGCCATCCTGTCCATTGCGAAAGACCTTGCGGACCTGAAAGACCGTCTGAACAAGATCACGGTCGCTTTCGACAAGAGCGGCAAGCCCGTGACCACGGGCGATCTCGAGGTCGGCAACGCCATGGCCGCCTTCATGCGGAACACCATCAACCCGACGCTCATGTGCACGGCCGAGTACACTCCCTGCTTCGTGCACGCCGGGCCGTTCGCCAATATCGCCGTGGGCCAGTCCTCCATCATCGCGGATCGGGTCGGCCTGAAGTTGTTCGACTATCATGTGACCGAGTCCGGGTTCGCTGCGGACATCGGTTTCGAGAAGTTCTGGAACGTCAAAAGCCGTTTCAGCGGCCTGAAACCGCACGTGTCGGTGCTGACCACCACCGTCCGCGCCCTGAAGATGCACGGCGGCGGTCCCAAGGTGGTGGCCGGCAAGCCCCTGCCGGAGGAGTACACCAAGGAGAACGTGGGCCTCGTGGAAAAGGGCTGCGCCAACATGGTCCATATGATCATCGTCATCCGCAAGACCGGCAACAACCCCGTGGTCTGCATCAACCCGTTCTACACCGACACCAATGCGGAAGTGGCTGCGATCAAGAAGGCCGCCGAGGCGGCCGGCGCACGGTGCGCCGAATCCCAGCACTGGCTCAAGGGCGGCGACGGCGCCCTGGAACTGGCAGACGCGGTCATCGACGCCTGCAACGATAAGAATGATTTCAAGTTCCTCTACCCGCTGGAAATGAAGCTCCGCGACCGGGTGGCGATCATCGCCAAGGAAGTGTACGGCGCGGACGGCGTTTCCTGGTCTGCCGAGGCCGAGGCAAAGGCCAAGATGCTGGAGGACGATCCCCAGTACGCCGACTTCGCGACCATGATGGTCAAGACCCATCTCAGCCTCTCGCACGACCCTACGCTCAAGGGCGTGCCCAAGGGCTGGACGCTGCCCATCAGAGACGTGTTGATCTACTCCGGCGCCAAGTTCCTGTGCCCCTGCGCCGGGACGATCAGTCTCATGCCCGGGACGAGTTCCAATCCGGCATTCCGCCGCGTGGATGTCGACGTGAACACCGGCCAGGTCTCGGGGCTGTTCTAAAAAAGCGGTACAAAAGCCAGAGACTTCGGCGCGTTCCGCCGAATCGCTCAACGTGCAAAAGCCCCTGCCGGAATTTTCCGGCGGGGGCTTTTTTCATCGGGGGACCTAATCGATGGAGCTCGCTATGGATTGTCAACGTGAACACTACCGCTATTTCCTGAAAGATTCGATCCGGCTCGCGATCGATTTCAGCGAAACGGACCAGCGCACAGGGCAGCCTGCACCGCCGATCCAGAAACCGGCGCCGGAAAACGCACAACGCATCGATCTCGTCCCCGCCCATGATTGGCAGGGCATCAGGAACGTGGATGTCACCACGGCTCTCGCGGAGCGTCGGAGCTGCAGGAAGTACGGCGCGGAGCCGCTGACCCTGGATGAGCTTTCCTATCTGCTCTGGGCAACGCAGGGGATCAAGACAATGGCTTCGCCGTCGACCGCTTTTCGCATCGTACCGTCGGCAGGCTGCCGCCACAGCTTTGAAACCTATATTTGCGCCATGAACGTCGCGGGCCTCGCCGTCGGTATCTACCGCTACCTTCCGATCGAAAACCAGCTGGTACCGGTTGCCATCCTGCCCGACATCGGACCGCGGATCGCCCGGGCGGCCTTGGGGCAGGGTTTTGTCGGGAAAGCAGCCGTAACCTTCGTCTGGACCACGCTGCCGTACCGCATGGAGTGGCGTTACGGTCTTGCCGCGCACAAGGTGATCGCCATCGATGCAGGCCACGTGTGCCAGAACCTCTACCTCGCCTGCGCGGCGATCGAAGCCGGTACTTGCGCGGTCGCGGCGTATGACCAGGAGGCATTGGATGCATTGCTGGAGGTGGAAGGAGAGGAAGAATTCGCGCTCTACCTTGCGCCGGTTGGAAAGTTGGAATACGAGTGATGCCGTGGGGCCGCCGTCAGGCCACGGTCTGCGTGAGGTATGCGTGGATCGCGGCCGCGGACTTCCTGCCTGCGCCCATGGCGGAGATCACGGTCGCAGCACCCGTTACGATGTCGCCGCCGGCATAGACGCCCGCCATACTCGTTCGGCCGGTTTCCTCGTCCGCAACGATGTACTTATGGCCGGTCACGTTCAGGTCCTTCGTGCTCTGGGCGATCAAGGGGTTGGCTCCTGTGCCCACGGCGATGATGACCACGTCGGCCGGGATCGTGAACTCCGAACCCGGGACGGCCTTCGGTTTTTTCCTGCCTTTTTCGTCGAGGTCGCACAGGTCCATCCGGATGCACTCGACGGCGTTCACGTTGCCATCCTGATCGCCGATGATCTGCACCGGATTTGTGCAAAGCTCGAATAGGATCCCTTCCTCCTCGGCATGGTGAACCTCTTCCCGGCGCGCGGGAAGCTCCGTCATTGATCGGCGGTAGTCCAGCGTCACCGCGCTTGCCCCGAGCCGGAGAGCGGTGCGCGCCGCATCCATGGCCACATTGCCGCCGCCGACCACGATGATGCGGCCACCTTTCCGGACCGGCGTGTCGAATTCGGGAAACTGGTAGGCCCGCATGAGGTTGACCCTGGTCAGGAATTCGTTCGCCGAGTAGACGCCGTTCAGGTTCTCGCCCGGAATGTGCATGAACCGCGGGAGCCCGGCGCCCGTCCCGATATAGCAGGCGTCGTATTCCCGCATGATCTCGTCTATCGTGATGAGCTTGCCGATCACGGCGTTGGAGACGATCTTGACTCCCATGCGCTTGAGTTGCGCTATCTCACGCGCTACGATGGCCTTGGGCAGGCGGAATTCCGGGATCCCGTAGACCAGGACCCCGCCCGGCTCGTGCAGGGCCTCATAGATCGTGACCGCATGACCGTCCTTTGCCAGGTCGTAGGCGCAGGCCAGGCCTGAGGGACCGCTTCCGACAATGGCGACGGTCTTGCCGGTTTCGGCAATGATCGCCGGCAAGGTGCCGTTTCCCTGGGTCCGCTCCCAGTCGGCGATGAATCGCTCGAGCCTGCCGATGCCCACCGGCTCGAACTTCTTCGCCAGCGTACACATTTTTTCGCATTGATTCTCCTGCGGGCAGACCCTGCCGCAGACGGCGGGAAGCAGGTTTGCCTCCCGAATGATCGCGATGGCCCCGGCGAAATCGTTCTCCGTGATCGCCTTGATGAAGCGGGGGATCGGGACGCCTACCGGGCAACCGGTCACACACGCGGGTTTTTTACATTGGAGGCATCGCGTTGCTTCGCGGATCGCCTGCTCTGCGGTATAGCCGAGCGCCACTTCCTCGAAGTTCGAGCGCCGGACCGCGGCAGGCTGTTCGGGAATGGGAGTTTTGTGGGGATTGATCTTCTTGGGCGTTTTCGCTTCCAATGTCACATCACCTGTCAACGGTCGAAACGTATAGGGAACTCCGTTGCCCCCGCATCGTTACCTTTACTCGCAGACGACGCCGTTGTGTTTCTGCTTCCAGGCTTCGAAAGAGAATTTTTGCTCGCCGGTGTACGTTCTCTGTCGGCTCATCAGGATATTCCAGTCGACCGCATGGCCGTCGAATTCCGGTCCGTCGGTACAGGCGAACTTCGTTTCGCCGCCGACCGTGACCCGGCAGCCGCCGCACATGCCGGTGCCGTCCACCATGATGGGATTCAGGCTCACCACGGTCTTGACCCCATAGGGCTTCGTGGTTTCGGCTACGGCCCGCATCATGACGACCGGCCCCACGGCGACCACGAGGTTCGCGCCGCGACCCTCCAACTCGTTCTTGAGCACGCCGGTAACGAGGCCCTTGCTGCCCTTGCTTCCGTCGTCGGTGGCGATCAGGACATGATCGCTGACCGAGGCGAGCTCCTTCTCGTAGAGCAGCAGGTCCTGGGACCGGGCGCCGAGGATGGAGACCACTTCGTTGCCAGCGTCCCGGAAGGCGCGCGCGATGGGGTAGAGCGGGGCCGCGCCGAAACCGCCTCCCACGAGAATGACCTTTCCCAGCTTCTCCACTTCGGTGGCGTTGCCCAGGGGGCCGCACAGGTCCCGGATGGCGTCTCCGGGCTGCAGAGCGGCCATCTCGCTCGTGGTCTTGCCCACAGCCATAACGATGAGACTGATGGTCCCGGAGGCGGGATCGATGTCTGCAAGCGACAGAGGAATGCGTTCACCCCGGTCGTGGAGTCGAACGATGACGAACTGACCCGGACGGGCCTTCTGTGAGAGCAGCGGGGCCTGGAGGCGATAAAAGAAGACGTCGGGGGAGCGCAGGATCTTTTTTTCGAGAATGAGCGGCATGGCGACAAGGGGCATGCTACCGGGATTCGGTGCTGCACCGGCCCCATAGTACCACATTTATGCTGGAAAATGCAGGTTTTTCCGCAGGAACACGGATGGCGGCCGGGATCAGCAGGTAATATGCAGGGCCGCGATAACGTAGTATTTCGACCCCTGCAGGGAGTTGTAGAGATCGACTGCCCGAGGAGTCTTTTCGATCTTCACGTCGATGCCCTGCGCCGAGATGTGTTCGGCGATCTCCTTGGGAACCAGGAGGACGCCGCCTACTCCGGTCCCGATGATCAGAATGTCGGGCTGGGCGTTCAGGACCTCGGGAATGTCTCCCGGGACGAGTCGGTGCGGCTCCTCGCGCCACCACGCCCCGTCAACGCGATCGTGATAGATGATGACGTCCGAGGTGTACGGTTTCCCGTCGATGACGATATTGCCGAAGGAAAAGGAGTCGATCTTCATGCCTGTCCGGGCGGCGCGAGCGCCGTTCGCAGGGGGTCGCGCAGATGCGTAACGCGGCTTACTTCCCGCTCAATATCTGATTGACGATGTTTAAAAGGTCCGCTGTCTGGATGGGTTTCGGGACGTAGGCATTGGCTCCCAGCGCGAGGCCGCGCTTGCGGTCTTCCTCCGCCCCCTCCGTCGTGATGATGATGATCGGGATGGATTTATGTGCCGGGTCGTTCCGCACCATGGAGACGAGTTTCAGCCCGTCCATGATGGGCATATTGATGTCCGTCAGGATGATGTCGAATTTCTGGGTCGAAAGCTTCTTGAGGGCGTCGATGCCGTCGCTCGCCTCGACGATCTTGCTGCCGGGGATCCGCTTCAAGGCGAAGGAGATCAACTGCCGCATCGTGGGGGAGTCTTCGACCACCAGGAAACTGTTCTCGGGCATGGGGAAACCACCTCCGCGTTTATTTTTCCTTCAGCAGGTCGAGGAAGCTCTGGATCGTCGTCAGCTTGCGTTCCGACTGGGAGTAGAGCCTCGAGGAGAAGAGCGCCGTGGCCGCGTGGCCTGCCAGCATGGTGAAGAGCTCGTAATCGACGTTTGAGAACGACTGCTTCTGGACCAGGAGCTTGTAGATGACGATGGCGCCGATCACGTGCTCCTTGATCTTGAGCGGGATGCAGACCAGCGGGTGGAGGTAGTCGATACCGGACAGGTCCGTGGGATCGCCTTCGCGGAAATAGGCCTCGCCGTTCTTCGTCGTTTCGCCGATGGTCCCGTCACCCAGCTTGATGCTCTGACGCGCCTCGGGCCCCATTCCTTCCTGCGCCACGATCATCAGCTCGTTCGACTTTTCGTCGAGCATCATGATCGAGAATTCCTCGGCGCCTATCAGGTTCATGACGATCTCCAGGATGATCTTGAGGCACTCGCTGAAGTCGAGGGTCGAATGGAGCTGGTAGCTTGCTACGTACAGGTTCGCCAGGTTATTGTTCTCCGACTCGACCTCCACGTAGCGGTTGGCGAAGTCCTTGTTTTCCTCCTCCACCACACGGTAGCGATCGAGCAGGTTCTTGTTCTCTTCTTCGAGGAACTTCACCCGCTCCTCGAGCGTATGGGCCTTGAATGACTCCTCCCGGCCCGTGAACTTCGTGGCCTCTTCGAGCTTGGCCACCTTGTACCGGAGCTTCTCGTTCTCCTTGAGCAGCTCCTGGGTGAACTCTTCGCCTTTTTTGAAGACCTGCAGGAAGTCCTCGACCTTTTTCGATAACGCTGCGGGTTCCTTCTCCATGCCATCCTCCCCGGGGGGGGCGTTACGCCGTACCGAACGTCCCCTGCAGTGACTGCTTTTTCTCGCGTCCGATCCATTGATCCGGTCCGCGCTGCCGTGTTTCAATTATAGTCGAGTCCATAAAAATTATCAAGAAAAATTAGCACGATAGGGCATTCACCTGTTCCTGTGTGCGCGGCAGCGAAGGATGATCTCCTCGGCCATGCCGGCAAGCGGCAGCACCTTGTCCACGGCGCCGGTCCGGAAGGCCTCCTGCGGCATGCCGTAGACAACCGCGGTTTCCTCGCTCTCCGCCAGGTTCTTGCCCTTGTGATTCTTGATGGCCACGACCCCTTCGGCGCCGTCCTTGCCCATGCCCGTCAGGACCACGCCGAGCGTCCGTGGGCCGCAGGCCTCGGCCGCCGATACCATCATCCGGTCCGCCGAGGGGACGTAGGGGTCGTCGCTCGTTCGGGACGTGAGACGCGCGACGAGCGCCCCCCGTTCCCGCTTGACCAACAGGTGATGGCCGCCCGGCGCGATCAATGCCGAACCGGACCGGATCCGGTCTCCTGCGGCCGCCTCGCTGACCATGATGCCGGACAGCTTGTTCAGCCGCTCGGCGAAGCTCTTCGTGAAACCCGGCGGCATGTGCTGGGAGATGACGATGGCCGCGCCGAGGTCGGACGGCAGCGCCGTCAGGATCGCCTGGATCGCCGGCGGCCCTCCTGTGGAAGACGCGATCGCCACCACCTCGACCGGTCCCTCTTCCTCCGGCGCCTCGTCCTCCTTGCGCGGCAGAGCGATGGGACGCTCACGGGACAGCAGGTCCACCGTGGTCTTCACCTTTCGCATTTCCAGGTTCATTACCGCGCGGACCTTCTGGACCAGATCCTGCCGGATGGCCTCGATACTCCGGGAGATGCGCGCCTCGGGCTTGGCCTGGAAATCGACGGCCCCCAGCTCCAGGGCGCGAAAGACACTGCGGCTGTCCGACCGGGAGGACAGCACGATGACGGGGATGGGCCGCTCGGCCATGAGCCAGCGCAGGAACGTGAACCCGTCCATGTTCGGCATCTCGAGGTCCAGGGTGATGACGTCCGGGGCGAGGCGCAGCGTCTTGGAGACGGCATCCACCCCGTCCGTGGCGCTCCCCACCACCTCGATGCCGTCGGCGGACGCAAGCATTTCGCTGATGACCTGGCGGTTATAGGCGGAATCGTCGACGACCAGGGCCTTGATCTTCTTCATGGCGTGCATCGTCTCATGCCCCCGGCGTCTGGCGCAGCGGTTTCTGGTAGACCATATCGTTCTTGAGCGTCCGAAGCGCGAAGGCGTTCGAGATGTTGATGAGGGACTCGGAATGCCCCAGGAGCAGGTAGCCGCCCTCGCGCAGCTTCTGGTAAAAGGATTCGATGACCTTCTTCTTCGCCTCGCGGTCGAAATAGATGATCACGTTGCGGCAGAAGATGACATCCATGTTGGTGATGAGGCTGGTCTTGTAGGGGTCGAGCAGGTTCACGGAGCTGAACGAGACCAGTTCCTTCACCCGGTCAATGATGCGGTACTCGCCTTTTCCTTCCTCCACGAAATATTTCGCAAGCATCTCCGGGCTGGTGGTGCGATGGGCGCTCTTCTTGTAGACCCCCCGGCGCGCCGCGTGCAGGACCCGCTGATTGATGTCGCTTCCCAGGATCTCGACCTGCCAGTCCTGCCACCAGAGCCCGGATTCGAGCAGCAGGATGGCGATGGTATAGGGCTCTTCGCCGGTGGAGCAGCCGGCGCTCCAGATGCGCAGGGTCTTGCGCGTCGCGAGCCGCTCCCGGAGCTCGGGAAGGATCTCCTCGGAGAAGGCGCGGAGCTGCGGGCTCTCCCGGAAGAAATAGGTCTCGTTCGTCGTGAGATTGTCGATCAGGACCGTGAGCTCTTCCTCGCGTTTCCGGTCGTAGCGGAGGAAATGGTAGTATTCCTCGAAGGTCTTCAGCCGGTGCTGATCGAGCCGGCGGGAGAGCCGCCGCTCGATCAGGAATTTCGAGCCGTCGTCGAAATAGATGCCGCAGTAGCCGTGGATGAAATCGCGGAGGAGCCGAAAGACGTCATCGGGCAGCGGCGTAATCTGCTCTTCGAACATTCAGCTCTCCAATGCCTCGCGGGCCGCCCTGCGCACGATCGGGTCGGGGTCGTGCTCCGCAACGCGGGCGAGGTGGGCCTGCGCCGCGGCGCTCTTGTCGCGGGCGAGGACGTCGATCGCCGCCTTTCGCACGCTCCAATGGCCGTCGCCGAGGCTTGCGGCCGCCGCGTCCCGCGCCGTTGCGCCGCCGTATTCACCCAGGGCCGTCAGCGCGGCCTTGCGGATCTCGGGATCGGCATGGGTCGTGAGCCGGAGCAGGTGGCCCCGGGCCGGTGCGTAGCGCAGCCTGCCGAGTACGTCCACGATCGCCAGCAGGAAGATGTCGGCCGCCGTTTCGAGGTGCGCCGTCAGCGCCGCGCCCGCCCGTTCGCCGCCTCCCTTGGCCAGGCCCCTCGCCGCGGCCGCCCGCACCCAGAGATCGGCGTCCTCCAGGAGCGGGAAGAGCGCCTCCTGGGCGTGCGGGTCGTCACTGCCCGCCAGGGCCTCGGCCGCGAGCATGCGGACCTCGGGATCGTCGTCGGTGATGGCGAGCAGGAGCGCCTTGAGGGATTTCCCGCCCGGCACGGCGCCGAGCGACTGGATGACGGCCTTGCGGACGACAGGCTCGGCGTCCTTCATTGCAAAGAGGAGCAGGTCCGCCACGCGCTCGTCCGGGAAGTGTCCGAGCAGCAGCACGATGTTCCGGCGGAGCGCGGCGTCGCGGGCGGAAAAGTCGCGGACCAGTTCATCGATCAGGGCGCCGTCGCCGATCGCGCCCAGGGCGCGGATGGCGGACTCCTGGACGCTGGCGTATTCGTCGCGCAGGAGGGCGAGGAGGGACGTGCGGGCCTTCGCGCTCCGCAGCCTGCCGAGCGCCTCGGCCGCTGCGCTGCGCACATGGCCGTTCTCGTCCGCCAGGAGCGCGATCAGGGAATCTTCCGCGCCCGCCAGCCGCAGTTCGCCGGCCGCCTGTGCCGCTGCCCTGCGGACGAGCCCGTTGTCGCTCGTGAGGTATTCGAGCAGAAAGCCCGCCCGGTCCGGATCGAGGGAGCCCAAGGCGCGGATCGTCGGGTCCAGCAGGTCCTCTTCCGTCAAAAGCAGCAGGAGCTTGCGCAGGGACCGCTCCCGGCCGGCCCAGCCGAGCAGCATGATGGCCGCCTTCCGGAGTTCGCCGCTGTTCGAGACCAGGATCTCTTCGAGGGCATCGGCTGCGCGGTCGGTCGCCTCGGCGCGCACGGTCTCGGCGATGTGCCGTCGCGCGGGTTCGGCGCTGTTCCGCCAGATCGCCGCCGTGGCCGCCACGGCCACCTCGCGCACGATCCGGATCGGGTCTGCGAGGCCGGCCAGCAGCGGCCCGAGCGTGTCGGCGTTGCCGATCTTGCCGAGCGCCTCGAGCACCGGCTCCCGGAGGCTGCTCCTGTTGAGGGCCGTCAGCAGCGGCCCGAGGGCCCGCTGATCGCCGATCGCGCCCAAGGCCTCGGCCGCGGCGTAGTCGAGCCACCCCCGGGTGCTCTGGTTCAGACAGGCAAGGAGGGGATCGACGGCCGCGGGATCGCGGAGTTTGCCCAGGGCCTCGGCGCACGCGACGCCCACGTTTTCGTCCTTATCCGCAAGACCCGTGATCAGGCCGGACGTGGCGCGCCGGTCGCCGATGTCTCCCAGGATATCGACCGCGAACTTCCGGACGTCGGGGTCCCGGTGCCGGAGGAGGGGCAGCAGGGCGTCGACCGCGTCGCGCCCGATCCGGACGAGCGCCTCGATGGCCGAATTGCGCGCGCCCGCGTTGTCATGGGAATGGAGCCGGTCGATGAGCGCTGCGATGATCTCCGGACCGCCGCGGGCTGCGAGCGCCTCGACGGCGGTCTTGCGCACGCGCCAGTCCGCATCTCCCAGGAGCCGAACCAGGAGCGGGACGCCCTCCGGACCGGTCCGGCCGAGCGCCAAGGCCGCTTCGCGGCGGTCCTCGGCGTCGGCGCGTGCGGCCTGTTCCCGCAGTTCGTCAAGACTCGGCATTGCCCGCCTCCTCCAACGCAGATCGTTCGCTCCGGCTCAGGATCCTGGTGGCATCGAGCAGAATGACGAGCCGGTCTCCCACTTTGCCCATTCCCTTCAGAAATCCGGCCTGCGCGCCGGTTGCCGCGTCCGGCGCCGGCCCGATGTCCGCGCGGCGGAGAAGGAGCACGTCGTGCACGCCGTCCACCACGAGCCCGAGCAGGCCGAGCGCGTCGTTCGCCGACGGCGGGACCGCCCCCTTCGTGATCATCATGCGCATCTTGCGGACGTTGTCGTGGATCGTGGCGAGCGCGAAGCGCTTGCGCAGGTCCACGATCGGGATGATCGTGCCGCGGATGTTCACCACGCCCTCGATGAACTGCGGCATGCGGGGCAGGGGCGTGATCTTGAGCGGCCGGATGACCTCGGTGATGGACCCGATGTCCAGGCCGTACTCCTCGGTCCCGACCAGGAAGGTCACGAGCTGGAGTTCGTCGTCCGCCACGGGGCCGGTGGTCCCGCTCTTCTTCTGCAAGGTTCTCATGTTCTTCACCCGGTCCCTAGGTCCGGAACTGTCCCAGCTCCTTCCGGAGCGCTTCCGCCTGGGTGGTCATGCCGTCCATGGCGCCGTGCAGGACCGCGGCCTGGTCTGCGGACGCCTTTGCGATCTCCTTGATCCGCTCGATCGCCTTCACGATGAGATCGCTGCCGGCCTGCACCTCGCCGGCGGCCCGGTGCACCATGCCGACCTTGGCGTTCATGTTCTCCACGGCGGCGCTGATGTCCTTTCCGCCCTTGGCCTGTTCGTCGGTCGAGTTCTTGACGAACCGGGTCATGTCCCGCATCCGCTCCGAGGCGCGCATGATCTGCTCGCTCGCGCCCTTCTGTTCCTGGGCAGCGTGGGCGATCTGGCGCGTCATCTCGCTGATCTTGTCCACGGCGGAGCTTACCTGGCGCATGCCCCGCGTCTGCTCCTCGGCGGCCTTGTTGATGCTCTTGCTCATGTCCCGCGAGAGGTCTGCACGCTCCAGGATCTTCTCGAGCGCGGCCTTGGCGTCGTGCGCGAGCCGCAGCCCTTCCCCGGCCAGAGTGACCTCTTCGCCCATGACCGCCACGGCCTCGCGGGACTCTTCCTGGACGGACACGATCAGGCCCGCGATCTCCTTCGTGGACGCGGCAGTCCGGTTCGCCAGTTCGCGGATCTCGGCGGCCACCACCGCGAACCCCTTGCCGTGCTCTCCGGCCTGGGCCGCGAGGATGGCGGCGTTCAGGGCCAGGAGGCTCGTCTGGTCCGTGATGTCCTCGATCACCGTCAGGATGCCGCCGATGCTTTCCGCGCGCTCCCCGAGGGTGTTCACCACGTCCGCGGTCCGCCGGGCCGTGGACTCGATGCGGCCCATGCCCTCCAGGGTCTTTTCGATGGCCCGCATGCCGAGTTCCTGGGCGTCGGTCGCCACGGCCTCGGCCAGGGACGCGGACTCGCGGGAGTGGGACTCCACCTCGCGCACGGAGGCGCTGATCTCGGTCGCCGATGCGGCCGTGTCCTCGGCCGCCGTGGAGAGGACCGATGCGTTCTCCGCGATCAGGCGGACCGCGGCGGACATCTGCGAGATCGCCGTCGAGGTCTCTTCGATCGACGCGGAAAGGTCCGCCATGGTGCGTGCCACTTCCTGGATCGAGGCGGCCACCTCGATGACCGAGGACGACGTGCGCTCCGAGGTGGCGAAGAGCTCCTGAACGCTGCCCCCGATCTCCTTCAGCGCGAAATGCATCTCGTTGACCGACGACGCCGCCTCTTCGACGGACTCGGACTGCGTCTTGCTGCCCGTGGTGATCTCCTGGGAAATGTCACCGACCTTCCGGCGCACCTCCTCGGTCTTGCGGGCCGCCTCCTGCACGTTGGTGATCATGCCCTTGAGCCCGATGATCATGCGGTTCAGGCCCCTTCCGAGCATGCCGATCTCATCCACCGACCGCACCCGTACGCTCTGGGTCAGGTCTCCTGCGGCGATGTTCGAGGCGATCTGCACGGACTCCTGCGTGGGGATGACGATCATCCGGCGCACCATGAACAGGACCATGGCGGCGAAGGGGATGATGATGATGACGCCGAGGCCCACGAGCAGCAGGATGACCCGCGCCGTCTCCCGCCAGACCCCGGCCCGCGAAAAGCCCAGGGTCACGCTGCCCAGGGCCGCATCGTTGTCGCTGATCGGGACCTGCACCTCGATCGGATCGAGCGCCTTCCGTGCCGCAGCGGCGAGCGCGGCCATGTCCGCGCCGCTCCCGGAGCGGGCGAGGAACTTCTGCACCGCGGGGACGTCCTGGTTGAAGCTCACCAGGCGGTTCGTCAGGATCTCGTCCCGCGTGCCGGTCACGTAGGAATAGAGCAGATCGTCGGTCTTGACCACATCGGCGACGAGTCCGTCGAGCGCCACGAGGTCCCGGTGCAGGAGCGGTTCCGTCCCGGCCCTGCCGAGGAACCGGCCCATCTCCTGGCCGTGGGCGGCGAGCGCCCGCTCCTGGACCGACAGTATCATGCGGGAGATCAGGAACGTGCCCCCGCACATCAGGATCGTGATCACGGCGGTGAGGGCGATCACGAACTTGAGGCCCATGCTGGAATTGATGCGGTCCGTGAGGGCCTTCAACCTGCCTTCCTGAAAAAACCGTTTTATGAGATGCAGCATAGCGCTCCTGTCCTCTCCCGGGAGATGCGCGGGGCGCGTCAGGCCCCTTCGATGGTTTGCATGACCTTTCTGATCCCGTCGTAATCGCCGTCCTCGGCAACGGTAAATCCGGTGTAATCCGGATCGATGAGCGTCAGCAGGGCGGCCTGATCGCGGTCCTTTGCGCTGAGTGCGACGAGGGCCTCCCGGATCCGGCCCACCAGGCCCGGATCGAGGTTCTTCGAGCAGCTGATGTTGAATTCCGGTATCTCCGCGGAGGTCTTGATGACCGCGAGCCCTTGGTCCGCGAACTGGTGCGCCGCGGTCTCGCGCAGCCCTCCCCCGTCGAAGTCGCCGGACAACACGGCCTCGGCGACCGCATCGTGGTGCCCGAGGAAGGCGTGGGACTTGAGGTCCGTAAGCGTAACGCCCGCCTCGGCAAGAAGGTATCGGGGGATCAGATAGCTCGACGTGGACATGGGGTCCCCGAAGGCGAAGCGTCTGCCCCGGAGCTGCTCAAGGCCGGTGATGCCGCTGTCCGAACGGGTAACGATCGCCGCGTGGGTGGCGGCCGCACCGTGCCGGAGGGCCTTGGCGGCCAGGATCGCGCCGAACTTCCGGTGCGCCTCGATATAGGTCGTGGCCGACAGGAAGGCCAGATCCGTGGCGCCGGTCTCGAGGTCCCGGAGCGTCTGCGCGAAGTCCACGGCGAGCGACAGCTCCACGCGGCGGCCGAGGGCGCGCGAGAGGTAGCCGGCAAGGGGGGTGAAGCGGCGATGCATCTCGGCGGGCGCATCGAGCGGGATGACGCCCATGAGCAGGCTGTCCCGCGCGATGGCGCGCCTGCCCGTGCCGACCTTGAGCGGCGCGATCTCCTGACGCAGCAGGGCGGCCTGTTCCCCGAGGGTCTTGAGCGCCGCGGCCATGCCCTCCACGCGGGTCCGGTTCCGCACCGGCAGGTCCTGGATCGCGGCCAGGGAGTCCTGGATCAGCCGGATCGCCTGGCGCTGCTCCCGGCCGCCCGAAGCGATGTGGGCGGAACCCTGGGTGACGTTGTCCGCCGCGAGCGCGATCTGCTGTCCGCCCCGGGCCTGTTCCGTCATGGCGATCTTGACCCGCCGCGCGATGTCCCGCATGTCCTCGGCGGAGCGCGCGATAAGCTCCGTGCCCTTGGACTGGGCCTGGGTCGCATCGGCGATCTGGGTGGTCATCTGCTTCACGTTCGCGACGGCCTCGCTCACCTGCCGAATGCCGCGGGCCTGCTCGGCCATGGCGCGCTCGATCATCGTGGACATCTCCGCGGACCGGTAGGCGCTCGACAGGATCTTGTCCACCGCCTCCCCGGACTCCTGGGACCGCTTCACGCCTTCGTCCACGGCCGACAGGCTGTCCACCATGCCCGCGACCGCTTCCTTCGTCTCCTTCTGGACCGCGGAGATCAGCTTCGCGATGTCCTGGGCCGATCCGGCGGTGCGGTCGGCGAGGGCCTTGATCTCCTCGGCAACGACGGCGAACCCCTTGCCGTGCTCGCCGGCCTGCGCCGCGAGGATCGAGGCGTTCAGGGCGAGCAGGTTCGTCCGTTCCGTCACCTCGACGATGACCCCCAGGATCTTGCCGATCTCGTCCGAACGCTTGCCCAGCCGCGAAATGATCGCGGAGTAGCGCTCCACCGCCTCTTTGATGGTCGTGATGGCGTTCATGGTCTCGTGGATCGAGCGGACGCCCCTGTCCTTCGCCTCGGTCGAGACCTGCTGGGAGAACCGGGAGGACTCCTGTGCCGCGCGTTCCACCTCGCGGACCGTGGCCTCGATCTCGATCGCCGATGCCGAGGTCTGTTCGGCGGCCGACGAAAGGTTCTCCACGTGGCTGGCCACTTCGCGGATCGAGGCGATCATCTCGGAGACCGAGGTGGTAACGTCCTCGACCGCCGCGGCAAGCTCGTTGGTGTGGCTTGCGACCTCCTGGCTCGACGCGTTCATCTCCAGAATGGCCGACGAGGACTCCTCGGCGGACGAGGCCAGACCTTCGGCGCTCTCGGCGATCTGCTGGAGGGACGTGGACATCTGGGCCACGGAGGACGATACGTTCGCCACAGCCTCGGCTTCCGTTTCCGTGTTCCGGCTCACCTCGCGCGTATCGGCGGCGATCACGGGGCTGAGCTCGCTGATCCGCGCCGATATGGCCGCCGTGCCCGCGATGAACTGCTCAAGCTGTTCGATCAGCCGGTTGACCTGCCGGACGAGGCCGTTGATCTCGCCGGCGCCCGCTGCAGGCACGCGTTGCGTGAAATCCTTCCCGTCGATCAGGTCCGCGAGCGATCGGTTGATCCTGCGCACCGGGCCGGTCACGGCCCGCGCGACAAAGGGGACGAGCAGCCCGGACAGGACCAGGAAGAGGAGGAGATACTCGGCCGCCGTGCTCCAGGCAAGGTCGGCAAGCCGCGCAGGAAGGTCCGCAGGGGCCACGGACAGTATGACCTTGCCGAGCCGGCCCGTATCGGAAGGGACCGGCGCAGGGGCGGGGCTGACGCGGTCCGGTGCGAGTGCCGGTCGCTGTTGATGGACGAGCGTCCGTCCCGCGCGGTCCGTGATTGTCACCGCCTGCACCTCCGGCGCCTGCAGGAACCCCCGGACGAGCAGGGCGAGGCCGGCTTGGTCGTCCGCGGCCAGATACGGCGCCGCGAGGGACGCCAGGGTCCGTGCGGACTGCCCGGCCCGCGCCTCTGCCGCGCCCTCGATGGCCCGCTTCTCCCGGAAGTACCGGACCGAGCCGGTCACCGCCATGATCGCGAAAAGCGCGGTGAAGATCAGAATGATGAGCCGCTGCCGTACGCCGATGGTCACAGCCGCCTCCCCCGTTAGAATGTGAAGCCCGTCAGCTCCGTCCGGAGCTCCTCCGCCTTGGCGGTAAGCGTCTGGACGGCCATCTCCAGCTCGATCGAAAGATCGACGGTGTCCTGGGTGATCTGCTGAATGCGCGTGACCGCGTCGCTGATCTGCTGGGCGCCCTGGCTCTGTTCGGTCGCGGAGCGGGCGATCTGGCCCGCCTGGGCCGTGACGGACTCTACGCTCGCGGCGATCAGGCGGCTGCTGGCGGACTGCTCGTGCGTCGCGGTCTTTACCTGGCGGGTGATCTCGCGCATCTGTTCGGCCGCCTGGGCGATCCGCTCGGTCCCTTTGCGCTGCTCCTGCAGGGCGCGCGCGATCTGCTCGACCTGGGCGGCGTTCTCGCCCGCCGTCTCCGTGATCAGTGCGACGCCCTTGGCCTGCTCCGCCGTGGTCTTCTCGATGGCCCGCGCCGTCTCCGCCGCCTGCTGCGCCTCGGCGGTCACCTGGACGAGCACCTCGCGCGCCACGCCTGCCAGGTCCACGCCTGCTTCCACGGCAGCAAGACCCCGGTCCATAGCCTGCACGCTCTCGGCCGTCTCGTCCCGCACGGACGCGATGAGCGTCGCGATCTCCTGGGTGGAGGCCGCGGTCCGCTCGGCGAGGTCCTTGATCTCCTCGGCCACGACCGCGAACCCCTTGCCGTGTTCACCCGCCTGGGCCGCGAGGATCGCCGCGTTCAGGGCCAACAGTCCGGTCTGGTCCGTCACCTCGTCGATCACCTTCAGGATCTGGCCGATCTCCTGCGAACGCTTGCCCAGGCGGTTCACGACCGCTGCCGTTGCCTCCACGGCGTTCTTGATGTTCTGCATGCCCCGGATCGACTCTTCCGCGGCGGCCATGCCGCGCTCCGCCGCCGCGCGCGAGACCTGTTCGGCCAGCCGCGCCGAGTCCCGGGCCCGCTGTTCGACCTCCTTGACCGACGCGCTCATCTCGGTGATGGACGCCGAGGTCTCGTCCGCAGAGGTGGAAAGGGCGTCGGTGTTCTCCGACACCTGCTTGATCGACGAGGTCATCTCCTCGATCGAGGCAGCCGTGTCCTCCACGGCCGCGGCGAGCGCAACGGCGCTTCGGGCCACCTCCTCGATGGATGAGGCCATCTGCGCGGCCGACGACGAGATGTCGGTCGCGGCGCGCGACATGTCCTGGGTGTTTTCCGCCACGCCCTTGATCGAGGCGACCATCTCGTTCACCACGCTCGCCGTCTGCTCCGTGGCGTCCTGCTGGACCCGGGCGCCTTCGCTCATGCGGTCGGTGGCCGTGGTCATGGCCGCGGTCGCCTCGTTGAGCCCCCCACCCGTGGCAGCGATCTTCTGGAGCATGCCGCGCAGGTTCGCGGCCATGGCGGCGAGGGTGTTCCCAAGGGGAGCGAACTCTCCGTCGCCCCGGACCGCTGCCGCGTGCGTCAGGTCCCCGGCGGCCAGCCCTTCCGCAGCCGTTGTCACGGCCGCGAGGGGCCGCGTGGTCCGGCGATCCAGGAATCCTCCCAGGAGGAGGACCATCCCCACGATGCCGGCCAGACCGATTGCCGCGGCGAGTGCGAGCAGGATGCGGCCCGGGCCCCGCCACGCGGATTCCGGGATCGCGACCCGGAAGACCCCGAGACGATTTCCTCCCGGCCCGACCAGGGGAAAGACCTGTTCGCAGAACCGGCCCGTCCGGTCGCGGAAGCACTGGATGAGCGGCGCGGTCGCGGCAAGGGCGGTCTTGCTCGCCCGGTCCGCGGGCGTCGTGTTCTCCAGGGAACGGTCTGCCGCGTAGAGGACCTTCCCCTGCGCGTCCAGGACCTCGGCGCGCGCCTTGTCGGCGTCGTTCATCGCGAGGTGATGGAGCCGGTCGCCGATGCCGGGAAGCGCGCCGAGCGGGAGCCCGAAGTCGAGCCCCCGGCCGATGTCCGCGCGCACGGACGCGGTGCGGGCGCTCGCTGCGGCAAGCAGGGCCTGCCGGTAGCGTGCGGTCGTCAGGGTGCTGCCGACCACGGCGTCGAGCGCAAGCGCGATCACCAGGATGCCGCCGGCCAGGAGGACCGCACGGGACGGAAGGGTGGACCCGGATACCTGTCTCATGAAAACGCCTTTCGCTAGGAGTATGAGCAAGCGCGCCCGGTCCTTTTCGCAGGAACCCGCGCGTCTTCGTCTCTCCCCGCGGCCTCAGCCTGCCGCGGTCTTGTCGAGGTCGAGCAGGATGAAGAGCCGGTCGTCCCGGCGCGCGATCCCGCGCAGGAATTCCGCGCCCTGCTCGATGTTCTCCGGGACCGGCCGGATTGCGTCGCGCGCGATCCGGTTCACGCCGGTCACGCGGTCCACCAGGAGGCCCACGTCCTCCTCGTCGGTCCGCACCACGATGATGCGCGACTTCTCGTCGTACTCCCGCTTGGGGAATCCGAGCCGCAGCGCGAGGTCGATGACCGGCAGCATGGTGCCCCGGAGCGATGCCACGCCCAGCACGTAGTCCGGCGTGTTCGGCACCACGGTGAGCGGACGGAGCTTCAGCACCTCGCGGACCTCGTCCACGGTCACGGCGTACTCCTCCTCGCCGAGGCGGAACGAGAGGATCTCGCGCTCCTCGTCTGCTCCCTCCTCATCCGCATCCGCGTCCGGCTCTACGGCGGGCACGGGGACGGCGGCGCCCGCAGGGGCCTCAGGCGTTTCCGCCGGGGGCGGTGGTCCTGCGGCGGCGGCCTCTGCAGCCTCTGCGGGCCGTGCTTCCGGTTGCGGCGGAGGCGTCGCATCGTCCTTCTTCTGCGATCGCTCCATCGCTTTTTTTCGCGCAGCAAGAATGTCCATCGTGCGTCCCCGCTTCCCTACTGGCCGTCCTGCACCACGCTTTCCACGATCACGCGGTCGATGATCTCCGCTGACCGGCCGAACCCCTCGACCAGGCAGTTCGCCGCCAGCACGTTGATCCTGCGCGGGACCCCGCCCGAATGCTCGTAGAGGAGGCCCAGGGCCTCGTCGTCGAAGAGCGGGGCCTCCCGGCCGGCCACGCGCAGGCGGTGGACCACGTAGCCCGCGGTCTCCGTTGCGTCGAGCGGCCCCAGGTGATACTGCATGCCGATGCGCTGGCGGAGCGCCCGGTAGGGCCTGCGGTTCAGCCGGTCCCGCAGCTCCGACTGGCGGATCAGGACCAGCGACAGGAGGTTGCGGTCGTCGAGCTGGAAGTTCGTGAGCAGCCTCAGCTCCTCGAAGGTGTCCTTGCCCGGGATGAGCTGGGCCTCGTCGATGATGATCACCGGCTGTTTGCCCTGCTCGTAGAGGGCGTACAGGCCCGCGTTGATCGCCTCCAGCAGATCGTGGCGCTGACGCGGGGCGTCGGCGATATCGAGCCGGAGGGCCACGGTGTGCAGGAGCTGCGACGGCGAGAGCCGCGGGTTGATGATGAGCGCCGGGTGATAGCTCGCGTCCATCAGGTCGATGAAGGCGCGCGAAAGCGTGGTCTTGCCCGAACCGATCTCCCCGGTCAAGAGGACGATGTCCTGATCCTCGACGGCCTGCTGGAGCCGCGCGAGCGCCTCGGCGTGCTTGCTGCTCTCGTACAGGAAGCGCGGGTCCGGCGTCCTGTTGAACGGCTTCTCCCGGAGCCCGTAGTATCCCTCGTACATACCCGTCCCCTGCGGCAAGGCGGCGCGCGCCGTCACCGCTGCCCCCGTTCCTGTCTGGCGGCCACGCCCTTCTTGAGCGCCCCCTCCAGGAGCGATTCGACGTCGAGCACCAGGATCACGCCCTGTTGGTCTCCCAGCTCGGTGGCGCCCGCGATGCCCGGGACGTCGGTCAGTCGCTTGCCGAGCGGCTTGATCACGATCTCCTGCTGGTCCCGCAGGCCGTCGATGATGATGCCGAGCCGCCGTTCGGCCAGGCCCACGAGGATGACATAGAAGGTCTCCCGCTTCTCTTTGGGCAGGTGGAACACGTCCGTGATCCGCAGGAGCGGCACCGTTTCACCGCGCACCTCCATGACCTCGCGACCCTCCACGGTCTCGACGTCCCCGGCCCGGGCCTGGAGGATCTCGAGCACCGCGCTCAAGGGGATCGCGAAGACCCGGCCGCCCACGTCCACGATCAGGGCCTTGATGATGGCGAGGGTGATCGGGATCGTGAGCGTGAACAGGGTCCCGACGCCGATCTCGGTCTGGATGTCGATCATGCCCGAAAGCTTCGAGACGTTCCGCCGGACCACGTCCATGCCGACCCCGCGGCCCGAGATCTCGGTGACCGTGGCGCGCGTCGTGAAGCCCGGGAGGAAGATGAGATCGAGCATCTCCTTGCGGTCCCGCTCGGGGTCGAGGCCGTGGTTCGGGGGGATCAGTCCCTTCTCGACCGCCTTGGCCGCGATCACCGCGGGGTCCATGCCCGCGCCGTCGTCCTCCACCGTGATGACAACGTGGTTCCCCTTGGGAAAGGCGTTCAGGACCACAAGGCCGTGCGCGGGCTTGCCGAGGGAGGCGCGGGCGTCGGGCGGCTCGATGCCGTGGTCGATGGCGTTCCGGATCAGGTGCATGATCGGGTCGGCGATGTCCTCGATCATCAGCTTGTCGAGCTCCGTCTCCTCGCCGTGGAACTCCAGCGCGATCTCCTTGCCGGCGTCGCGCGCATAGATCTTGACCATCTGGGCGAGACGGGTGAAGATCTGCCCCAGGGGGACCATGCGGACCTCGAGGATGCCCTCCTGCAGCTCGTTCAGCCGCCGCTCGAGCGCCTGCTGGGCCTTGTGCAGGTCGGCCGCCTCGTTGGTGAAGCCCTGGGCCGCCCGCAGGTCCTTGGCGATCCGGCTGATCATGTTCTTGATGAGATGGATCTCGCCGACGATGTTCATGAGCCCGTCGAGCTTGTGGATGTCCACGCGGACGGTGTTGCTGACCGACTTGAGCGTCGTCTCGGCGACGGGCTCTTCGGTCCGCTTCCCTCCGGCGTAGGAGATCGGCTCGACCGACACGTTCGGCGCGTTGATCGCCGCGACCAGGGCGTCCTGGTCCGCGTCGGCGGCCACGACGATCGTGAAGCTGATGCCCGACCCGCCGCTCGCCGTGGGCAGCGTGCAGATGATCTCGCCCGCCTTCTTCAGGGTGTCGTTCAGTTTTTTGATCGCGCTCTCGAAGGAGGCGAGGTCGAAGGATGCGACGAGCTTGTAGAGGTTCCTGCGGGCGCGGATGCTCTCGCGCAGGCGGTGCTCCTCGTATTCGGTCAGGACCTGCAGGATGCCGCGGTCCAGGACGATCTGTTCGTCCAGCGGCCGCTCTGCGGCCGCCGCCGGCCCCGCGGCAAGGATGGCGTCGATGCGCGCCAGGGCCGGTCCGATGTCCTCGAAGGGCCGCTTCGTCCCGGCCTGCTGGACCAGCCGGCCTAGGAGGGAGGCGATGTCCGTGAGCCCGGCAAGGGTCTCGCGGCCGAGGGTCGCCTTGCCGAGACGCAGCTCGTCCAGGAGGAATTCGAGCTTGTGCGCCAGGTCCGACGGCTCTTTCAACCCGAACATGCCCGCAAGCCCCTTGAAGGAGTGCACGGCGCGGAACAGCTCGTTCACGCGGTCGGGGTCGGGCCTGCCCGCGGACAGACCGGACTCGAGCTCGAGCAGAGTGCGGTTCGCCGTCTCGAGGATGTCTTCCGCCTCGGCGAGAAAATCCTTGATCGATCGGTCGGTCTTGGCCATGGTTCCGTTCCGGCGCGCGGGTGCGGGGAATGCCGCCCGCTACGCGCCCAGCACCTGTTTCACGAGCGAGACCAGCTCTTCCTTCTGAAAGGGCTTGACGATGTACCCCACTGCCCCGAGCGACAGCCCCCGGTTCTTGTCTTCCTCGGACTTCTCGGTGCTCACGATGATGAGGGGGATGTTCCGGTAGGCGTCGTTGGATTTGACGTAGCCGATGAGCTCCAGGCCGTTGATGTCCGGCATGTTGATGTCCGTGACGATGAGGTCGAAACGGCGCGTCGGCAGGGTCTTCAAGGCCTCGAAACCGTTGCCCGCCTCGACAACGAACAGATCGCCGACCTCCTCGATCGCTACGCGGATCATGGAGCGGATGGCCTTGGAATCCTCGACGATCAGGACGTTTTTCATGACTTCTCCTTCTGCAGCTCGATGAGCCGCTTTTCGAGCAGCGCCTTTTCGAGCGCCATGCCCGCCTGGTTCATGAAGATCTCGAGGGTGTCCAGGCCGTGGATGGGCTTCTGCTCGGGGAGGTTGTCGCCGTAGACGATCAGGGCGACCTTGTTGTCAACGATGAGCGGGATCGCCAGGACCGTGGACGGCCGTATCCCGCCGAGCTCCGCGGTGAGATAGGCGTTGTTGTCGTTCGCCTCGAGCGGGCCCACGTAGCTGCGCCGCGTCTCGAGGACCGACCGGAAGAGCGACGGCTGGTCCAGCGCGATCTTGATGTTCCGCACGACCTGGTCCGGGGACTTGCCGTCCAGTTCGATGCCGAACTGTCCCAGGCCGCGCACCTCGTCCTTCTTCACCATGAACAGGACGGCGCGGTTCACCACCTCGCTGGAGTAGCGCAGGATGAGCAGCGTCACCTCGGCGGTGGCCGTGGGGAAGCGCAGCTCGTCGAACATGGACTTGAGGGCCGTCAGCTCCCGGCGCGGCTCTTCCTTCTCGATCCGGTTGCGGAACTCCTCCTTGGCCGGCTCGTAGCTCACGCGGCGCGGGGCCGCGGGTCTCGGCGGTGCCGGGGTTGCGGCCGGCGGGACCGGTGCGGCCGGCGCGGGCCGCGGACCGCCCTTCTTCTCCCCCTTGCGGCGCTCGTCGAGGATCCGCGTCCCTTCCATGAGCAGGTATTCCGCGCTGATCCCCGCGTTGAGCAGGAACTCCTGGGTGTCGATCTCGATCTTGTCCTTGGGCGCGATCTCCCCGAGTTCGAAGTTGAAGAAGCCTTCCTCCCAGGCAAGGAGGTCGTAGATGATCTCCTCGATCTGTTTGCGCACCACGCCCTCGAGCGTCTGACCGGACACGGCGCCCATCTCGACCAGGATCATGCCGAGCGGCTTGTCCGTCTCGCGCTGCTGGAGCGCCAGGGCGCGCTGCAGCGAGTCCTCGCCCAGCATGCCCTGGGATACGAGGATGTTGCCGAGCGAGTCGCGGATGCTGTCGCTCGCCGCCTGGATCACCTGGCCGTTCTTGAACACGACCATGCCGGTGCCCTTGCGGCTGCGGACGATCAAGGTGCCGGTCTTCTTGCTGAGGCTGATGATTTGGAAGATGTCGGGTAACGCCAGGTCTTCCAGCCTGCCGACGAGGCTCATGCATACTCCTCGAAATTAATGGGGGTCTGCAAAATTATATCAGTTTGGAAAGAAAATGCAAGGTTAATTCATACGTTATGCGTTTTTGCGTGCTTGCGGCGGGGAAGAGACGCGCTTGCGGCGGGCGCCTGTTGCGCGGCCGGAGAACAGTGCGGGACCAGGTGCCGGAAAAAGGACGCGGACCGACCTGGTGAAGCGTCCCGGGACTAGGTGTTGCGGTAGTTCGTGAACTGGAGCTCGATGCCGAAATCCTTGTCTTTGAGGAGCTGAATGACCGTCTGCAGGTCGTCGCGGTTCTTGCCCGAGACGCGGACCTGGTCCGCCTGGATCGAGGCCTGCACCTTGATCTTGGAGTCCTTGATGGCCTTCACGATCTCCTTGGCCTTGTCCGTGGGGATGCCCTGCTGGAGCGTTGCGCGCTGGCGCACGGTCCCCCCCTGCGCCGGCTCGATCTTGCCGAAGGAGAGGTTCTTGACCGGCACGCCGCGCTTCACCAGTTTGGTCCGGAGGATGTCGATCACGCTCTTGAGCTTGTACTCGTCGTCGGACAGGACCACGAGCCCGTCCTTCTCCTGCGTGATGTCCGACTTGCTGCCCTTGAAGTCGAACCGCTGCCCGATCTCCTTCAGGGTCTGGGTGACCGCATTCGTCACCTCCGCCATGTCGATCTTCGAGACCACATCGAACGAATTTTCCGCTGCCATGCAATCCTCCCGGCTTCGTGATTCCTGACTACTGTGCTATGATCTCCGTTCCCTTCGGCGGCGTGAAGGCAAAGGCGCTGTCCGCGATCCCGGTGTTCTCGCGCACCGCCGAAAAGGCGATCTCCGTCCGGTTCCCCATGCGATCGAAGATCGTGAGCAGCGTGATGCGACCCGTCCGGTCCGTGTGGAGCAGCAGCTTCTGCATGACCGCTTCCTCTTGCCGGGGCAGGAGCTCCAGGACCCGGGGCGAACGGCGGTCGGGCAGGCGCACCAGGAAGTCGTCGCGGATCCTGGCAGCGCCGAGCAGGAAGGCAACGGGGATGTTCAAGGCCTGCAAGTCCGTGAAGGTCCGTTTGATCTCCTGTTCGTTCTTTTTCGAGTAGAACAGCACCTCGTTTTTATCGATCAGGATGATCTGGCCGTTCGTATAGTCGATCCGGAGCCTGCCCGGTTTCTTGATGCGGAGCTCGCCGATGAAGGTCTGGGTCTTGTCCAGGGCCGCCAGGTGGTTCTTCTGGACCGTGTGGGCCGTAAGGTCCCGGACGTTCCGGTAGTGGGCCTCCACCCGGCTGATCGCTGCGTCCGCCGGATCGGACGCAGCGGTGCGCTCGGCGGCCGGCAGGGCATGCGGCAGGGCAATCAGGAACAGGGCGATCACGATCAGGCGCAGGAAGTTCTTCATATAGCGGCCATTATAAGCATCGTGCGGGCAGGGTCAAGGGAAAAGTGCAATTGACAGGAAGCCGATGCTCCTCCATAATCCAAGAAAGAGCGTCATGCCCTTTTTCGTTCAAAATACATGATTGGCCACAGAGTGCATAAAAACAGCGGTACGCACCGTAAGGCACTATCTTTCCTTTGTGCTTTTTGTGGCTGATTAAAGAAGTTAAAGGTTTTAATCCGGAGCATGCGCAAGATGATCGCCGAGATCAACACGGCCTATCGCCCGGCGCTCATCGTCCTGGACGGCATCACCGCCTTCACGGACAAGGGCCCGTCCTCGGGCCCGCGCAGGGATGCGGACGTGATCCTCGCGGGGACAGACCGGATCGCCGTGGACGCAACAGGGCTCGCGATCCTGAAGGACCTGGGGAGCAACAAGGCGATCATGGAGCGCAGGATCTTTGCCCAGGAGCAGATCGCCAGGGCCGTGGAGCTGGGGCTCGGCGTGTCCGGACCCGGGGAAATCGAGCTGGTCGCGGACGACGCGGCAGGCGAGACTTACGCGGCCCGGCTTTGGGCGATCCTGAGGCAGGGATAGGCCGTATGTACGGGGAAAAGGTGTAACTCATTGATTTCCAATAAGACCTGCTGCTACTCGTATTTCTACTAGTGATTTTCCCTAGTAGTTTCCGCAAAAGTGTCCGTATATCAATATCTTGCTTGACATTCACCCGCCATTCCGTATATGCTCGTTTTGCTCCTTCCTGTTTCGTGCTTTTTCCTTGCGCCGTGTTCAGAAAATCAGCCATTGACGGGATCGCGAAAGGAGAATGGTCATGATCGATAAGAAATATGCGTTTTCCGCGATATCGGCGCTTGTCCTGCTCTGCCTCGTTGCGGCTTGCAGCAACTCCAAGAGCACAGCTGCGCCGCCGTACACGCTGGTACAGTCGTCCGTCAGCCGCGACACGAACCCGCAGGCGAGCGACGCGGACCTTGCCGCGGTCGTGGCCGGGAACACGGATTTCGCGCTCAAGGCCTTCCCGCTCATCGATCCGTCGGGGACCAGCAACGTCGTCTTCTCGCCCTACAGCGTCACCGAAGCCTTTGCACTCGCCGCGCCGGGCGCAGGCGGCACGACCCTCTCCGGGATCGAACAGGCAATGTCCTTTCTCCCCCAGGCCCAACTGAACCCGGCCCTGAACAGGCTCGACCTCCTCGTCACCTCCGAGGCCACGGGCACGACGGACCAATGGGGCACGCAGTATCCCATCCTCAAGACGGCAAACGCGGTCTGGGGACAGGAGGGATTCACGATCCTCCCGGACTATCTCGACACCCTTGCAGTCAACTATGGGGCAGGGCTGCGCCTGGTGGACTTCATCAATGCTACGGAGAGCGCGCGTCAGGCGATCAACGCCTGGGTCGCGGACCGGACAAACAACCGGATCCTGGACGTGATCCCCGAGGGCGGCGTGGATACGCTTACCCGCGTGGTGCTCACGAACGCGGTCTGGTTCAAGGCGAACTGGGAGTCTCAGTTTTCGGAAGCAACCACCACGGACCAGTCCTTCTTCAACCGGGACGGTTCCACGATCTCTGTTCCCTTCATGCACCAGATCATTACGGCATCTTATGCTGCAGTCGACAACAGCCAGGCAATCGATATCCCCTACGTAGGGGATAAGTTTTCCCTGCTCGTGGTCATGCCCGATACCGGCGCCTTCGACTCCTTCCTGTCAGCGCTCACGCCTACGGTCCTGAGCGAGATCACCGGCAGCCTTAACGGTCAAGAGGTGGATCTTGCCCTCCCGAAATTTTCCATTACCAAGGCGTCGAATATGGGCGATCTCTTGAAATCTCTCGGTATGACCGACGCGTTCGAGCCGGGTGTGGCCGACCTCTCCGGCATCGACGGGATGCACGATCTCTCTGTCCAGAACGTGTTCCATAAAGCCTTCATCAGCGTGGACGAGCACGGAACCGAGGCGGCCGCAGCGACCGCAATCGGGGTGGGCGCAACCGGGATGCCGGTTGCGACAGCGTCGATGACCGTGGATCATCCCTTTCTCTTCTTCATACGGGAGCGGCAGACCGGGTTGATCCTCTTCATGGGGAAGGTGGTTTCACTATCGTAAGGGAGGCAGGGGCGGATTATGAAAAAAGCGATCGCGATCAGGAAGTATCTCATCTGGGCAGTCATCATCATCCTGGCCGGTCTCGGGCTTGTCTCCGGGGCGCTGTTCTTCCGCAAGGGACCGGACCTGAGCAAATACGAGGCCCTGCGGGACCCGCGCATCACGAACCTGCCGGACCAGAGAATGCTCGAGGTCCGCGTGACCGGGGACCCGAACAAGGTCGGGGGTAAGGCCTTCAAGCATCTCTTCAAAACCTATCTGGACATGCGGCATGACGTGGGTGATTTGGAGCCGTCTGCGCCGCGGTCGCGGTGGCTCAAGCCGCTGTCCACGCCGCGGGACCAGTGGGTGGAGGTCTTCGGTCTCCCGATCCCCGACTCCGTCACCACGCTGCCGAAGCAGGACACCTCGGACGGAGTGAAGGCCGAGATCGCCACCTGGAAGTACGGGGAAACGGCGGAGATCCTGCACGTGGGGCCCTACGACGCGGAGCTCCCGACCGTCGAGCGGCTTCTCAAATTCATCAAGAAGCAGGGCTACGTGATCGTTGGGCCGCACGAGGAGGAATACGTAAAGGGGCCCGGCGTGCTCTTCCGGGGTGATCCGAACAAGTACTATACGGTCATCCGGTATCAGGTGAAGAAACGGTGATGTCCCGATCGATCCCGCGGCGGAGGCCGTGCACGGGTACAGCAGGGAGTATCTGCGCGAGCACGGGGAGGACCCGATCAAGGCGCACTGGAAATTCCATACCTACGCCGAGGACCTGCCGATCGTGGCCTACAATATCGGCTTCGACTGGAACCGGGTCCTGGAGCCGGAATACCGGCGCCTGGGCGTTCCCCGGACCGGCAAGCGGGGCTTCTGCGCCCTCACCCTGGCGCGGCGGGTGATCACCGAGACCGAAAACTACAAGTTGGAGACGCTGAAGGACCATTTCCACCTGAGCGACGAGCGGTCGCACCAGGGCATCACCGACGTGAACGTGGTGGCCGCGCTCTTCTCGCGGATATTCAAGGACCGGCTCACCGCAGCCGGCATCGTGGGGTTCGACACCGTCGCCGCCTTCTCCAGGAAGACGCCGGTCGCCAAGTGCCTGGAAGAACTGAAGGACGCGCTCTGCAAGCCCGCTGCCCCGAAAAGAAAGAAGGTCGACGGGAGCGCCTATTTCGCGGAGCTGCGGGGGGTCTGCAAGGGGATCGTCGCGGACGGGGTGCTGCTGGACAAGGAGATCTATGAGCTCCAACGGCTCATGGCTGCGTGCCCGGTGGAGAAGACGCCCGAGATGGACGAGGTGCTGAACCTGCTCGAGCGGATCTACGAGGACGGCGTGGTCACGCCGGAAGAGCACGATGAGCTGATGGGGACGATCAGGAAGAATTTCCAGGTGTGAGCGGGCGCTCCCTGCACGGCCCGACGCGTGTGGTTTCTACAGTCTTATCCCGGGAGGGAACGATCATGGAAGACGATGCGCAGGCCAATGGGGTGGCAATAACCGACGGGATGATCGAATCGATGCGCGCGACCCGGCCGTGGACCATGCTGCTCGCGGTGCTGGGGTTCGTCATGAACACGCTCATGGCGCTTTTCGGGGCGGGCCTGATCTTCCTCGCCGGGAGGTTCCACCACCAGCAGCGGATCGCGCCCCTTATCGGGAGCCTGTACATCCTGCTGGCCGCCGTCTACTCGCTCCCCATCCTGTACCTGTACCGCTATTCCGCCGCGATCGCCGGTTTCCTCGATCGTCCCAATGCGACCGACATGGAATCCGCTTTGGCAAACCAGAAATCGTTCTGGAAGTTCACGGGGATCATGGCGATCATCGGGATCGGCCTGATGCTGTTGTCCCTGGTTGCGGCAATTCTCATCCCCCTCCTCGCGCGCATGCGGATGTAGCAGGGGGGGGCGAAGGCAGGAAGCCGGGGCCGTGCAGTTGAGATCTCCGGGGTGGTGAACACAAGGAGGAACCATGGAATTCTTCAGCGTCCCGTGTCCGGGAAAAGGCAAGGTGTCGATCGACGGCGTCTTCCAGGGAGACAGCAAGGTGGACGAAAAGCTCCACGTGTTCCAATGCAACGAGGGCACGCACGAGATCGCCATGGCCTGCCTCGTGGGCAGGACGTGCCGACGGGCCGTGCAGGAGATGGTGATCGCCGGCACGAATCCGATCCTGCCGCAGGAGGTGACCTTCACATGCGCCTCCTGAGACGAAGCATCCTGGTGCTGATCGCCGCAACGCTCCTCCTCGGCGGGTGTGCGCACTATCACGACAATCCCGAGCTGCAGACCATCGATCCTCAGGCAGGCTACCGCTACAGCGTCGTGCGCGGCATGCCGTCCCCGGACCGGCCCTTCGTGCTCCTGTCCTTTTCGGGCGGGGGCACGCGCGCGGCCGCCTTCGCCTTCGGGCTCATGGAGGAGCTGAGCACCGTGGAGTACGCGGACAGGACCGGCGCGAAGCACCGCCTCCTGGACGACGTGGAGATCATCTCCTCGGTGTCGGGCGGCAGCTTCGCGTCTGCCTACTATGCGCTCTTCCCGGACACCTACTTCCGTGATTTTCCCCGGGCGGTCCTCTACCGGAACATCCAGCGCGCCCTCTTCCTCAGGCTGTTCAACCCCTACAACTGGGTCCGATTCCTCTCGCCGAACTTCAGCCGCATCGACATGGCCGACGAATACTACAACAAGGAGATCTTCAAGGGGAAGACCTTCGCCGATCTCATCGCCAACCGGACGAAACACGTGCCCTTCCTCGTGCTGAACGCCACCGACATCGCGATCACGCACCAGTTCGAGTTCACCCAGGACCAGTTCGATCTGCTCTGCTCCGACCTGTCCCGGGTCGACGTCTCCCGCGCGGTCGCGGCATCGTCGAACTTCCCGGTCGCCTTCGCGCCCCTGACCCTGGACATCTACAACCAAAAGTCCTGCGGCCCGCTCCCCGGCTGGATCACGTCTGCGCTCAAGGACGACCGGGATCCCGGCAGGCGCTATTACGACGCCCGTGCCGCAGAGTCCTACCGCGATTCGGACCGGCGCTTCGCCCATCTCCTGGACGGCGGCCTGTCGGACAACCTCGGCCTGCGCGGACCCTATGAGGCGGTCACGACCACGGACAGCCCCTGGAGCATCCTGCGGTACGCCAACCTGTCCAAGCTCAAGACGCTCATGATCATCGCGGCCAACGCGAAGACGACGAAGAACCCCGACTGGGACAAGAAGAGCTCGCCGCCCGGCATCGGCGCGGTGCTGGACGTGACCCTGAACGGCCCCATGGACGACGTGTCCCTCGACAGCACCGAGATGATCAAAGACCATTTCCGGGACATGCAGCAGCTCCATGACACGGTCGCGGCCTGCAATACGGTGCTGGGGCAACGCTGCCCCGCGGCAGCGCCGATCGACAACCCGATCGCCACCGCGTTCACCTTTGCCGAGCTTTCCTTCGATCACGTCCGCGATGCGCACCTGCGGCAGTGCCTCCAGGCGCTGCCGACCTCGTTCTCTCTGCCCAAGGATACCGTGGACCTCCTGCGCCAGGCCGCGGCCCAACTCCTCGAGACGTCGCAGCCCTTCATCGCCGGGATGCGGCGCCTCGACCCCACGTGGCAGCCGCGCACCGTCGTCATCGATCCGCAGCTCATCGAGCGGGTCTGCGGACGATGACCAGCGGGAGACGGGGGAGGCGAAGATGAATCCCGCGACTTGCAACCCCCCGAACCCGTTCTATAAAGAAGATCTCGAACGAGGAGGACTGCATGGCTGATCCGAATGCGAATTACGAGGCCTTTGTCGTGGTTGCCGGCGCCCTTGCCCAGCTGGTGATCATCGCGACCCTGCTCGAACGCGGGCTGTCGTTCATCTTTGAGTATGAGTGGTTCGTGCGGTTGACGACAAAAGAGGTGCCGGATCCCGGTGATACGACGAAGAAGATCCGCGAGAACCGGATCCCGGGGCTCAAGGGGCTGATCGCGCTGTGCGGGGCCTATACGATCTGCCGGCTTCATCAGTTCGATGTTCTGGCGGTCATATTCCAGCCGCTCGGCAATCCACCGGTGGATCAACTCGGCATCTTTATCACCAGCCTGATCGTTGCCGGCGGCAGTGCCGGGGCCATCCTGGTCTTCCAGGGCTACCTGAACCTGGGCAAGCAGGGAAGGGACGCCGTCATCGCCGCGAAATCGGTTGCGGCGGCTGCGAATGCAGAGGCGGGACCCGATAAGTAGCGCGCAGCGCTGATGATTCGTAACCCGAAAGGCGGCCCTTCGCGGAACGTGTCCGCTGTGGTGAGGGATGAAAGAGGGGCACGAAGGAAAGATGCAGGACCGATACAGCACATTTGCGCACCTGACAGCAGCGGAGCGGGAAGGCGTTGATTATCGCGTACACTGCGCGGACCGGGGCTCCGGACTGCTTATCCTGGCGCCCCATGGGGGTGCAATCGAGCCCGGGACCTCCGAGCTCGCAAAGGCCGTGGCAGACAGGGACCTCTCCTTCTATCTCTTCGAAGGGATCAAGCCGAGCAACAACCGCTCGCTCCATATTACGAGCGCCAATTTCGACGAACCCAAGGCCCTGGATCTGGTGCGGGCCTGCGACACCAGCATCGCGATCCACGGCGAGGGAAGCGATCCGGCGATCGTCTACCTCGGCGGCGGAGACGAAGCGCTGCGGCCGCATGTGGCGCGCCGTCTGCAGGAGGCCGGATTCGAAACCCGGACGCACGGCAGCCCCGGCATGCAGGGGACCTCAGCAACGAACATCTGCAACCGCTGCCGTACCGGCGCGGGCCTGCAGCTCGAACTTTCTCGGGGATTGCGCAGGCGCCTCTTTCGCTCCCTGAGCCTGGACGGTCGCCGTCAGCCGACCGTGCTGTTCGACCGTTTTGTGCGTGCGATACGGGCAGGCATAGGGGATGCGAACGTGTTCCAGCCGACGCGCGTATCAGCAATTCATTGCAAGCGAGGAAAAGGAAGAGAATGGGGGGAAGAGGGCAGATCCCCGAAAAAAAGGAGAGCTACACCATGAAGAAAACACGGATACTCGCTTTTGCGGCGGTAGTTTTGGTCTTCATCACCGCTGGTTGCGCGACCATGCCGACCCAGGAGCAGATGGACGCGGACATTGCCGGATACACGCTGCCCAAGCAGCCGGCGCCCACGTCTGCCTTGGTGTATGTCGTGCGTCCTTCAGGCGTGGGGCCGATCATTCGCTTCAATGTGTTCCTTGATAATATCGAAGATGCGTCGGAGATGGGGTATACCCGGGGTTCCCAGTATATCTATTTCTTCGTGAGCCCCGGCCGGCACATCATCTATTCGAAGGCCGAAAACTGGGCCAAGATCACGGTCACGGCAGACCCGCGGGAGGTCATCTTCATCAAACAGGTCCCGCACATGGGTATCTTCATGGCGCGAAACAGCCTGGAGCAGATCCCGGATGAGGAGGGAAAGTACTTCGTAAAGCATGCCTCCCGGGGGACGATCGAGAAAGAGCAGAAGTAGTTTGTGAGCTGCCCCGGCGGAAACTCCTCATCGGGCTTGAACTGGGGAGCCAGTCGTTCGTCGGCGATTATCAAATATGGAGCAATAACGGGTATTGGGTGGACGGGAAGGTCTCTGGTACCGGCAGCATCGTAGACCTGGTGATCGGATATCGGTTTTAAAGCGCGGAACAGCTCCCGTGTCATGCGTTGTCCGGCACGCGGGGCTCTGCAAAGCCGCTGCGCTGAAGATGCGGGAGATGAGTTATGGCCCTGTTTACGATCGATGAGAAGAAATGCAAGCGCGACGGCATCTGCGTTGCCGAATGCCCCCTGCGGATCATCGCGCTGCGGGACGGTTCTGCGACGCCCGAGCCCACGCCCGACGCAGCGGAGCGCTGCATCCAATGCGGCCACTGCGTCGCGGTCTGCCCGCACGGCGCGTTCACCCATTCGTTGCTGCCGTACGAGGACTTTCCTGCAATCGACCGAGCGCGCGCGCTCTCGCCGGCCCAGGCCGAGCAGTTCCTGCGCTCCCGGAGGTCCATCCGCGCCTACCAGGACAAGCCGGTGGAGCGGGAAAGGCTCCAGAAGCTGATCGATCTTGCGCGATACGCGCCCACGGGAGGGAACAGCCAGCTCGTGAGCTGGCTCGTGGTCAATTCCCGGGACGAGGTGAGGAAGATCGCGGGCATGGTCGTGGATCACATGCGGGAGCTGGTCAAGGCCAAGGCCCCCTTCGCCTTGAACTACCGCCTCGACCGCATCGTGGCAGGATGGAAGCTGGGGTTCGACGGGGTGACGCGCGAGGCGCCGGCGCTCGTCATGGCCCACGCGCCCAAGGCCTACGGCCTGGGCCCGGTGGACTGCACCTCAGCGCTCGCCTACTTCGATCTTGCCGCGCCCACCTTCGGCCTCGGCGCCTGCTGGGCCGGGTTCGTCATGGTGGCCCTGCTCCAGTGGCAGCCGCTCCAGGAGGCCCTGCAGGTCCCCGCGGACCA